>NZ_JBEYSJ010000034.1:0-95544 GCF_040704195.1 Amycolatopsis sp. NPDC047767
AGTAGATCTACGCGTCCGTGACCTGCGGCGTTGAACCCGGCGTGATCACTGTCGTACGGTGACCATGCGGTGATTGAACGCACCGAACGCCGCATCGGGTGCGGTGGACGGGAGTCAGCCGAAGAGCGGCGGCGGCAGTTCCTCCGCCAGCACGATCGACTTCAGCTGCGTGTACATGTCCAGCGTTTCCTTGCAGTACTCCCGGCCGAGGCCGCTGCCCTTGTAGCCGCCGAAGGGCGAGCCGTCGACGAGGTTGAAATACTGGTTGACCCACACCGAGCCGGCGTGGAGGCGGTCGGCCGTGCGCATCGCGTTCTTCAGGTTGGTCGTGTAGACGCCGGCGGCGAGGCCGTACTCGACGTCGTTGGCCTGGTCGATGAGCGCGTCGTAGTCCTTCCAGCGGATGACCGACAGCACCGGGCCGAAGATCTCCTCCTGCGCGATGCGGCTGGAGTTCTCCGTCTCGAACACGGTCGGCTCGATGAACCAGCCGTGCTCGCTGCCGGACACCGTCGCGCGGCCGCCGCCGGTGACGAGCGACGAGTCGGAGCGGCCGGAGTCGATGTAGTCCAGCACGCGCCGGCCCTGTTTCTCCGACACGAGACAGCCCAGCCGCGTGGCCGGGTCGAGCGGGGAGCCGAGGCGGACGCCCTGGAAGCTCGCGGAGAGCTTGCCCAGGAAGTCGTCGTACAGGTCGTCGTGCACGAACAGGCGGGTGCCGGCGAGGCAGGACTGGCCGTTGCAGTAGGTGGCGGCGAACGTCGCGTTGTCGATCACGCGGTCGAGGTCCTCGATGTCGGGGAACACGATGTTCGGGCTCTTGCCGCCCAGCTCCAGCGACACCGGCACGAGCCGCTCGGCGCCGGCGTGGGCGACGAGCCGGCCGACCTCCGCGGAGCCGGTGAAAGCGAGCTTGTCCACGTCCGGGTGCGCCGTGAGCGCCGCGCCGGCCTCGTCGCCGAAGCCCGGCACGACGTTCACCACGCCGGGCGGGAAGAGCTCGGCGAGCTTCGTGCACAGTTCCAAAGTGGACAGTGAAGCGTTCTCGTCCGGCTTGAGCACCACCGTGTTGCCCGCCGCGAGCGCCGGGGCGAGCTTGAACGCCGTCATGATCGCGGGCACGTTCCACGGGATGATCTGCCCGACGACGCCGATCGGCTCGCGCTTCGCGATGGCCCAGCCGCCGGCGACGGGGTGGTTCCAGCCGTCGTGCGTGACGGCGGCCGAGGCGAAGAACCGGTACTGCCCCACAGCGATCCGGTGGTCCAGCGGCGTTTCGAAGATCGTGCGGCCGATGTCCATCGTGTCGATGGCGGCCAGGCGCTCGGCGTTGGCCTCGATCCAGTCGGCGAGGCGGTGCAGCAGCAGCGACCGCTCCTCGGGCCGTGTGGCGGCCCACTTCGGGAACGCGGCGCGGGCGGCGGCCACGGCGGCGTCGACGTCGGCCGCGCCGCCTCGGGTGATCGTCGCGAGCTGTGCGCCGGTCGCGGCGTCCACCGCCGGGAACGTCTCGGTGGAGATCGAGCGGAACTCACCGTTGATCAACGGTTCGTAGTGGGAAGCGAGCGCCGGTTCGAGCTGGTCGACGGTCACGGGGGTCCTCCTCCGGCAGTGACGTGGCTTACATCTCCTGCGGAGTATTCGGGAACGCGACGGGCAGTCAACGCGCCGTGCGTTCTCCGGCCCCCGCCGTGCGCGAACCGGCTTTTCCCGGACAGCGCGGCGCGGTTATCCGTTGCCGCGCAAGGTGTCCGACGGCCCACAGCCGTAGAGGCGCCGGTGCTCGGCACTGAACCGCCCCGCGTTGCCGAAGCCCCATCGCGCCGCGACGGACGCCACCGTCGTCTCCTCCGGCGACCGCTCGCGCAGCTCGGCGTGCGCCCGGCGCAGCCGCGTCTCCCGCAGGTACGCCACGGGCGACGGCCGGCCCGCGCGGCTGAACGCGGCCTGCAACCCGCGCACGCTCAGCCGCGCGGCGGCCGCGATCTCGAGCAACCCGATGTCCTCGCCGGCATTCAGCTCGATGAACGCCTCGGCCCGCCGCACGGCCGCCGGCGCCACCGGGCCGACCGGCTCGGCCTGCGGTTCGCCGAACGTGCTCGGGTACGCCTCCAGCAGCGCGGTCGCCGCGAGCCGGAACAGCTGCGCGGCGAGCAGCGGGCTGTTCGCCATCCCGTCGTCCGACCGCGTTTCCTCCAGCAGCAGCCGGGTCACGGTGTCCCAGCGGCGCGCGGCGGCGGCCGACGCGGGCGCGCCGAGCGCGAACCGGACCGGCCGCGGTTCGTCCCACCCGCGCAGCTCGGCCGCGATCCGTTCGAGCCCGTCGCGGTCCAGCACGGTGTTGAGCACCTCGGCGCTGTCGTACCACCGCAGCTGGTACGAGCCGTACGCGTCCATCACGAGCGCGCCCGGCCCGGCGCCGACCAGCCCCTCCGCGGTCGAGCGGACGGCGAAGCGGCCTTTGAGCGGACGCGTGACGAGCACGAAGTCGTCGAAGGGCACCGGGTCCACGCGCACCTCGGGCCCGCCGTACACGAGGTCGAACAGCCGCACCTTGGCGAACCCGCGCGAGCTCTGCCGGCAGACGAACCCGCGTGCGCCGCCGACGAGGTCGAGCCGGTGCGGGCAGTAGACGTCGCTGAGCCGCGACCGAGCCTCGTCCGGATCGCGCGTGTCGACCTCGGGTTTCACGACCGCACCCATGGCCCGGCCCCCTTCGGCCGCTCTAGCGTCTTCCTGACGATCGTAAATTGTATTACAGTGGCGTTCTCTTGACGGCCGCCACGGGAAATGAGGTCAGCCGTGCAGCTCACGCCCAGTGCCCACTCGGATACGTTCTGCCGGGACAACTTGCCTCCCTTCGACCAGTGGCCGCACCTGCTCTTCGAGCTTCCCGAACTGCACTACCCCGATCGGCTCAACGCCGCAACCCGCCTGCTCGACGGAGCGGTCGCGCAGTGGGGCCCCGACCGGCCCGCGGTGCTCTCGCCGACGAGCAGCTGGACCTACGGCGAACTCCTCGCGCGCGCCAACCAGATCGCGGGCACCCTGGTGAGCCTCGGCGTGGTGCCGGGCAACCGCGTGCTGCTGCGCGGACCGAACACACCGTGGCTCGCCGCATGCTGGCTCGGCGTGCTCAAGGCCGGCGCGGTCGCCGTGACCACGATGCCGATGCTGCGCACGCACGAGCTGACCAAGATCGTCGACGCGTCCTCCCCTGCGCTCGCGCTGGCCGACCACCGCTACACCGAGGACCTGCTGCCGTTCGCCCTGCCGCTGCTCGCCTTCGGCGGCGACTCCCCCGACGACCTGGCGGCCCGCTGCGCGACGCGGCCCCCGACGTTCGCCGACGTCGAGACGGCCGCCGACGACGTCGCGATCCTGGCCTTCACCTCCGGCACCACCGGGCGGCCCAAGGCCACCATGCACTTCCACCGCGACCTCATCGCCATCGCGGACACGTTCTCGCGCCACCTCGTGAAGCCCGAGCCGACCGACCTGTTCACGGGCACGCCGCCGCTCGCGTTCACGTTCGGCCTCGGCGGGCTGCTCGTTTTCCCGCTGCACGCGGGCGCGGCCACGCTGCTGGTCGAACGCGCGACCCCGGCGGAGCTGGCCGGCCTCGCGACGGCCCACGGCGTCACGGTGCTGTTCACCGCGCCCACGGCCTACCGCGCGATCCTCGCCTCCGACCGAAGAGCCTCGCTGTCGGCGCTGCGCCGCGCGGTCTCGGCGGGCGAGGCGCTGCCGGAGAGCGTGGCCGTCGACTTCCACGAGGCCACCGGCCGCTGGCTCATCGACGGCATCGGCAGCACGGAGATGCTGCACGTGTTCATCTCCGCCGCCGACGAGGAAACCCGCCCGGGCTCCACCGGCCGGGTCGTGCCGGGGTTCCGCGCGCGCATCGTGGACGGCGAGGGCCGCCCGGTGCCCGACGGCACGCCCGGCCGGCTCGCCGTGCAGGGCCCCACGGGCTGCCGCTACCTCGCCGACGACCGCCAGACCGTGTTCGTGGAGGACGGCTGGAACCTCACCGGCGACACGTATGTGCGCGACGCCGACGGCTACTTCCACTACCGCGCCCGCAGCGACGACATGATCGTGTCGTCGGGGTACAACATCGCGGGCCCCGAGGTCGAGGAAGTCCTCATGGCCCACCCCGACGTGCTGGAGTGCGCCGTGGTCGCCGCGCCGGACGAGGCGCGCGGGTCGATCGTGGCGGCGTACGTGGTGTTGCGCGAAGGCGCGGACAGCGGCGCCGCGATGGTCAAGCAGCTGCAGGACTTCGCGAAATCCGTTGCGGCGCCGTACAAGTACCCGCGCCGGGTGGAGTTCGTGAGCGAACTGCCGCGCAACCCCAGCGGCAAGGTGCAACGGTTCCTCCTGCGCCGGCGGGCGGCCGGGCAGCCCGCCGAACCGCAGCCGGTCAACCCCTGAGCCGTCAGGCCGACCGAGCCGGGGCGAGGTTCCACGCGAGGGTGACCACGGTGCCGTCGACACCGGGCGTGATGTCGGCGTGGTCGGCGCTCGCGCGCAGCAGCAGAAGCCCGCGGCCGCGCAGCGACACGGGATTCGGGTCGTCGACCGGCGCGCGCCAGTGCCCGTGGTCGGTGATCACGACCTCGACCCGGTCCGCCCGCACCACGGCTTCGAGGTCGAGCAGCCCCCGCCCGTCGCCGCCGTACGCGTGGTCGGCGACGTTGGCCAGCGCTTCGTAACTGGCGAGCACGATGTCCTGCGCCCGTTCCTCGGGCACGCCCGCCGCACGCACCCACGCCGTGAGCCGGTGGCGCAGCGCGCGCAGCGCACCCGGCTCGGCCATGACGTCGCGGCAGCTGAGCGGGGTCTGACCCGGCCGCGTGTCCACGGGCGGGCTGTCTTCGGGCAGGGCCACGCTCACGCCTCCGTTCCCGAAGCGAGCGCCTCGTCGACGGTGGTGAACAGGCCGATCCACGTGTCGAGCCCGGTGCTGGTGAGCGGCCGCGTCGTGACGTGCGACGTCGAGACCACGCGCAGCCCCCGCTCCTCCAGCCGCTGGTGCGCCGCGGCCAGCACCTGCAGGCCGGCCGAGCTGAGGAAGGTGACCTGGCGCAGGTCGACCACGAGCGCCTCGGGACGCTCGTCGACCACCCCGGTCACGATCTCGTCGAGCTCGGGCGCGGTGACGAGGTCGATCTCGCCCGCGACGGTCACCACGGCGGCCCGCCCGTGCCACCGCACCGTGACCAGCAGGTCGCCGGATTCGGGCACATCCCGGGGAGAAGACGTCACGAGATCCCATCGTGCAGGATCGCCGCCGAGCGCGCCACTGCCGGTGCTCAGCGCGGCAGCTTCACGACGGTGACGAAGAAATCGTCGATCTGGCGCACGACCTCCACGAACCGGTCGAAGTCCACGGGCTTGGTCACGTACGCGTTGGCGTGCAGGTCGTAGCTGCGCAGGATGTCCTCCTCCGCCTCCGATGTCGTCAGCACCACGACCGGGATGCTGCGCAGCTCCGGCGTCGCCTTCACCTCGGCGAGCACCTCGCGCCCGTCTTTCCGGGGCAGGTTGAGGTCCAGCAGGATCAGGCCCGGGCGCGGCGCGTCGGCGTACTGGTCCTCGCGGCGCAGGAACTGCAGCGCCTCGACCCCGTCGGCCACCACGTAGAGCGCGTTGCGGATCTTGTGGTGCTCGAACGCCTCCTGCGTCATCAGCACGTCGCCGGGGTCGTCCTCGACGAGCAGGATGTCGATGGGGGCCATGGTTTCGGTCATGCGTCCTCGTTCCCGGTCCGGGTCTCGATCAGGGGCTCGGTGTGCCCGGTGTCCGCCGCGGGCTGGGGCGCGGCTTCGAGCACGGGCAGGGTGAAGCGGAAGCGGCTGCCTTCGGTCACGTCGGTGTCGAGCCAGATGCGCCCGCCGTGGAACTCCACGATCTTGCGGCACATCGCGAGCCCGATCCCGGTCCCACCGTAGGCCGACTTGCTGTGCAGCCGCTGGAAGATCACGAAGATCCGCTCGGCGTACTGCGCCTCGATGCCGATCCCGTTGTCCGACACGGAGAACAGCCACTCCTCGCCCTCGCGTTCCGCGCTCACGCGGACGACGGGCGGGGCTTCGCCGTGGAACTTCAGCGCGTTGTTGACCAGGTTCTGCAGCACAGCGGTGAGCAACGGCCCCTCGCCCCGCACCTCGGGCAGCTCGCCGCGCTCGATCCGCGCGCCGGTCTCCTCGATCACGGGCTCGAGGTTGCCGAGCGCGTCGTCGAGCAGCTTCCCGGTGTCCACCACGGTCATCTCCCCCGCGCGGCGGCCCACGCGGGAGAAGGACAGCAGGTCGTTGATGAGGTTCTGCATGCGCTTCGCGCCGTCGACGGCGAAGGCGATGTACTGCTCGCCGCGTTCGTCGAGCTGGCCCTTGTAGCGGCGTTCGAGCAGCTGGCAGAAGCTCGCCACCTTGCGCAGCGGCTCCTGCAGGTCGTGCGAGGCGACGTAGGCGAACTGCTCGAGGTCCGAATTGGACCGTTCGAGCTCCTGCGTGCGGGTGTCGAGCAGCTCGTGCGCGTGCTCCAGCTCGCTGACCTCGCCGACGATCCGCAGGCGCATCGCGTCGACGTCGGCGCCGAGCTCCACGAGCTCCCGCGGGCCGCTGCCGCGCACGGGCCGGTGGATGTCGTCGGCGTCGGACACCGCGCGGACCTCGGCGGCCAGCCGCATGATCGGCACCGTGATCACCCGGCGCAGCCAGATCCACAGCAGCACGAACAGGATCACCACGAGCCCGGCGATCACGAGCAGCAGCACGGTGAGCTGCGTGGCGGCACCGTTGAGGTCGGCCCGGCCGACGTCGCGCGCGGCGGACACGTGCGCGGAGAGCGTGTCGAGGGTGGCCCGGACCCGGTCGAACAACGCCTTGCCGGTGTCGGCCGCGCCGACACCGGGCGGCGGCGCGCCGGGAGCCGTCGGTGTGGTGACCGCCGCCTGCCACGCGCGAGCGGCACGCAGCACGGATTCGAGGTCGTCGCCGACCTGGGTACCGGGCAGGGCGCCGAGGCGGCGCAGCTCGCTCACGGCGGCGTCCTGCTGCGAGCGGCCGGCCAGGTAGGGGTCGAGGAACGAGCGCTGGCCGGTGAGCAGGAACCCGCGGACGCCGGTCTCCTGGTTGAGCAGTGCCTGCGAAAGCGCGTTGGCCTGCAGCAGCTGCGGGCCGCTCTGGTCGAGCAGGCGGCTGCGCGCGTCGTTGAGGTTGCCCACCGCGAGGACTCCGCCCGCGACGGCCGCCAGCAGGAGCACCGCCTCGACGACCCCGACCACCGAGACCCACCGGCGGATCGGCCAGTGCGGTTGCGCCCGCCCGGAGCCGCTCATCGCTGCTCCTCGGCCAGGTGCGTGAGCATGGTGAGGGCGACGTCGTCGTCGAGCGGTCCGGCGTTGAGCTCCTCGACGCGGGTGATGAGCCGGTCGAGCACCACGCCGTGATCGGTGTCCGGGCCGGCCTCGCGCAGGAGCGCGACGAGCAGGCGCGCCATCTCCTCGTGGCCGAGGCGCTCCGCGCCACCGCCGACGCGGCCTTCGAAGATGCCGTCGGTGTAGAGCACGAGCGACCAGCCGGGCTCGAGGGCGACGTCCAGCGGGTCCCAGCGCGCGTCCGGGACGACGCCGAGCGGCACGCCCAGCTTGTCGCCGGGCAGCAGGCGGCCGGTGCCGTCGCGGCTGATCAGCAGCGGGGGCGGGTGGCCGGCGAGGCTCATCCGCGCCGACCGGCGGTCGGGGGCGACGACGACCGTGCACAGCGTCGCGAACAGCGGGCGGATCCGCTCGTGCACGAGGACGCGCTCGACCGTCGCGAGCACGTCGGCCATCGGCATGCCGGCGAGCACCAGGGCGCGCCACGCGATGCGCAGCGCGACGCCGAGGGCGGCCTCGTCCGGGCCGTGGCCGCAGACGTCGCCGATCACCAGGTGCACCGTGCCGTCGGTGAGCTCCACGGCGTCGTAGAAGTCGCCGCCCAGCAGGGAGCCGTTGCGGCCCGGGCGGTACTTCGACGCCAGCTCCAGGTGCGGGTCGGCGAGCAGCGGGGTGGGCAGCAGGCCGCGTTCCAGGCGCGAGTTCTCGCTGGCCAGCAGCTGTTGCTGCAGCAGCTGCTGCTCCACCTGCTCGGTGCGCTTGCGTTCCCACGCGTAGCGCAGCGCCTTGCCCAGCAGCGGGCCGTCGACCTGGTTCTTGCCGAGGTAGTCCTGGGCGCCCGCCGCGACGGCGGCGACCCCGGTGGTCTCGTCGTTCTGCCCGGTCAGCACCACCACGGCGGTGCCGGGCGCGTGCTGGCGCAGCCGCGTGAGCCCGGTGAGGCCCATGGCGTCGGGGAGCTGGAGGTCGAGCAGGATGCAGTCGGCCACGACCGGGCCCTTGAGCGCCTCGGCGAGCGTGCGCGCCCGGGCGAGGGTGGCCGGCACCGACGCGTCGGCCAGCATCTCCTCGACGATCAGGGCGTCGCCGTCGTCGTCTTCGATCAGGAGCACACGCAACCGCGAACCCGGCGCGGCCGGATCGGCTCTGGGGACGACCGGCGAGGCGTCCCGCTCCACTGTGTCAGACAGAACACTCAGCCTTTCGGGAAACGCGCCGACTCCGACCCCGCCCCGCCCACGGGGTCACGGCGACACGAAGGAGAGCCCTGGCGCGGACGAATCCACACCGGGGCTCGAAGGCTGTCTTTTCAACCTCCGCCCACCCTAGCCCGGCGGCATCGTGCGGCCTATGCCGGACATGCCGGAGTGTCCCGCTACACGGTGAACCGGTCGGGGTCCGCGGCCTTCCAGTCGACGGCCCACTCCTCGGGCGGCTCGGCGAGCAGCTGCCCCGGCTCCAGCCACTCGTACAGCTCGGCGTAGGAGCGCACCACGTGCGGGTCGAGGCGGCGGCGCAGCTGGTGCGGCGCGAGGTCGGCCGGGTCGGACACGCCCATCGCGGCCATGATCTGCAGCGCCCCGGCGACGGTCGAGTGCTGGTAGCGCTGCACCCGCTGCGACTTGTCCCCGACGTCGAGCGCGCGCCCGCGCCGCGGGTCCTGCGTGGCGACGCCGACCGGGCACTTGTTGGTGTGGCAGCGCTGCGACTGGATGCACCCGACGGCGAACATCATCGCCCGCGCGGCGTTGGTGTAGTCGGCGCCTTGGATCAACCGCTTCACGAGGTCGGCGCCCGTGGCGACCTTTCCGCTGGCGCCCAAGCGGATGCGGTCGCGCAGGCCGGCACCGACGAGTGCGTTGTGGACGGTGATGAGGCCTTCGGTCAGCGGCGTGCCGAGGTGGTCGGCGAACTCCAGCGGCGCGGCGCCGGTGCCACCTTCGGAACCGTCGACGACGATGAAGTCGGGCGTGACGTTCTCGTCCGCCATCGCCTTGCACAGCGCCAGCACCTGCCGCCGCGAGCCCACGCACAGCTTGAAACCGGTGGGCTTGCCGCCCGAGAGCTCACGCATGCGCGCGACGAAGTGCACCAGCTCGCGCGGCGTGGAGAAAACGCGGTGGTACGGCGGGGAAATCACGGTCTGCCCGATCGGCACCTCACGCACCCGGGCGATCTCGGCGTTGACCTTCGACCCCGGCAGCACGCCGCCGATCCCGGGCTTCGCACCCTGGGAAAGCTTGAGCGACACGCACTTCACGTTGTCGTGCTGCGCTTTGTCGGCGAACACGGCCGGGTCGAAGTCGCCGTCGGAGGTGCGGCAGCCGAAGTAGCCGGTGCCGACCTCCCAGATCAGGTCTCCCCCGCCGCGCAGGTGGTACTCCGACAGGCCGCCCTCGCCCGTGTCGTGCGCGAACCCGCCGAGCGCGGCGCCCTTGCTGAGCGCGAGGATCGCGTTGGCGGAAAGGCTGCCGAAACTCATCGCCGACACGTTCAGCAACGCCATGTCGTACGGCTTCGTGCAGTCCGGCCCGCCGATCCGCACGCGCGGCGGCGTCTCCACCTGCTTGACCGGCGCCATGGAGGGCACGAGGAACTCGTAGCCGTCGGCGTACACGTCGCGCTCGGTGCCGAACGGTTCCTCCGCGACGGTGCCCTTCGCCCGCTGGTAGACGATGTTGCGCACGTCGCGGTCGTACGGGCGCCCGTCGAAGTTGCGCTCGATGAAGTACTGCTGCAGCTCCGGACGGATCGCCTCCAGCAGGAACCGCGCGTGGCCGAGCACGGGGTAGTTGCGCAGCACCGAATGCTTGCGCTGCACCAAGTCGTACACCCCGACCACCGCCGGCACCAGCAGCGGCCCGGCGAGGAACCACCACCACGCGTTGCCGGCCGCCGACACCACCGCGCCCGCCGCGACCACCACGAGGAGCGCCACCGCCCCGAACCTCACCGCACTCAATCCACGCACGGGGAAAAGGTAACCGCAGCACCGCCTTTGCGCAGGTCCGGGCTGCCTTTCCGGGCGCTGCGCCAGGTTGTTTCGTCCCGTTCGCGCCCGTTCGGACTACCGGAACCGGACACGGCCGACGCGGGGCACCCCGCGCCGGCCGTGGTTCCGGGTCAGTACGCGAGGTTCGGCCGCAGCCACCGCTCGACCTCGTCGAGGTCCAGGCCGCGCCGGCGCGCGTAGTCCTCGACCTGGTCGCGGCCGAGGCGCCCGACGGTGAAGTAGCGGGACTCGGGGTGCGCGAAGATCAGGCCGCTGACGGCGGCGGCCGGGGTCATCGCGTAGGACTCGGTGAGGCCGATGCCGAGCTCGCGGGCGCCGAGCAGGTCGAAGAGGTCCTTCTTCTCGCTGTGGTCGGGGCTCGCGGGGTAGCCCAGGGCCGGGCGGATGCCGCGGAAGCGTTCGGCGTGCAGGTCTTCCAGCTTCGGCTGCGCGTCGGGCTCGAACCAGCGGCGGCGGGCCTCCAGGTGGATGTACTCGGCGAACGCCTCGGCCAGGCGATCGGCCAGGGCCTTGACCATGATGGCGCGGTAATCGTCGTGCTCGGCTTCGTAGTGGTGGGCCAGCTCCTCGGCGCCGTGGATGGCCACGGCGAAGCCGCCGAGGTGGTCGCCGGAAGGCGCGAGGTAGTCGGCCAGGCAGCGGTTGGCGCGGCCTTCGGGCTTCTTCGTCTGCTGGCGCAGCATGGGGAAACCGCGGCCGGCGTACTCGCCGTCCAGCAGGATGTCGTCGCCCTCGGCGTGGGCGGGCCAGTAGCCGTACGCGCCGCGGGCGGTGAAAGAGCCGTTGGCGATGATCTCGTCGAGCAGCGCGGTCGCGTCGTCGAAGAGCTCGCGCGCGACGGGCTGCTCCAGGATCGCCGGGTACTTGCCCTTGAGCTCCCAGGCCAGGAACAGGAACTGCCAGTCGACCATCTCGCGCAGCTCGGCGATCGTCGGCTCGACCACGCGCACGCCGGTGAACTCCGGCACGGGCACGTCGTCGAACGACACCTCCTCGCGGTTCGCGCGGGCCTGCTCGACGGTGAGCAACGGCGTCGCGTGGCGGTTCTCGTGCTGCTCGCGCAGGCGCTGCTGCTCGGCGCGGTTGGCGGCGTCGAGCACGTCGGAACGGTCGGTGTCGAGCAGGTCGGACACCACGCCCACCACGCGCGACGCGTCGAGCACGTGCACGGTGGTGTGGTCGTAGACCGGCGCGATCTTCACCGCCGTGTGCTGCTTCGAGGTGGTGGCGCCGCCGATGAGCAGCGGCAGCTTCAGCCCGCGGCGCTGCATCTCCGTGGCCACGCTGACCATCTCGTCGAGCGAGGGCGTGATCAGCCCGGAAAGCCCGATCACGTCGGCGCTCTCGGCCACCGCCGTGTCCAGGATCTGCGCGGCCGGGACCATCACGCCGAGGTCGATCACCTCGTAGTTGTTGCAGCCCAGCACCACGCCGACGATGTTCTTGCCGATGTCGTGCACGTCGCCCTTCACCGTGGCGAGCACGACCTTACCCTGGCCGCGGGAGGTGTCGATGCGGCCTTCGAGGCGCATCTTCTCCTTCTCCGCCTCCATGTACGGCTCGAGGTAGGCCACGGACCGCTTCATCACGCGGGCGCTCTTCACGACCTGCGGCAGGAACATCTTGCCGGAGCCGAACAGGTCGCCGACGATCTTCATGCCGTCCATCAGCGGGCCCTCGATCACCTCGAGCGGCCGGTCGAACTGCTGACGCGCCTCTTCGGTGTCGGCCTCGATGAAGTCGACGATGCCGTGCACGAGCGCGTGCGAGAGCCGTTCGGTGACCGGGCCTTCGCGCCACGACAGGTCCACGACACGCTTGGTGCCGCTGCCCTTCACCGTGTCGGCGAACTCGACGAGCCGGTCGGTCGCGTCCTCGCGCCGGTCGAAGAGCACGTCCTCGACGAGCTCCAGCAGGTCCTTCGGGATGTCCTCGTAGACGGCGAGCTGGCCTGCGTTGACGATGCCCATGTCGAGCCCCGCGCGCACGGCGTGGAACAGGAACGCCGAGTGCATCGCCTCACGCACCACGTCGTTGCCGCGGAAGGAGAACGACAGGTTCGAGATGCCGCCGGACGTGTGCGCGCCGGGGCAGCGTTCCTTGATCTGCGGCAGGGCCTCGATGAAGGCCTTGGCGTAGCCGTTGTGCTCACTGATGCCGGTGGCGACGGCCAGCACGTTGGGGTCGAAGATGATGTCCTCGCCCGCGAATCCGGCCTGCTGCGTGAGCAGGTCGTAGGCGCGGGCGCAGATGTCCACCTTGCGCTGCGCGGTGTCGGCCTGGCCCTTCTCGTCGAAGGCCATCACCACGACCCCGGCGCCGTAGTCGCGGATGCGGCGGGCCTGCTCCAGGAACGGGCCCTCGCCCTCCTTGAGGCTGATGGAGTTGACCACGCCCTTGCCCTGCACGCACCGCAGGCCGGCTTCGAGCACGCTCCAGCGCGAGCTGTCGATCATCACCGGGATGCGCGCGACCTCGGGCTCGGTGGCGATGAGGTTGAGGAACGTGGTCATCGCCTGCTCGGACTCGAGCAGGTCGGCGTCCATGTTCACGTCGAGCAGGTTGGCGCCGCCGCGCACCTGCTCCAGCGCGACGTCGACCGCGGCCTGGTGGTTGTCGCCCTCGATGAGGCGGCGGAACTTCGCGGACCCGGTGACGTTGGTGCGCTCGCCGATCATCACGAAACCGGTGTCCTCGCCGATCGTGAACGGCTCCAGCCCGCTGAAGCGCGAGCGGTGCGCCGGCTCGGGCACCTCGCGCGGTGCCAGGCCCTGCACGGCTTCGGCGATCTTCGCGATGTGCGCGGGCGTGGTGCCGCAGCAGCCGCCGACGATGTTGACCATGCCCTCGCCCGCGAACTCGCCGAGCATGCCGCCGGTCTCGTCGGGCGTCTGGTCGTAGCCGCCGAACGCGTTGGGCAGGCCGGCGTTGGGGTGGCACGCGGTGTAGGTGCCCGCGATCTTCGCCAGCTCTTCGACGTGCGGGCGCATCTCGGCGGCACCGAGCGAACAGTTCACGCCGACGACCAGCGGTTCCGCGTGGGCGATGGAGCTCCAGAACGCCTCGACGGTCTGGCCCGAGAGCGTGCGGCCCGACAGGTCCACGATCGTCACGGAGATCCACAGCGGCAGGTGCGGCGCGACCTCGCGCGCGGCCGTGATGGCGGCCTTGGCGTTGAGGGTGTCGAAGATCGTCTCGATGAGCAGCAGGTCGACGCCGCCGTCGGCGAGCGCCTGGATCTGCTCGGCGTAGGAGGCCTTGACCTCCTCGAACGTCACCGCGCGGAACGCCGGGTCCTCGACGCGCGGCGAGAGGGACAGCGTGACGTTGAGCGGGCCGATCGAGCCGGCCACGAAGCGGCCGCCGAACTCGTCGGCCGCCTGGCGCGCCAGGGCGGCCGCGCGCAGGTTCATCTCGCGGACGTGGTCCTGGAGGCCGTAGTCGGCCTGGCCGATGCTGGTGGCCGTGAAGGTGTTGGTGGTCGTGATGTCCGCGCCCGCGGCCAGGTACTGGCGGTGGACGTCGAGGATTACGTCGGGCCGGGTGAGGTTCAGCAGGTCCGGGTCGCCGGTGACGTCCTTGGGGTGTCCCTCGAGCCACTCGTCGCGGTAGTCCTCGGGCGTCAGACCGGCGCCCTGCAGCATCGTGCCCCATGCGCCGTCCAGCACGGCAATGCGCTGGTCGAGCAAGTCTCGCAGCTGCTGGGTCATGCCACCTCCGTCGTAGTCACGGAGGCGCCCTTCGGTTCACGGTGGAGCCGGCCGAGCGTGGCGGACTCACGTGGTCCGTTGCAGCGCCTCTCGACCTCGGTACTCGAGACTACCGGATCCCCTTGTTACAGGCAGCCACCGTTCACACTCCGGGACGGTCATTCCCCCGGCGGCGCACCCCGCCACTTCCACTCCGCCCGCCGTGACCTGCCCGGCAAGGCGATGCGGCCCGCGCACCACCGGAGACCGTCCCACGGATCGGACGCCGGCGCCTCGCCGGGGAACAGCCGCGCGACGACGTTCGCGCAGACCTCACGCGGCGGGTCGAGCCGGGTGCCCAGGCCGGTCGCCAGGTCCTCGCCGTGCAGCAGCAGCTCGGCGCAGCCCATGGCGGCGAAGCCGGCGGGATCGGCGTTCCCGGTCGGGTGGTAGGCGCGGGCGTCCTCCTTGCTCGCGCTCACGGCCGCTTGGAGCAGGCGGCCGCCGGTGAGGGCGAACTCCAGGAGTTCTTGTGGCGTGGCCCCTTTGTCGGCCTTGGCGAGGAACCGCACGTAGTGGTCCTGCGGCAGGCTGACCACCTGGGCCGCGTAGGACATCAGGACGTCCCCAACGTGCTCCGCGGTCTGGCGGCAGTCCCAGTCGAGCTCACCGGCTCTGGCGGTCCAGTCCCGGGTGACGGTGGGCCGGAGGGTGCTCTCGACGCTTTCCAGCGCCCGGCCGAGCTCGGCGGCGGTGACGGTCATGGGGCCATGGTGCCTCAGCCGGCGTTGAGCGCCTTGCGCAACCGGCCGAGCGCCCGGTGCTGCTGCACCCGGACCGCGCCGGCGGTGAGGCCCAGCGCCTCGGCGGTCTCTTCGGCGGACAGCCCGATGATGACGCGAAGGACGAGGATCTCACGCTGCCGGTCGGGCAGGACCCGCATGGGGTCGAGCGCCTCCTGCCGGGTTTCGCGCCCGACGTGGTCGACTTCTCCCCGCGCGAGGGCACACACCAAACCGAGCAACGAGCGCTCGGCACCGATCTGCGACGGCAACGCCCGCAGCACCGCCGCGCAGACTTCGTTCGCGGCACTGTCGGCGGTCGCGAAGGTGCCGTCCTGCCGCCCGATCCGCGCCCGGCAATACCGCACCGCGACGTGTCGTGCGGCCGACAGAACTTGTCGAACCGCCTCCCGGTCCCCCTTCGCCGCCGCCGCGACGATGTCCGCGCTCCCCGCGCGGAGGATGTTCGCCGACGTGGGGCCGGCCGGCTGCCGCAGTGCATCGCCGAACTCGCCGCCGGTGGCCCCGAGCCGGTCCGGCACGGGCGTCTGCTCCGTCATCCTGCTGTCGCTCCCCCTCCCCTGCGCAAGCCGTTCGACAGTAGGAGCGCGGCAGGGGGCCGAACGTGCAACGACACCGAAAACACCCGCGCGTCGCAGAGCAGATGCGTCAGGGAGTCACGGGGTGTTCGCGTGCCAGAACGGGCAGTGGTGGTCGGTGGCGAAGGCGGGATCGGGGTGGAGGCCGTCGGCGGCGAGGGTGACGACCGAGCCGGCCGGCCACGTCGGCAGGGGGCTGCCGTGGACGAAGGCCGCCCAGGCGTCGACCATCTGGTCGGACAGGGACTTCTGCGCGGGGGTGAGGGCGGCGGGGTGGCCGTCGAGGTCGAAGAGGTACGGGAGTTCGAACGTGTGGGCCGCGCCGAGGGGGAAGGGGGCCGGGACGCCGGTGGCGGCCGGGGACGTGGCGTCGGTGAAGTCGTAGCGCCAGACCGACGGCAGGGAGTGCGACAGCTGGTCGGCGACGCAGGCGAAGGACGAGTCCGTGACGGCCGCCGCGTAGGCGCGGGAGGCGTTGCCGCCGAAGGAGGACGGTGGGTATTCGGCCGCGACGGCCGTCGCGTCGGGGAAGTAGCGGGCCAGGGCGGCGGGGTAGCCGGCCGGCGTGATGGGCGGGGCGCCGGCCGCGAGCTGCTGGGCGAGGAAGTAGGTGAACTCGTCGTGGGTGGTGCCCATGAGCACCGGGACGGGAGCGGCGGAGCCGTGCTGGACGGCCGTGACCGGGTCGGCCGGCAGGACCGTGCCACCGGTGGCCGGGCCGGGGATCCCGATGCCGGCCAGCGAGTAGTAGACGGGGGCGGTGGCCAGCTTCGCCACCGGAAGCGCACGCAGGCAGGCGGCGGCCGTCGCGCGGTCGGCGCAACCGCGGGCCGTCGAATAGTCCACACTGGACTTTTCCGCCGCGGCAAGGCCGGCCTGGGCCTGGCACGGAGCACTTTGGACGATCGCCGCGCGGAAGAGACCGCGGGAACCCGGGGCCACGAGGTGGTCGCACACCGACATGCCACCCGCGGACTCGCCGGCGATGGTCACGGCGTCGGGGTCGCCGCCGAAGGCCGCGATGTTGTCGTGGACCCAGTGCAGGGCCTGTTGCTGGTCGAGGAAACCGTAGTTGCCCGGCTGCGCGCCCAGGGCCGGGTCGGCGAGGAAACCCAGCGCTCCCAGGCGGTAGTTGATCGTCACGACGACCACCCCGCCGCGCACGGCCAGCCGGGTGGCGTCGTAGCGGTCGCCGCCGCCGTCGAGGAAGGCGCCGCCGTGGATCCAGACGAGCACCGGGCGTTTCACCGTGGAAACCGGCGGCGTCCAGACGTTGAGGTACAGGCAGTCTTCACTCGTGCCGGCCGTGGTGCCCTGAGGACAACGCGGGCCGGGGGCCGTGGCGTCGCGCTCGGCGGTCCACGACGCGGGCGGGGCCGGCGGCTGCCAGCGGCGCTCGCCGACCGGCGGCGCCGCGTACGGAATCCCTTGGAACACGCGGTGATCCGGTGTCACCGTGCCGCGGACCGGGCCCGACGCCGTGCGCACGACCTCGCCCAGCCGCCCGATCGCCGCGTCCGAAGCCGCGCACGCCGTCGCGGCCACCGCGAGCACGAGCAGCACCACCGCCAGCCCGCGCCGCCGCGCCCCTGCCTCCGCCACCGCGCGGACGATACCGGCCACCAAGATTTTTTCACGGCCCGGGATCCCCGCGGCAGAGCCGCGAACCGTGTCGGTGCTGGTCCGGGAGTCGGCCACCTGGCCAAAGTAGCTCACCACTAAACAACTTCGACGGATCGCTGACGTACCTCACGGCTAAGCCACCCATTAGGCTGACGGCATGGCCGACCACGTGGATTCCGTGCTCGCGCAGTGGGCTGCGCAGCGCCCGGACCTCGACGTGTCCCCGATGGCCGTGATCGGCCGGCTGAAGCGGGTGTCGCGCCTGATCGACACCGAGCTGGCCCGCACGTTCGCCAAGCACGGCCTCGACGCGGCGTCGTTCGACGTGCTCGCCACGCTGCGCCGCAGCGACCCGCCCCACCGCCTCACTCCGACCGAGCTGATGCGCACGGCCATGGTCACCTCCGGCGCCGTGACGCAACGGCTCGACCGCCTCGAGGACCGCGGCCTGATCGCCCGCAGCCGCAGCGAAACCGACGGCCGCGGCATCGTCGTCGCCCTCACCGTCGAAGGCCGGGCGCTGATCGACCGCGCGCTGCCCGACCACCTCGACACGGAGCACCGGGTGCTCGACGCCCTCGACCCGCACGCGCAGGCCGCCCTCGCCGACGCCCTGCGCGTGCTCCTGGAATCCTTCGGTGACCGCACCGGCTGACCCTGGAGGCACCGCGTGAGCATCGACGACCTGGCCCCGTTCCTCGGCGAGTGGACAGTCGGCGTCCTGTTCCCGCACGCACCCGCCGACCAGCCCCCGCCCGTCGCCCGGTGCGTCTTCGAGCCGATCCTGGACGGCCGCTACCTCACGCAGCGCACCGAAGTCCCGGTGCCCGAGGCCCCGGACAGCTTCTCCGTCATCGCCGCCCACGACGACGGCACGTTCACCCAGCACTACCACGACGCCCGCGGCGTGAGCCGCCTCTACGCGATGACCTTCCGCGACGGCGTCTGGACACTGCTGCGCGAAACCGCCGACTTCTCACCCCTGAACTTCCGCCAGCGCTTCACCGGCACCTTCAGCGCAGACCGCACCCGCATCGACGGCGCGTGGGAAATGGCGATGCCGGGCGAAGACTGGAAGCACGACTTCGAAATGCGCTACCGGCGCGCCTGAGGTTCAGCCCATGCTCTTCGCGCCGTCCAGGGACTCGCGGATGATGTCGGCGTGGCCGGAGTGCTGGGCGGTCTCGGCGATGATGTGCATGAACACCCGCCGCGCCGACCAGCTCGCGTTCGCCTCGAACCAGGGGGCCTTCGGCAGCGGCTGGGTCGCGCCCAGGTCGGGCAGCGTGGCGACGAGCTCGTCGGTCTTGGCGGCTACATCGGCGTAGGCGGCCAGCACGCCGGCCAGCGTCTCGCCCGGCAGCAGGGTGAAGTCGTTGGCGCGCTCGGCGAAGTCGGCTTCGGTCATCTCCGAGAAGTCCGGCATGGCCGACGGGCCCTGCACGATGAACTCCGCCCAGCCGCGTTCCACCGAGGCCACGTGCTTGATGAGGCCGCCGAGGGTGAGCTCGCTGGCCGTGGTCCGCCGGCGGGCCTGGTCGTCGGTGAGGTCGCGCGTGGTGAACCGCAGGAAGTGGCGGTGCTTGCCCAGCATCGCCAGCAGGTCGGCGCGCTCGCCCGTGGTCACGGCGGTCGTCAGGGTCTCGTTCACGGCTTCGTCCTCTCATCGGTGTCTGTGGCCAAACCTAAGGTAAAACCCATTCCGGCCACTTTGTGACCTCAATAGGAGAGAATCTGGATTCATGGCCAACACGAGCTCGCGAACCCTGCGGTTGCTGTCGTTGCTGCAGACGCACCGGTACTGGCCCGGCCACGAGCTGGCCGGTCGCCTGGAGGTGTCGATCCGCACGCTGCGCCGTGACGTCGACCGGCTGCGTGAGCTGGGGTATCCCGTCGAGGCGCAGCGCGGCGTCGACGGCGGCTACCAGCTCGCGCCGGGCGCGACGCTGCCGCCGCTGGTCGTCGACGACGAGGAGGCCGTGGCGCTCGCGGTGGGCCTGCAGGCGGCCGCGCAGGGTTCGGTCGAGGGCATCGCGGAGTCGTCGCTGCGCGTGCTGGCGAAGGTGGTGCAGGTGATGCCGGCCCGCCTGCGCCGGCGCGTCGACGCGTTGCGCGCGATGACCGTGCCGCTCGGCTGGAACGGCACGCCCGGCCCCAGCGTCGACCCCGGTGTGCTCACGGCCATCGCCCTGGCGTGCCGCGACAACGAACGGCTGCGGTTCGCCTACACCGCTGCGGGTGGCCGGCAGACCGACCGGCACGTCGAGCCGCTTCGCCTCGTCCCGGTGGGCCGCCGCTGGTACCTCGTCGCCTACGACCTCACCCGCCACGACTGGCGCAGCTTCCGGGTCGACCGCCTCAGCGACCCCCGCGGCACCGGCGCCCCGTTCCGCCCGCGCGAGCTGCCCGCGGCCGACGCCGCCGAGTTCGTCCGCGCCGGCCTCGACAACGTCGCGCGGCCGTACCGGGTGGAGGTCGTCGTGGCCGCGCCGGCCACCACCGTGCGCGAACGCATCGGCCAGTGGACCACGGTCGAGGAGCTGGACGGTGGGCAATGCCGGGTCCTGATGACCGCCGACTCCCTGGACTGGCCCATGCTCGCCCTCGGCGTCACCGGCGCCGACTTCCGCGTGGTGACACCACCGGAACTGCAGGAACGCGTACACGAATGGGGCGCGCGCTTCAGCCGGGCGTAGGTATCGTGAGTCCTTCGGGAGGCTGCCATGGGCACAGTCAGCGTCCGCTACTTCGTGGACGACGTCGACGCCGCGATCGGGTTCTACCGCGACCACCTCGGGTTCACCGAGGTGATGCACCCCGCTCCGGCCTTCGCGATGCTCGACCGCGGTGAGCTGCGGCTGCTGCTCAGCGCGCCGGGAGGCGGGCCCGGCGGCGGCCAGGCCCTGCCGGACGGGCGGGTGCCCGAGCCGGGCGGCTGGAACCGGTTCGCGCTGCAGGTCGAGGACCTCGACGCCGAGGTCGCACGGCTGCGCGCGGCCGGGGTGGCGTTCCGCGGCCCGGTCGTCGACGGGGTCGGCGGACGGCAGGTGCTGATCGAGGATCCGTCCGCCAACCCGGTCGAGCTCTTCCAGCCCACCCGCGCCGAAGCGCGCCTCCACGCGGGCTGAGCCGGGTCAGCGCACCTTCGCCGGCTCCGTCGGCGTCGGCGCCCAGCCCCACGCGTGCGGCGCCTCCCCCGGCTCCACCACCTCGCCGCCGCGCACGGTCAGCACGGGCACGAACGCGCGGTCCAGCCGCAGCGAAGCGCCCACCGAGTCGGAGACCGACCAGTCGCCGGAGACGAGGTCGAGCACCGACAGGTCGGCCGGGCGCCCGACCTCGAGACGGCCCGCGCGGTCGGCGATGCCGGCGGCCGCGGCCGGGCCCGCCGTGGCCAGGGCGAGCACCTCGGGCACGCTGAAGCCCAGCGCGAGGTAGCGGCTGAGCACCTCGGTGAGGCTGAAGACGATCTCGCCGTGGCCGGTGAGCGTCATGTCCGTGCTCACCGCGTGCAGCGGAATCCCCTGGTCGAGCACCCGGCGGGCGACGTCGAACGACAGGTTCTTGCAGCCGTGCGCCGAGTCGAACAGCACCCCACGCGAAGCGGCGGCCAGCGCTTCGGGCAGCACGACGCCCTCGGCGTCCAGCACCCCGCCGGGGTTGGCGGTGTAGACGTGCGTGACGATGTCGCCGGCGTCGAGCAGGTCGAGCGTCTCCGGGCCGACGCGCGGGCCGGCAAGGCCGCCGATGTCGCCCACGTGCACCATCAGCGGCACCCCCGCCTCCCGCGCCACCGCGCGGGCGGTCCGGAGCATGTCCAGGCCCGGCCCCTGCAACGCGGGCGACACCATGCGCACCTTGATCCCCCGCACCAGGCCGGGGTTCTCGGCCAGCACGCGGCGCACGCCGTCGGGGTCGAGGTCCGCGGCGGTGGTCACGTCGGGTTTCACCGCGAGCCCGCGTCGTCCGATGTGGACGAACGGCACCACTCGCGTGCGGCACGACGGCAGCAGCGCCTTGAACTCCGCGAAGTTCTCCGCGCCGGAGCTGCCCGCGTCGATGACCGTCGTGACACCCGAGAGCACGCCGGCGACGTCCGGGTCCACGCTGAGCGCCGAGCCGGGCGCGAACACGTGCGTGTGCAGGTCGACGAGCCCCGCCGTGACGAGGCTCCCGGTCACGTCCACCACGCGCGCGGCGCCGGAGCGATCGAGGTCGGGCCCGATCGCCGTGATGACCGAGCCGGTCACGGCCACGTCGAGCCGTCCGGAAAGCCCGGCCCCGGCGTCGACCACTTCACCACCGGCCAGCAGCAGATCCGTCACTGTCCCGCCTCGCTCACGACCAGCAGCCCGTCGAGCGCCACCGCGCGGTCGGCGGTCACCGACACCGGGTTCAGCTCCAGCACGAAACCCGGCCACGGCAGGGTTTCGACGAACCGGGAGAACCGCACGAGGAACGCCACCGCCCGCGCGCCCGCGTCCTGCAGGGAAAGCCCTTTCGACTTCCCCGTGGTCCGCAGCCGCCGCAGCAACGCCAGCGCCGCGGCTTCGTCCAACGGCGCCAGGGCGAAGCTGACGTCGTCGATCAGCTCAGTCGCCACTCCCCCGGCGCCGCACGACACGACCGGCCCGAACACCGGGTCTCGGAATCCCGACACGAGCAGCTCCGTGCCGCCGACGGCGGACTGCTGCACGAGCACACCCAGCAGATCCGCGCCCAACGCCTCCGTGCGCGCCGCAAGCTCGCGGTACGTCTGTTCCGCCGTGGCCCGATCGCCGACACTCAGGCGCACCAGGCCGACCGCCGCACGATGCGTGATCTGCGGAGAGAGCGCTTTCAGTACCACGGGGAAGCCGAGTTTCTCCGCCAGCGCCCCGGCTTCCTCGGCCGAGTGGGCGGTTTCACCGCGCAGCACGTCGAAGCCCGCCTCCGCCAGCAGCCGGTGCACCTCGTGCTCCGCCACCACGTCGCCACTCGACACGGCGGGCAGCGTCGCGTCGACGACCGGCGTCACCAGCCCCGGCGCGGCGGCCAGGATCGTCCGCGAAACCTCGTCGTCCGTCCGAATCGGACCCGTGAGCAGGCCCAGCGTCTCGACCGCCACGCGCTGGTCGTCGAACACGTGCAGCCCCGCGTCCGTGTACAGCTTCACGGCCTCGGCCGTCGCGCCGCGCGAGTAGACGGCGACCGCCAGCTCGCCCTTGCGGTGCAGGTCGATCACCGGCCCGGCGATGTCCTCGGGGTACACGATCTCGCCCACACTGAACTGCGTCAGCAGCACATCGGCTTCCCCGGAAGCGGCCACCGCGGCCAACGTGGACGACAGCTGCGAGCGCCACTTCTCCTGCACGTACGCCTCGGGCGTGAGGTCGACCGGGTTCTTCGTCGACGCGATCTCCGGCATCGTCGGCGCCAAGGCGGCCCGCGTTTCCGCCGACAGCGCGGGAACTTCCAGCCCGGCCAACGCGCACTGGTCGGACGCCAGCACCCCGGCACCCCCGCCATGGCCCATGATCACGACCCGGCGGCCCCGCAGCGGCGGCAGCCCCGCGCGGCCGTGGAGGTACCCGGCGGTCTCGAGCAGCTGCTCCACGGAATGCACCTGCACGGCACCTTCCGCCTCCAGCAACGCGTCCCACACCCGCGTCTCGCCGGCCAACGCTCCGGTGTGCGCGGCGATGGCCGCCGCGCTCGCGGCCGAGTGGCCCACCTTCAGCACCAGCACCGGCTTGCCGAGCTCGCGCGCCCGGCGCAGCATCTTCGCGAACCGCCGGCCGTCGCGCACGCCTTCCAGGTACGCCAGCACGATCTCGGTGCCCGGGTCCTCGACCACGGTCTCGAGCAGGTCGACGACCCCGAGGTCGACTTCGTTGCCCGTGCTGATCATGTACCGGAAACCGATGCCGGACTCCTGCGACCACGCGTGCGCGTTGGCCGCGAGCCCGCCGCTCTGGCTGACCATGGCGATGCCGCTGGTCAGCAGCTTGTCGGCGCCACGCAGCCAGGTCGCGAACGTGCCCGTGAACCCGATCGCCGTGTTGACCACGCCGAGGCAGTTGGGCCCGATCAGCCGCACACCGGTCTCCCGGACCGTGGCGGCCAGCTCGGCCTGCAGCCGCTCGCCCTCGGGACCGTTCTCGCTGAACCCGCCGGCCCACGCGATCGCACCGGGGATCCCGGCCTCGTGCAGCTCGCGCACGACCCCGGACACGTTGGCGGCGCCGAGGCCGATGATCGCCACGTCGACGCCGGACGGCAGCTCGCCGATCGAGCGGACGGCCGGGTAGCCGGCGACGGTCTCCGCGGCGGGGTGCACCGGGTACACGTCGCCGGCGAAGCCGAACTTCCGCATGAGGGCCGCCGCCGTGCCACCGCGGTTGCCCTGCCGGTCGCTCGCCCCGACCACCGCGACCGAACGCGGGGCCAGGATGCGTTGCAGCGGCGTCACTTGTTCTGCCAGACGGGGGCGCGGCGCTCGACGAACGCGCGGCTGCCTTCCTTCGAGTCGTCGGTGGCGGCGACGTCGCGGTCGAGCTGGCGGGTGTACTCGTCGAGCGCCGGGTTGAGCGACGAGATCCGGTACACGCGGGTGGCGGCCTGCACGGCGTGCGGCGAACCCGCCACCACCATGGCCGCGAGCTCCTCGGCTTTCGCCATGATCTCGCTCTGCGGGGCGACCTTGTTGACGATGCCCTGGCTGTAGCAGTCCTGCGCGGTCAGCCGGCCGTTGCACAGCGTCAGGAACGCCGCGGTGGCGCGGGGCAGCGCGAGGAACTTCGCCTGCGGCGAGCCGAGGCGCCCGACGTTGGTGTGCTGGTCGCCGAGCCACGCGTCGTCGGCCATCACGCGCAGCTGGCACTGCATCACGAGCGTCAGACCGACGCCGACGGCGAACCCGTTGATCGCGGCGATGAGCGGCTTGTCGAGGTTCGCGTCGTACGGCATCCCGCCGCCGCCCCAGTAGTACGCGGGGTTCGCCGGGTCCTCGTGCGGCGTCTGCTCGCCGCGCGCCTGGTACTCGGCGAGGAACTTGATGTCGCGCCCGGCGCAGAACGCCTTGCCCTCGCCGGTCAGGATGCCGACCCGCACCTCGGGGTCGCGCTGCATGTCGAGCCACACGCGGCGCAGCTCGCGATAGGTGTAGGTGTGCAGCGCGTTGCGCACCTCGGGCCGGTTGATCGTGATGTACGCGACGTGGCCCTTCTTCTCGTACTTCACGAACTCCAGGTCGTTCGGCATGGTCGACGGGTCGTAGGTGCCGGGCATCGGCGTGGCTCCTCTTCTTCGGGACTACAGCTGGCTCAGGAAGGCACGGGCTCGGTCCGTGCGGGGGTTGTCGAAGAACTCGGCGGGCGGCCCGGCCTCGACGACCTTGCCGTCGGCCAGGAACACCACCTGATCGCCCACTTCACGGGCGAAGCGCATTTCGTGCGTGACCACGACCATCGTCATGCCGTCGGCGGCCAGCTCGCGCATCACGCGCAGCACCTCGCCGACGAGCTCGGGGTCGAGCGCCGACGTCGGCTCGTCGAACAGCATCACGTCCGGCCGCTGCATCAGCGCCCGCGCGATCGCCACGCGCTGCTGCTGCCCGCCGGACAGCTGCACCGGGTGGGCGTGGGCGCGGTGCTTGAGGCCGACGCGGTCGAGGATCGCCAGCGCGCGTTCCTCGGCTTCCTCGCGTTCGAGCTCGCCGTGCAGCAGCGGCGCGAGCGTGAGGTTGCCGAGCGCGGTGAGGTGCGGGAACAGCTCGAAGTGCTGGAACACCACGCCGAAGCGGCGGCGCTGTTCGAGCAGCTTCTTGCGCGGCATGTCGTGCAGCTTCCCGCCGCGCACCACGCGCCCGATGATCTCGCCGTCGAGCAGCACGTGGCCTTCGTCGGGGGTGAGCAACCCGTTGACACACCGCAAAAGCGTGCTCTTGCCGGAGCCGGACGGGCCGATCAGGCACGCGACCTGGCCCTCGCCGAGCGTCACGTCGACGCCGTCGAGGATCTTCGCCTCGCCGTAGCTCTTGCCGACGCCGACGATCTCCAGCAGGTCCGCGCGGGTCTGCTTCGCGTTCTCCTGCGCTTTGTTCTCATGCGCTGCGAGCACCGGCGTCTCCTTCCGTGGCGATGACCGCGTCGGGCGTGCGGACGCGCCGTCGGTAGGCGCCGGCCCGGCGCTCGAGGTAGCGCTGGCCGACGCTGGCAAGGCTCGTCAGCACGAGGTACCAGATCGAGGCGACGAACAGCATTTCCATCGTCGCGAGGTTCTGCGACGCGATCTGCTCGGCGACGCCCAGCACCTCCGTGCCGGCGATCGCGTAGACCAGCGACGTCGACTTCAGCAGCATCACGAACGTGCTCCCGGCGGGCGGGATCATCACCGGGATCGCCTGCGGCAGCACGACTTTGCGTTCGATCTGCCACGTGCTCAGCCCCATCGCCGCGGCCGCCTCGCGCTGCGACTCGGACACCGACTGGGTTCCGGCCCGCACGATCTCGGCCAGGTAGGCGCCCTGTTCGAGCGAGAGCGCGACGCCGCCGGCGACCATCGGCACGAGCACCGAGTTCGTCGAGACGGACCAGAGGCTCAGGTCGGTGAACGGCAGCCCGATCCCGAGCCGCGGCAGGAAGAGCGCGAAGTTGCCGAAGATCAGGATGAACACGATCAGCGGCACGCTGCGGAAGAACCACACGTACAGCCAGCTCGCCGTGCGCGCCACCGGGTTGCGGCTGACCCGCATGTACCCGACGACGACGCCGATGATCGAGGCCACCACGAACGACACCAGGGCGAGCGCGATCGCGCCGAGCACGCCTTCGAGGATCCGCCAGTCGAACAGGTAGCGGCCGATCACCGAGAGGTGGATGTTGTCGTTGTGCAGCAACGTGTTCAGGATGATCAGCAGCACGACCGCCAGCGCCAGCCAGGAGACGATCCGGCCGACGGGCGAGCGCACGGCGTGCTGCTGCGGGATCGGGTCGGCGCGGGTGAACCGCGGCCCGGGGTGGATTTCGGTGGTCATTTGGTGGCCTGGTTCAGGGTCGCGGTGGACACCAGCTGGTTCTGCGGCAGACCGAAGCCGGTGAGGATCTTGGCGTAGCTGCCGTCCTTGATCATCGCGTTGACGGCGGCCTGGAACGCGGCGGCGAGCTTCGGCTGGTTCTGGGCGATGGTGAAGCCCTCGTCGCCCTCGTCGATCTGCTCGGCGATGGCGTCGTTGGCCTTGGTGGCCACGAGCTTGCCCTGCGACTGCTGCGCCGTGTAGACGACGGTCGGCGTGGGGATCATGCCGCCGTCGACCCGCCCGGACTGCACGGCGAGCACGATGTCCGCGGTCGCCGAGAGGCCGATCATCTGCGGGGCCGGTTTGCCGCCCTGCGTGCAGTGCTTGACGATGTCGTTGAAGATCGCGACGGTCGCGGCCGCGGCCTTGCCGAGCCCGATCTTCTTGCCGCACACGGCGTCGAGCGTCTCGAACTGCGAGGCCTTGTCGGCCGTGGCCAGGATGCCCTGGAGGTTCTTGAACGCGCCGACGACGTTGGCCTTGGCGATGATGTCGGCGTTGGCCGCGCTGGCCGAGCCGCTCACCACGATCTTGCCCGCCTGCATGGCCGGCAGCTGGTCGGGGTAGAGCACCTGCTGCCAGGCGACCTTCAGGCCCATCATCCCGGCGGCGTGCTCCACGAGCTTCACCACCGCGCCGGTGGGCGTTTTGGTGCCGGTTTCGTACATGGCCATGGGGGCGGCCTGGAAGTTCGCGCCGCCGTTGATCGTGCCGGCCGCCGCGATGTCGGCGGGGACGAGCGCCTTGATCGCGGGGTCGACCGCCGCGGGGGCCACGGCCGCCGCGGCCGGCTGGCTCGCGGCGGCGGATCCGGCCGGAGCGCCGACCGGGGTGTCTGTGTTCGAGCAGCCGCTCAGTGCGGTCGCCACGGCGACGCCTGCGGCCAGCGAGAGCACCAGCTTCTTCATGGGGACTCCTCAGTCCAACGGCACTGTTGAGCTGCCTGTCGATCAGCGCTCACAGTGCCCCACCGGTTCGGTATGCGTCAAGTACTTGACTGACCAATTTTGTCTGACAAGTATTTCTGCAGAGCCGGACTTGTCGTACCTCGTCCGGGTGGATCAGTGCGCACTCGCCTACACTGGGGACGCTGTCGTTTCCCGGCCCGACCTTGGCCGGGGCGTGGCGCTGCGGCGCCGGTGCAGGGGGGCGGCGGACACACGAGGGATCAACCACAGGAGGTGCCAGCGGTGTCGTCGGTACTCGGATCACCGTCATTGACCGAGTCGCTCAGCGACGCACTTCGCCAGCAGATCATCCGCGGCGAGGTCGCTCCCGGTCTCCGGCTCACGGAGGCGTGGGTGGCGAACCGATTCGACGTCGCGCGCCCCACCGCCAAGGCCGGCCTCGACCGGCTCGTCGCCGAAGGCCTGCTCCGCCGTGGCCCGCGGCGCAGCTCGATCGTGCCGCAGCTGTCCACTGAGGACATCCGCGACATCTACTTCAGCCGCGAGCCCGTGGAAACCCTCGCGGTGCGCACGCTCGCCGAAACCAGGACCGTGCCCGCCGAAGCCCAGCAGGCGCTCAACATGATGCGCGTCGCCGCCGAACAGGCGCTGCATTCCGACCACACCGAGGCCGACGTCGCGTTCCACCGCGCCCTCGTCGCGGCCGCCGGCAGCCCCCGCCTGCAGCGCATGCACGGCACCGTGATGGGCGAGGCGCAGCTCTGCATCGCCCAGGTCCGCCGCACCGCCTCCACCGACCTCGTCGAGCTCACGGCCCGCCACGCGGCCATCGTCGAGGCCATCCGCGAAGGCGACGGGACCATCGCGGAAGCAGCCATGCGCGCCGACCTGCACGGCTGCCGCGACATGCTCCTCGCCGACGCGGCCAAACGCGCGGGAGTCGCAGTCTGACTGTCGCCGGGCGGGATTCAGTGCTCGGTGTGGTCTGGACCGCCGGTTCTCGTGGAGTGGCCGCCGGGACGGGAACGCCACCACTGCGCCCGAATCTGCGGCCGGCGACCGCGCTTGAAGAACGCCTACTGGCCACGAGTTCGCCCACCACGGCCGGAAAGCCGGTCCGCATCGGCGGCCCGACGAAACACGGTCTACCGAGCCGACGGCCACTGAAACGACCCGCCTGCCACCGCGGTCCGGCCGCACGCGCCTTCGCGTGCGCGTCGCCCGCTCACGGCAGCCTGGCATGCCTCGCACGCGGCCGCCCGAAGCCAGGCGACCGCGCCGGCCGGCTACCCAAGCCGGCCCGCGCGGCAGCCCGACCGCGATCACCAGCCCAGGTGGGGAACTCCCTCAACCCATGCCAGGGATTCCTCCGTCGGCACCGTCGGTTTGTACTCGCACGCCACGTTGCCGCGGTAGCCCGACTGCCAGAGGTGTTCCAGGACGCCCGCGAAGTCGACGTCGCCGGTGCCCGGTTGGCCGCGGCCGGGGGCGTCGGCGAGCTGGACGTGGGCGATGAGCGAGCCGTGGGTGTCGATGACGCGCTTGAGGTCGTCGCCGCTGGTGGTGAGGTGGAAGGTGTCGAAGAGGAGGCCGATGGTGTCCGCGCCGGTGTCGGCGCGGGCCTGTTCGACGACGCGGGCGCCGTCTGCGGCGGTGGTGAGGGGGTAGGCGCCGTTGAGGCCGCGGCCGAGGGGTTCGACCAGGACGGTGCCGCCGGCCTGGCCGAGGCGCCGGGTCGCGGTGGCGAGCTGTTCGCGGGCGACGGCGTCCTCCTCGGCGGGGTCGCCGCCGGGGGTGCGCTGGCCGTAGAGAGCGTTGAACGCCGGGCAGCCGGTGCGCTCGGCGATGGCCACGACGAGGTCGAGGTTCGCCGCGAACTCCTCGCGCCGCGCGGGGTTGGAGACGATGCCGCGTTCGCCGCCGGACATGTCGCCGGCGAAGAGGTTGAGGCCGGTCAGAGAGACGCCTGCCTCGGAAATCGCGGCCACGAAATCGTCCACTTCGGACGAAGAAGGCACCGCCGACGGCCACGGCCACCACGTCTCGACCGCGGTGAACCCGGCACTCGCCGCGCGCGCAAAGCGTTGCAGGTAAGGGACTTCCGCGAACAGCAGCGAGACGTTCGCGACGAGCCGCAGCTCCCCCGTCATCGCGCGCTCCACTTCTCGACGCCGGACAGCGCGGCCACCTGGGTCAGCAGCGCCGAGTGGTCCAGTCCACCGGAACCGGTGGCGCGCAACGACGCCATCAGCTCCCCCACCAGCGCGCCGGCCGGGGAGAACACGCCGTTGGACTTCGCGGCCGCGCGGTAGATCTCGAGGTCCTTGTGGTGCAGGTCCACGCGGAAGCCGGGCTCGAACCTCCCGGCCAGCATCGCCTCGCCCTTGCGCGCCAGCACGGTGCTGCCCGCGAGGCCGCCGCCGAGAACGTCGACGGCCGGCGCGAGGTCCACGCCGTGCGTCTCCAGGAACACGAGCGCCTCGGACACGAGCTGCAGCGTGCCCGCGACGAGCAGCTGGTTGGCCGCCTTCACCGTCTGGCCGCTGCCGGGGCCGCCGACGAGCACGATCGTCGTGCCCATCGCCTCGAGCACCGGCCGCGCGCGCTCCAGCGTCTCGGGCGAGCCGCCGACCATGATCGACAGCTTGCCCTCCTTCGCACCGGCCTCGCCGCCGCTCACGGGCGCGTCGAGCATCGGCATCGACACTTCCGCGGCGCGTTCGTGCAGCTCACGGGCGACGTCGGGGCGGATCGTGCTCATGTCGACCAGCAGCGTGCCGGCGGCGGCCGCCGTGAAGACGTCGGCGTACACGGCCTGCACGTCAGGACTGTCGGGCAGCACCGTGACCACCACGTCGGCGCCGGCAACGGCTTCGGCCAGCGACGGCGCGAGCGAGCCACCACCCTCGGCCAGCGGACGGCCTCTGTCCGCGGTACGGGTGAAGCCCACGACGTCGAAGCCCGCCTTGACCAGGTTCAGCGACATCGGGAGGCCCATGACTCCCAGGCCGATGACCGCGATCCGCACTCTGTCTCCCTCCGATGGGCGCCCTGGAACGGACGCCGGTTGGACGGGTGACACCTTTCCTCGTGTCCGACGCGTCGGTCAAGTACTTTTGTCAGGTGAATTTTGTCTAGCAAGATTACCCTGCGAGGCGACAGAGCGGTACCGCACGAGGAGACGCGGTGATCGTCAGGCAGCCGACCGGGCGGGCACCCGAGCCGGCGCACGCTCCGGCAACGTGGCCGACGCGGGAGCCGCGGTACGGGTCGGCAACGCGGTCGGCGCCACCGGCCGGCGACGCAGCGAGCCGAGCCACTGCACCAGCAGCACCGCCCCGCCCGGAGCCGTGGACACCAGGCCCAGCAGCCCGTACACGACGGCGACGGTCACCCCCTGCTGCGCGCCCAGTCCCACGGCGGCGAACGCCAGCGCCGCGACGCCTTCGCGCGGCCCGAACCCGCCGACGTTGATCGGCAGCCCCATCGCCAGCAGCGCGAGCACGAGCAGCGGCAGCAGCGTAGTCAGCGAAGCGGTGGCACCGGCCGCATGCGCCGCGACCACGAACAGCGTGAGGTGCCCGGCCAGCGCGACCAGCGACAGCGCCGTGACCCGCGGCCAGGTGCGCAGCCCCAGCAGCCCGGCGCGAACGTCCGCCATCGATTCCGCGAACCCCCGCCGCCACTTCGACGCACTGTGCAGCCAGCGATCGCCCGTGCTGCACGCGACCGTCAGCACCACGATCGCGACCAGAAGAACACCAGCGCCTGCGAAAGTCAGCACATCGTGTGCGAACCCGGGCAACACCGCAGGTCGGAAAATCAACACGGCGAGTCCGGCCGCCACCACCACGACCTGTCCGGCTGTGCGTTCCAGAACAACAGCTCGCACACCCCGCGCGACGTCACCGGCCTTCCGCCCGTGTTCCACCGCGCGGTGCACGTCGCCGAGGATCCCGGCCGGCAGCACCCCGTTGAGGAACTGGGCGCGGTAGTAATCCCCCACGGCCTGGCGCAGCGGCAACCGCAGGCCCAGCCGTGATGCGACCACGCGCCAGCGCCAAGCGCTCACGACGGTGGTCAGCAGCCCGATCGCCAGCGCGGCCAGCACCGGCCACAGGCCGATCCCGCGCAGGCCGTCGAGGAACGCGTCGGTGCCGAGGCGCCACGCCAGCACCCCGATGATCGCGAACCCGGCGAGGATTCGGAACCACGACCAGAACGTACGCATCAGGCCACCTTGATCGGGATGGAACGCCAGCGGGAAAGGACTTCGGTGAGGCGGCGGGCCGCGCGGTCCCACTCTTCGAGTGCGCTGCCGCGGCCGAGCGCCGCCGTGCGCAGGTCGCGCCGCAGCTCGGCGTCGGTGACCCAGCCGCGCAGCGCGGAAGCGAGGGCGCCCGGGTCGCCGGGCGGGACGAGCAGGCCGGGCACGGCGCCGTCCGACGAGCGGCCGAGCGCGTCGGGAACCCCGCCGACGTCGCTGGCCACCACGGGGATGCCGCGCGCCAGGGCTTCGGTGATGACCATGCCGTAGGTCTCCGCGTGCGAGGGCAGCAGCACCAGGTCGGCGCGGTCGTACGCCGCGTCGAGCTCGGCGCCGGCCTTCGGCCCGCTGAACGTGACGCGGTCGCCGAGGCCCAGGCGGTCGACGGACCAGCGCAGCTCGTCGACGTACTCCGGCGCGCGCGTCAGCGAGCCGACGAAGTCCACGGTGAGGTCGAGGTCGGGCAGCTGGGCCAGCGCTTCGACGAGCACGTCCTGGCCCTTGCGCGGGGTCACCGCCGCCACGCACAGCAGCCGCGACACGCCGTCGGTCCCCGACGCCAGCGGCGCCAGGTCCACGCCCGGCTCCACGACGGCGACCGTCGACGGCCCGAGGCCATGGCGGCGGATCAGTGTGCGCGCGGCCGTCGGGCTGGTCGCCACGACCTGGCGCACCACCCGCAGCGTCTCGCGCTCGCACGCGTCGAGCTCCGCGGCGTGCACGGGGTCGAGGCCGGTCTCGTCGGACAGCGGCAGGTGCACGAGCACACCCAGGCGCAGCCGCCGCGCGTGCGGCACCACGACCTCGGGGACCCCGCACGCGACCAACCCGTCGATCAGCACGGTCGTGTGGTCCGGCAGCGCCGCGAGCGCCCGCGCCAGCCGCGCGCGCCCCGTCGGCCCCGGCTCGGGCCACGACCCGGGCACGGCGACCTGCAGCACGGGCATCCCCGCGCCCGGCAGGCTTTCGCACATCCGCCGGTCGTAGGTGTTGCCCCCGCTGGGCTCCGTGACGTCGTCCACGTTGCCCGGGAGCACGAACGCGACCACGTCCCCCGCCCGCTGACTCCGCACGTTGCCTCCTCACGCCGCTCTACCCAGCAACACGGAAGCCACGGTCCGGCGGTTCAATCCCGCCGGAAATTCCCACCACGGCGCAGCGCCGGGATCCCCATTGCACGAACCGCCACCCGACCACCCGGCCGTGGATCCGCCCAGCCCCCTCCCGCCACCCCGATCCGAAGCCGAAACACGGGCGGCGGCGGGTTGTCAAGATACTCTTTCCAGCCTTGACGACCCGCCACCGCCCGTAGGCACACTCGACCTTCGGGGTGGCGTCCCGCCGCCCCTCCCGGCCCCACGTTCCCCGGCTCCACCGCGTTCCCCGGCTTCGGATCCGCGGCCTACAGCCACTTCGGCGCGTCCCCCTTTTCGAGCCGCTTCCACCGGCTCACGAACTCCCGCCGCATGCCCGCGCGCACTCCCCCGGCGGTCCCGTAGAGCACGCCGAACGTGAACCCCACGCCTTCGTCGTGGCCGTCGACCCCGAGCCGGTACACGACCGGGCCCGCCACCACCCAGTCCTGGTGCTCGCCCAGCAGCTCCTGCACGTTCTTCACGTTCTTGCGCCACCCGCGCACCTTGCCGCCGAACACGGGCCGCACCACGTCGGCCGCGTAGCGGGCGCGCTTGGCCTTCTTGCGCACGTCGTGCAGCGCGTGTTCCAGCTCCCGCCCGGACAGCCCGTGTGCCGCCTGCTCCGCCTTCCTCAGGTTCCCCGCGGCCTTGCGCACCGGCTTGCGCAGCACGCTCCGGGCGGGACCGGTGTCGGTCGGCACACCCGACACGACGGCGTCGAGCTCCTGCACCAGAACCAGGTACCGCTTGCTGCGCAACGCCTCCAGCACCTTCTTGCGCGCGTCCACGGCCTCGCGGGCGAACCGCCGCGTCAGGAACTGGTCCACCGGCCCGACCACGAGCTCGGCCGGCGCGCCGTCCACCCACCCGCGCACGAGCGCCTCGACGACCTCGCCGTCGCGCGCCGGGCTGAGCTCGCCGCCCAGCCACTTCAGCTCGCGCGTCACGTTCGGGATCCGGTCGTCGTCCACAATGGACGAGAAGGTCCGCAGGGCGCTGCGCAGCTTCCTCGACGCCACGCGCAGCTGGTGCACGGAGTCCTCGACGTCGCGCCGCACTCCGACGTCGGCACGCTGCAGCGCCGCGAGCTGCTCCCGCAGGTAGGCGCCGACGATTTCGCCCGCGTCGGGACGCTTGCCGGTCACCTGCCCGTCGGGCACGCGGTCGCCGATCAGGCGCCGCAGCTTCGACGGCCACCGCGACGTCCGGGCGCCGGCGTCGACCAGCGTGCTCTCCAGCTCGTCGAGCAGTTCCGGTGCGGCGTCGCCCGCGAGCTCGACCTCGATCTCACGCCAGCGGTCCAGCCGCGCCGTCTTCCCGCCGACCTCACCGGTCACGTGGTCGTCGGTGACCGTCGCGACGACCTGGCCCGCCGAGTCGGTGAGCCGGTGGGAGAACCGGTCGGTCTTCAGGTGCGCGATGGGCAGCAGCTTGCGGCCCAGCGTGTGGGCGCGCAGCAGCCGGTTGAGCTCACCCGGCACCTTGCCGGCGTCGGCGTCGGCGTCGGCGTCGAGCGGAACCTGCAGCTCCTCGCGCTCGTCGGGCCCGACCGGCAGCTTCAAGTGCCACCCGGCGTCGTGCCCGCCCACGCGCCGGCGAAGGGTGATCCCGGCGCGCACGAGGGAGAACTCGGTTGTGTCGTAGTACGTCGCGTCGAGCTTCTCCTCGGCCGGGGCGTCCTGGCCCTGCACCGTCCCGCCGCCGACGAACTCGGGGACCACCGTGTCCTGCGCGACCTCGTACTTGCGCTCGCGTTCGATTTCGACCACGGGTCTGTTCATTCGTTCACTCCTCAGGTTCGTTCACGAAAGTCTGAGGCATGAGGTGCGCTCACGGCGCGCGATGCTCCAGCGGCGGGCTCACGTCCGGGTAACTCGCCTCCTGGCTCGGCACCGCCGTGGTGACCGCCGTGCCCCGCTGCTCGGCTTCCCGGCGCGAGATCCTGCGGTTCACCACGGCCTCGCCCACCTGCTCGCCGCGGATGCGGCCCAGGACGGCGAGCGTGATGGCGTGCACGATCGCCAGCACCAGCAGCAGCACGCCGACGCGGCCCACCACACCGGGCAGATCGCTGTCGCCGAGCGGGATCGTGGACAGCAACGCCAGGAGTCCCAGCGTCACGAGGTGGAACAGCACTGTCACCAAGCGGGTCATCGACGCACCCGCGGTCGGGTCGCCGTAGGAACTCTCCAGGTACCCGCGGCCGCTGCGGTAGATGATCTGCCCGTCGATCAACACGAGCACCACACCGATGGCGAGGAACGAGACGTACGCTTCTGTGCTCATCCCGGCACACTCCTTCCGGCCTCTCCCGGAGAACTACCCCTGGACCAGCGGGAGAAAACCCGTTCGGTGGCGGTTCAGCCGCGGAAGGTGTCGGGGTGCGGGCCCGTGCGGTGGTCGGCGTCGAGCTTGCCGATCGCCTCCAGGGCCTCGTCGGCGAGTTCGAAATCGAACACGTCGATGTTCTCCCGGATGCGCGAGGGCGTGGCCGACTTCGGGAACACGATGTTGCCCAGCTGCAGGTGCCAGCGCAGCACCACCTGGGCCGTCGTCTTGCCGTGCTTGTCCGCCAGCCCGGTCAGCACGGGGTCGGAGAGCACGGCCGCCTGCGCGAGCGGGCTCCACGCCTCGGTCGCGATGCCGTGCGCGCGGTGGTAGGCGCGCAGTTCGGTCTGCTGCAACGCGGGGTGCAGCTCGATCTGGTTCACCGCCGGGACGGTGCCGGTCTGGCGGGCGAGCTCTTCGAGGTGTTCCACCTGGAAATTCGACACGCCGATCGAGCGCGTCTTTCCGGCGCGCAGCAGCTCTTCGAAGCCTTCCCAGGTGCGCACGTACTTGTCCTGGTGCGGCAACGGCCAGTGGATCAGGTAGAGGTCCACGTACTCCAGCCCGAGCCGGCGCAGGCTGCCTTCGAGCGCGTTGATCGCGTTGTCGTGCCCCTGGGCGTCGTTGGCGAGCTTCGTGGTGACGAAGACTTCCTCCCGGGGCACACCCGACTTCTCGATGCCCTCGCCGACCCCGGCTTCGTTGCGGTACATCTGCGCGGTGTCGATGTGGCGGTAGCCCGCCTCGAGCGCGGTCCGGACGGCGTCGGCGGTGTCTTCCTCCGGAATCTGGAAAACGCCGAACCCGAACTGCGGGATGCGCACCCCGTTGTTCAGCTCGAGGTCCGGGACGTTCGTCGTGTGAGCAGTCATGATCCCGGCCTACCCGAGGCTCCGGACCCCGAAACTCGATCAGGACGCGAGTGCGGCCGCCAGCGCCTGGGCCAGCGTCCTGTGCACGGCCAACGTGCCGGACGCGCCGGTCACGTCGAGGCAGCGGCGCACGCCGCGCGCACCGTCACACACCACGGTGAACGAAACAGCCCGATCGTGCGCGGTGAACAACGCGCGGATGCCGGCGCAGCCGAGGAACTCGACGCGGGAGAGATCCGCCACCACGGGCTTGCCGAGCTCGACGGCTTCGGTGAGTGCTTCGGCGAAGACGTGGCCGGTGGCGGCGTCGAGGTCACCCACCGGGGTGAGTACGCGGGTGCCTTCGTGGTCGGTGGTCGTGATGGTGAGCTCCGCCGGTATCGAGACCGCGGAAAACGGGGTGTTCATGGAGCGCTCCTCTCGCAGGAACCTGCCGGGGCGCTGACCGGAGCACGTGTCTGAACAACAGCCAACACCTCCGACCGTACGCCGGTGCGCGGTGAGGTCAACCCTCGTCGAACACGCGTCTCAGCACCGCGAGGCCGGCCTCGATCTTCTCCGGGGCCACGGCACCGTAGCCCAGCGCCAGCCCGGACGGCGCCGGTTCCCCGCACAGTCCCACCAGGGACTGCACCCCCACGCCGGCCTGGTTCGCCCGTGCCGCAACGGGTTCCGCGTCCACATCGGACAGTGCACAGAGGTGGAGCCCGGCGGCCGAGGGCACCGGCGTGAGCAGTCCCGCGAACCGTTCGTGCAGCAGCGACGTGATGTGCTCGTGGCGCGCGGAGTATTCACGCGTCGCCTTGCGGATGTGGCGAGCGAACAGGCCCTCGTCGAGGAACCGGGCGAGCGCGGCCTGCGTGTGGTGGTCGCCGTGCCAGTCGGCCAGCTCCCGGGCGTGGAGCAATGCCTCGCGCAACGAGCCCGGAGCGATCAGGAAACCCTGGCGCAGCACGGGAAGCAGGGTCTTGGAGAACGAGCCGACGTACGCGACGCAGCCGGCGCGGTCGAGGCTCTGCAACGGTTCGAGCGGCCGGTCGGAGAAGCGGAACTCGCTGTCGTAGTCGTCCTCGATCACGATCGCGCCGGTGCGCTCGGCCCAGTCGAGCAGCGCGGCGCGGCGCGCGAGCGACATCGGCGTGCCGAGCGGGAACTGGTGCGACGGCGTGACGTACACCAGGCGCGTGCGCGCGGGGAGGGCCGCGACCTGCAACCCCTCGCTGTCCACGGGCACGCCGACGATTTCGGCGCCGTGCGAACGGAACAGCAGCCGCGCCATGCGGTAACCGGGTTCTTCCATCGCGACGCGGTCGCCGGGTTCGAGCAGCACGCGGCACAGCAGGTCGAGGGCCTGTTGCGCGCCCTGGGTCACGAGGACGTCGTCGGCGTCGGCGCGCACGGACCGGGAAACGCCGACGTGGCGCGCGATCGCCGCCCGCAGCCCGGCGTGGCCCGCGGGGTCGCCGTAGTGCGCGGAACCGATGCCGCGCAGCTCCGCCGACAGCAGCCGGCGCCAGGTTTGCATCGGGAAGAGCCGTGCGTCGGGGACGCCGACGCGGAAGTCGTACTCCGGGTCGGCCCCCTCCGGGTCCGGCTGGGGCAGTGTCCGCCACACCTCACGCGGCCGGGCCGAACCGGCGGGTGCGTGCCTGGTCCGGCCGGTGGGCAGCTCGGCGGACACGTAGGTGCCGGAGCCGACGCGGCCGGTGAGGAACCCGTCGGCGGTGAGCCGGTCGTAGGCCACGGCGACGGTGTTGCGGGACACCGAGAGGCGTTTCGCCAGCTCACGGGTGGGTGGGAGGCGTTCGCCGGAGCGCAGCCGGCCGTCGAGGATCGCGTCGCGCAGTTCGCGGTAGATGCGCGTGCCGAGGTCGCCGCGCCCGGCGAGCGTCACGTGGAAGTCCACCTCCGGCAGCCTACATTGGCCCGGTCCTTGTGCGCGGAATTGGATCTGGTGCAGGGCCAAAGGCGGCTCTAGCGTCGACGGCATGACGACGATCGAGCGCCCCGCCTCCGTGACCGGCTCGCGGCCCGGCCGCCTGCTCGCGGGCGCGCAGCTCGCCGCCTCACTGGGCGATGGTGCTTTTCTCACGTGCTCGGTGCTGTATTTCACGCGCGTTGTCGGATTGACACCAGGCCAGGTGGGGCTCGGTCTCACGCTGGGCTGGGCGGTGGGCACGGTCGCCGGCGTGCCGCTCGGGCACGCGGCCGACCGCCGGGGTGCGCGGGGCGCGGCGGTGCTGCTGTCGCTGGCGACCGGGCTGGCGATCACGGCGTTCCTGTTGGCGGGTTCGGCGTGGACGTTCACGCTCGCCGCTTGTTGTTACGCCACCGGGCAGTGTGGAGTCAGCGCGGTGCGCCAGGCCCTGCTGGCCGCGGTGGCCGAGCCGCAGCAGCGCACGCGGATCCGCGCGCACTTGCAGTCGGCGGGCAACGCGGGGCTGGCCGTCGGCGCGGGCCTCGGCGGCCTCGCCCTGGTGGCCGACACGCCCGGCGCGTACGTCGCCGCGTTCTCCCTCGACGCGGCCGCGTTCGTGGTGTCCGCCGTGCTGCTGCGCCTGCTGCCGGCCGTCGCACCGGTGCCGCGGGCCAAGGGCGAGCCGGCGCTGGCCGTGCTGCGCGATCGGCCGTACGCGCTCGTCACGCTGCTGAACGCGATTCTGTTGCTGCGCATGCCGTTGCTGAGCGTTGCGATTCCACTGTGGATCGTCTCACGGACCGCCGCTCCCGAGTGGACGGTGTCGGCCCTGTTCGTGCTGAACACGATCGTGGTGGTGCTGGGCCAGGTGCGCGTCGCGACCCGCGTGACCGGCCTGCGCTCGGCGACGCGGCTGGTGCGGCACTCCGGGCTGCTGCTGGCCGCGTCGTGCGTCGCCTTCGCGCTGTCGGCAGCGGGGTCGTCGGCGACGGTGGCCGTCGCGGTGCTCGTCGTCGGCGCGCTGCTGCAGGTGCTCGGGGAGATGCTGCAGTCGGCCGGCACCTGGGAAATCGGCTTCGACCTGGCGCCCGCCTCGCGGCAGGGCCAGTACCAGGGCTTCTTCGGCAGCGGGACGTCCGTGGCCCGCATGGCGGGCCCGGCCCTGCTCAGCAGCGTGGTGGTCCAGTGGGGCACCCCGGGCTGGCTGCTGGTGGGCGCGGTCTTCGTGGCCGCCGGGTGGGCGATGGGTCCCGCCGTCCGCTGGGCCGGCCGTCGGCGCTGAGCCCGAGAGCGACGTGGGGCTTCGGCGAGCCTCGGTGATCCGGCCGTTCGCTGAGGCAAGCCGCTCAGCGAGTCAAGCCGACCGGTAGCGCCCAGGTACCAAGGCGCCCATGCTCTCGTGACACGGCCGGCCGGTGACGCAAGCCCCCGGTAGCGCTTGGGTACCAAGGCGCCCATGCCCTCGTGATGTGGCGCGGCCGGTGGCGCAAGCCGCTCAGTGGCGCAAACCACCTGGCCTCGAGGTGTCCCTGATGGCACTGACCTCGGCCGGCCTTGAAGCCCCGGTGATGCGGCCAACCGGCGGCTCAGGCACCTCAGCGGTGCGAGCCACCCGGCGGCGCTGAACCCCCAGCGACACCACCAGCCTGTGACACAAGCGGCTCAGTGGTGCAATCCACCCACTCGCGCGGAGTCCCCGACAGTGCCGGGGACTCAGTCGCGCAGCGCGAGCTTCGCGAGTTCCTGGTCGAAGTCGAACCAGAGGGCCTCGTCGCCGGCCGGGACCTCGTCGTAGGTGCGGTCGAGGAAGTCGGCCAGTTCGTCGGCCGGGGCTTCCAGCACGGCGGAGCCGTCGGGGGCGTTGAGCTCGACGACCACGCGGGCGTCATCGGCGGCGGGGCGCACTCGCACGTCGCCGTCGCCGGCGGGCGCGATGAGGCCGTCGGCGAGCAGGTCGCGGCCGAAGAGCCAGCGGACGACACCGGGGCCGGCGTGGTAGCCGACGGAAATGGCGTACGGGTCCGACGGGTCGTACTCGAGGTCAGCGCGCACCGGCAGCGGAACGCTCCCGAACGTGCGCAGCCCGAAGACGATCGTCGCGTGGACGACGGGGGGCTCGGTGCCCATGGCGGTACCTCCTTCATCTCGTTCTCGGGTGGAATCAACTCACGGCTCAACGTGAATGTTCCTCTATGAGTAACGCCCCGTAAGAGTACGAGCTGCCCGACAACCGATCTTTCACCCCTTTGGTGGAGACGGACGTCTCATGCGCTCACTCATCGGAATGAAGGGCGTCCCCGATCGATGACCGCAAGCTGCCGAGGGCCCCCGCGGGCCGCGCTCGCCGACGAGCCGGGCACGACGGCGGCTGGATCCTGCGCCGCCCCGACGGCAGCGCGTGGCAAAGGCGAGCACCCTCGGCGCCCGGCGCGTGCGCGACGGTGAGGTGCTTCACCTTGTGCCACGGGGCACAGACCGGCCGGAACTCGAGTACGACGACCTCGCGGCAACGGTCGCGGCCGCCGCCGCGCGCACCGGCCGGCCGCGGGCTCCCCGGCACTCGCGGAGGCTGGGCCTAGCGGGCGCCGGCGTCAACGCGAATCCCACGGCCGGCGCCACACGCAGAAGTCTCACCGGGGCATGGTCGCTCCCGGCGCATGACGGTGGCGGCCGCCGGCCGGAAGCGGTCAGCGCGTCCACTCCTCCACGCGCACCCCGAGCAGCTCCGCCGCCACGCGCAGCTCCCGGCGCCGGTCGCCCGGGACGGCGTGGATGTGGTTGGCGCCGAACCCCCGCAGGAACACCGGCGCCTCGACGTCCAGCCGGGCGAACGCGTGCGGCCATTCCGGTGTGGACCGAGCGGCCAGCGCCGTGTTGGTGGCGTCGTCGTAGCACTCGAACTCGCCCAGGACCAGCTGCAGCCGATAGGCGCCGTCGAACCGGGTCAGCCGCGCGAGGGTCATCCGCCCCGGCGCCGCGAAGTGCGCCACGGAAGCTCCACCGGCCGGGAAGAAGAACACCGACGGATACAGGTGCACGCGGCTGAGGTTCTCCACCGGATCGTCGCTGCGGGCGGCGAACCACGTGGCATGTTGTCCGGAATTGCACAAATCCCACACGTCACGATCGGGATGGTGGTGCCGGACGTCCGCGAACAGCACCGGGGTGCCCGTGATGCGGTGCATCAGCTGCATCGTCAGCGCACCGTCCATATCGGACTCCGTGGCGGTGACGTGGACGGCCTTGGGCCCGTTCCAGTCGTACGGGTCGTTGAGCAGCGCCTCCGCCACGTCCATCGTCGCGAAGTTCTCCGTCAGCTCGGGCTGGGCCTTGATGCCGGAGAAGTCCAGGTGCCGCTCGGCCGCGAGGTCCCGCACGGCCAGGTACGTCCGGATCTGCCGCTCCAGCAACGCCGGCGTGAGCTTCTCACCGTCATAGTGGACGGTCGCGAACCGCTCCAGCCACTCGCGTCCGCGCGCGGCCTCGGCGGCGTCGGCCTTCTCCGCGCGCAGCACGAGCTCGTACTGGTCGATCTCCTCGACGTCCACCCCGAACTGCCGCATCCACTCGTCGGTGTTGGCGACGGCCGTGTTCATCCCCATCGGCCGCCCGCCGAACCGCCCGAACGTCGAGCCGCGCAGCGACGCCACGGCACCGGCCGCCCGCGCGTGCACGCCGACGTCGTCGATCAGCGCCGGGTCGTCCGGCGCGCCCCACAGCCGGGTGTGCCGCCGGCCGATCTGGTCCAGCGCCCCGCCCGCGGCGAGCATCCCGACGAGCCCCGGCTCCGCCGGATCGGCCGACGCGACGAGCAGCAACGGCGTCGTTGTCGCGTCGGCTGCCAGCATCGTGAAGTGCGGAAAACTCCACACGGCGTAGTAGAACACCGTCACGTCCACCGAAGCCGCGGCGACGGACCGGGCGGCCGCGGTCGCCGTGGTGTTGGTGGCCACGAGCCCGCCGCTGATCACGTCGTGGCCGGCGGCCGTGAGGGCGGCGCTGAACGCGTCCACTTTGGACCTGATGAACCCGGTGTTGCGCCGGTGCACGTGATCGCGACCGTCGGAGATCGCGATGATCCCGATGCGCGTCATGAGCCGTGGTTGAGCTCTGCGTAGACCTGCGCGGCGTTGTCCTTCGTGATCTGCCGCGTCTGCAGGGTCTGCGTCTTCTGGACCTGCCCGCAGTCGACGAGCAGTTTCTTCGCCGCGGCCACGGCTTCCGCCCCGCCGGTCGGGTAGATGAACGTGGCCGACAGCCGCCCGGCCTCCACCGCCTTGATGCCGCCCTCCGGCACGGGCAGCCCGTCGATGCCGACGATCGGCAACGTCGCCTTGCCCGCGTTCTGCGCCGCGAGCCGGGCACCTTCGGCCATGGGGTCGTTCTCGGAGAAGATCGCCTGCGCGTCGGGGTGGGCCTTGAGCAGCGCGTCGGCCTGCTGCTGGCCCTTGTCGCGCAGCCAGTCGGCGTCGGCCGTCCCGACGATCGTGATGCCCGCGCCCGCGATGCCCTCGGCGAAGCCGTCGGCGCGTTCCTTCGCCGGCGTCGAACCCGCGAGGCCTTTCAGCTCCACGATCTTCCCGCCCTGCGGCAGCAGGTGCTGTTTGAAGTACTGGCCGGCCCGGCGCCCGATGTCCACATTGTCTGCTCCGATGAACGACGTGTACGCGTCACCGTCCACTTTGCGGTCGAGCACCAGCACCGGAATGCCGTGGTCGTAGACCTTCTTGACGACACTGGTGAGCGGCGTCGCCTCGTTGGGACTGATGATCAGCAGGTCGATCTTCTGCGTGAGGAACGTGCTGACCTGCTCCACCTGCTTCGAGTTGTCCTGCGCGGCGTCGGCGAAGTTGACCGTGAACTGCGGGATCGACGCCGCGGCCTTGCGGATGTCGTCGTCCATCCGCACGCGGTAGGGCTCGCCGAGGTTCGCCTGGCTCATGCCGATGGTGAACTTCCCGCCCGGCCCCTTGCACGCCTGCGTGGCGGGCCCGGCGCCGGACGACGCCCCCGGCGCGTTCTCGTGCGTGGTGCCGCAGGCCGCGGCCACGAACGCGACCCCGGCGACCGCGAGCGCCGGCCCGCGGCGAGTGGTGGTGGACATGTGAGCTCCCCTTCCCTGGCCAACGTGGCTACGGCCCGGCCTGCGCGCGGCCCGGACGCAGCCGTTGCAGCCCGGCGGCGAACACGATCACCACGCCGACCACGATCAGCTGCACGTTGGAGTCGATGTTGTTGAGCTGGAGGATGTTGTCGAGCACGCCGACGAGCAGCGCGCCCGCCACGGTGCCGAGCACGGTCCCGCGCCCGCCCGAGAGGCTGGTGCCGCCGATGACGACGGCGGCGATGGCGTTGAGCTCGTAGCCGCTGCCGTCGTTGGGGCCGCCGAAGTTGAGCTGTCCCGCGTGGACGATGCCGGCCAGCGCGGCGAGCAGCCCGCAGATGCCGAACACGAGCACCTTGACCCGCACCACGGGCACGCCGGAGAGCCGCGCGGCCTTTTCGTTGCCGCCGATCGCGTAGATGTGCCGGGAGAACGCGCTGAACCGCAGCAGCACCATGGCGAGGGCGGCGACCACGACGAAGATGAGGGCGGGGATCGGGACGGTGCCGTTGAACGTCCGCTCCCCCAGCAGCGAGAACGGCACCGGGGCCTGGCCGGGGCCGTCGCCGTAGGTGATGGACACGCCTTCGCCGCCGGACCACATGCGGGCGAGGCCTCGGGCGATCTGCATGCCGGCCAGGGTGACGATGAACGACTGGATGCGGAACCGGGCGCTCGCGACCCCTTGCACCAGGCCGAAACCCAGGCCGAGGGCGAGGATCGCGAGCACGGCGGGGACGAGGGCCCAGTCGTTCGTGGTGAGCAGTTCGGCGACGCCGACGGACGCGAGGCCCAGCACCGAGCCCACGGACAGGTCGATACCGCCGACGAGGATCACCAGCGTCATGCCGACGGCGAGGATGCCGATCTCGGAGATGGCGCGGACGACGTTGAGCAGGTTGTCCGCGCCGAGGAACACGAGTTCGCCGTCGTTCGAGGGCGAGAACACGATCGCGGCGGCGAACACCACGACGAGCCCGAAGACGCTCTGGAACCGGAACAGCGTGGCGAGCACCGTGCGGCCGGTCACCGGACGTCTCCCATGGAGGCGGCGAGCAGCTCGCCTTCGCCGGCGAGGGCGGTGTCGAGCTCGTGCACGGTCTTGCCGCCGCGCAGCACCACCACGCGGTCGCAGACGCCCACGAGCTCGGCGGGTTCGGACGACGCGAGGAGGATTCCCACCCCGGTTTGTGCGACTTCTCCCAGGATCCGGTAGATCTCGGCCTTCGCGCCGACGTCGACGCCTCGGGTGGGTTCGTCGAGCAACAGCAGATGTGGTTTTGTGAGCAGAGCGCGTCCGAGAACCACCTTCTGCTGGTTGCCGCCGGACAGCGAGCCGACCGGGTCGGCCAGTGTGCGAAGTTTGACACCGAGCTGTTCGGCCGAGGCCTCCGCGGTTTCGCGCTCCCGGCCGGCGGAGACGATGCCGAAGCGGGCCAGTGCGTCGACGATGGAGAGGACGGTGTTGGCGAGGGTCGAGTGGTCGAGCGAGAGGCCGGAGATCCGGCGGTCCTCGGGGACGAAAGCCACGCCGTTGCGGAGCGCGTCTCGTGGGGATCTCGGACGGTATTCCTTGCCGTTGAGCCGGATTTCGCCGCCGGTGATGGTTCCGGGGGACGCGCCGTAGAGGGTTTCGAGGAGTTCGGTGCGTCCTGAGCCGAGCAGGCCGGCGACCCCGACGATCTCGCCGGCACCGACGCTCAGGCTGACCCCGGCCGGTTCGCGGCGGCCGGCCTTCGGGGTGACGACGAGTTCGTCGATTACCAGAACGTGTTCACCTTCGGACGGTTTGGTTTCAGTGGTGAACATCTGCTGCACCGGCCGGCCCACCATCGCTTCGGCGACCTGCGAGGCCGTCAGCTCGCGCGCGGCGAACTCGGCGACGACTTCGCCATTGCGCAGCACCGTCGCCCGGTCCGCGACGCGTCCGATTTCTTCCATGCGGTGGGAGATGTACACCAGGGCCACACCGGCTGTGCGCAACCGGTCGATCACTGCGAACAATCGCTCGACTTCGCGGGGGGAAAGCGCCGAGGTGGGTTCGTCCATGATCAGGATCTGTGCGTTCAGCGACAGCGCTTTCGCGATGGTCACCAATTGTTGTTCGCCCGTGCGCAACCGCTCGACCGGCGTGGTGGCGTCGAGGTCCACACCGGACTGTTCGAGCAGGGCTTTCGTCTGGCGCACCATGCGCTTGCGGTCGAGCACGCCGTAGCGGGTGTGCGGCTCGCGGCCGAGGAACACGTTCTCCGCGACGGACAGCGCCGGCACGAGGTCGAGCTCCTGGTGGATCATCGCGACGCCGGCGCGCTGCGCGTCGGCCGGGCGGGCGAACCGGACCGGCACCCCGCCGATCCGGATCGCCCCCTCCTCGGCGGCCACCTCTCCGGAGAGAACCTTCATCAGGGTGGACTTGCCCGCCCCGTTCTCCCCGAGGAGCGCGTGCACCTCCCCCGCCCACACGGTGAAATCCACCGAACGAACTGCACGCACTCCGCCGTAGGCCTTGCTGACGCCGGCCAGCTCGACCAGCGCGACGCCGTCGTCGCCCATCCCCCTCGATCCCACCGTTCGAGAAATCGATTACCAGCGAAGGTAAGGGGGCCGCCGGAGTGTGTCAAGGGTCACTGGACAACCGGTTGAAAACGAGGGAAACCGGACCAGGTGGAGCGCGGATGTGCGGAAATCTTCGACTGAGTGGGGCAATCCGCTGCGCCGCTCAGTCCACGACCTGGCCGGTCAGGCACCGGCGACGGAGCGACATCCGCGGGTCGGAAAACGCAGCCCGCGACCACGTCGACACAGACCCGTCGGCCGGCTGCGCCGTTCGACAGCAGACGCCGATCAATCCCCCGCCCCACCCGGAAAATCCACCACCGCGGCACGCTCCGGCTCCCCCGCCAGCAGTCGCGTCCACACCGGACTCGTCGTGAAGTGGTTGTCGAACTGCTCCTGCGTGGCGAGCACCTCGGAGGGGTCCGCCGCACCCCGCCGGATGCGGTCGCCCAGGCGGAAGTAGTCGAAGCGGTTCTCGCCCGGGGCCTTGACGATCAACACGTCGGCGCCGGACTCGGGCAGGGTGCCCCAGGCGTGCACCACGCCCGGAGGGACCAGCAGGTAGTCGCCGGTGGTCAGGACCACGATGTCGGCTCCGACGAGCACGCGGAGGCGGCCGTCGAGCAGGTAGAACATCTCCGGCGCGAGCCGGTGGTAGTGCGGTGGCGGACCGTCCACGCCCGGACCCAGCGTCGTCCGCACGACGTTCATCACGCCGCCGGTGTCGGTGGCGTCCGCGAGCAGCCACGTGCGGTTCGACTCGGCGCCCAGCACCTCGGCGGCAGCACCCCGGACCAGTACCGGCTCATTCATCCCGATCGACCTCCTCGAAAGCCTGCCAAGATAATACGGCGCCGAACTATTCGAAGTCAAAGCAAACCGGCAGGGTTGAACAACCGGTGACGATCACGCACCGTCCCGGCGACAACCTCGGCCACGCTCCGCACTCTCGCCGTTTCCCCAGTGCGCACACCGTAGGTTTGCCGGGTGGTTTGTGGCAGACCTCGCGCGAAACGTGTCCCCGGCGGTGTGGCCTGGGCAACTTTTTGGCGGGTTCCCACAATGCAGCGGCTCCGGCATGCGCCATGCACGACATTGGTGTACCCGCCGGTAAGGGAGCAGGGTGTAAGCGAAGACAGGCGACGATCCGGACACGGACGTCGCCTGCTGCGCGTGGGTACTTGGGAGGCTCAGTCCGGTGTTCAGTCGTGTCGCCATCGTGAACCGCGGGGAAGCCGCAATGCGGTTGATCCACGCTGTCCGAGATCTTTCCGCGGAGACCGGTACACGGATCGAGACGGTCGCCCTTTACACGGACGCGGACCGGTCCGCGACGTTCGTGCGGGAGGCCGACGTGGCCTACTCGCTGGGGCCGGCCTCGGCGCGCCCGTACCTCGATCTCGCCAAGCTGGAAAAGGCGCTGGTCGAGACGAAGGCCGACGCCGCGTGGGTGGGCTGGGGCTTCGTCGCCGAGGACCCGGCGTTCGCGGAGCTGTGCGAGAAGGTGGGGGTCACCTTCATCGGGCCGAGCGCCGACGCCATGCGCCAGCTCGGTGACAAGATCGGCGCGAAGCTGATCGCCGAGGAGGTCGGCGTCCCGGTGGCGCCGTGGAGCCGCGGCGAGGTCGCGACGCTCGAAGACGCGCTGGCGGCCGGTGACAAGATCGGCTACCCGCTGATGCTCAAGGCCACCGCGGGCGGCGGCGGGCGCGGCATCCGCAAGGTGTCCTCGGCCGACGAGCTCACCGACGCCTACGAGCGCACCAGCCAGGAGGCACTGCGCGCGTTCGGCAGCGGCATCGTGTTCCTGGAGCGCCTGGTCACGGGCGCCCGCCACGTCGAGGTCCAGGTGATCTCCGACGGCGAGACCGCGTGGGCGCTGGGCGTGCGCGACTGCTCGGTGCAGCGGCGCAACCAGAAGATCATCGAGGAGTCGGCGTCGCCGGTCCTCTCGCCGGCGCAGACGGCCGAGCTGAAGTCCTCGGCCGAGCGGCTCGCGGTCAAGGTCGGCTACCGCGGCGCGTGCACCGTCGAGTTCCTCTACCACCCGGGCGAGAAGCTGTTCGCGTTCCTCGAGGTGAACACCCGCCTGCAGGTGGAACACCCGATCACGGAGATCACCACCGGCACGGACCTCGTGCGGCTGCAGCTGCACGTCGCGTCGGGCGGCAAGCTCGAGGGCGAGCAGCCCGCCGAGCTCGGCCACGCCGTGGAGGCGCGGCTCAACGCCGAGGACCCCGACCGCGATTTCGCCCCGTCGCCCGGCCACATCGCGCGGCTGCTGCTGCCGGCCGGCCCGGGCATCCGCGTCGACACCGGCGTGAGCGAAGGCGACACGATCCCCGCCGACTTCGATTCGATGATCGCCAAGATCATCGCCTACGGCCGCGACCGCGACCAGGCGCTCGCCCGCCTGCGCCGCGCGATGTCCGAGACCACCGTGATCATCGAGGGCGGCGCCACCAACAAGAGCTTCGTGCTCGACCTGCTCGACCAGCCCGAGGTGATCGACGCCAGCGCCGACACCGGCTGGATCGACCGCGTCCGCGCCGAAGGCCGCCTGGTCACCAGCAAGCACTCCGCGATCGCGCTCGCCGCCGCGGCCATCGAGGCCTACGAGGACGAGGAAGAGATCGCCCGCGTCCGGCTCCTGTCGACCGCGCACGGCGGGCGTCCGCAGGTGCAGTTCGAAAGCGGCCGTCCGCTCGACCTGAAGCTGCGCGGCGTCGCGTACCGGGTGAGCGTCGCGCGCATCGGGCCGAAGCGTTTCCGCGTCGGCATCAGCGGTGGCGGCGACGTGTACCCGGCCGACGTCGAGATCGAGCGCTTCGACTCCCACAGCGGCCAGATCACCGTGAACGGCACGCGCTTCCGCCTCGTCGCCGCCACCCACGGCCCCATCCACCTGGTCGAGGTCGACGGCATCACCCACCGCGTGAGCCGCGACGAGGGAGGGGTCGTCCGCTCCCCCGCGCCCGCGCTGGTGGTCGCGACGCCGCTGTCGGTCGGCGACGAGGTGGACGCGAACGCGCCGATCCTCGTGCTGGAAAGCATGAAGATGGAGACGGTGCTGCGCGCGCCGTTCCGCGCCCGGGTGCGAGAGCTGCCCGTGTCGATCGGCAGCCAGGTCGAGACCGGCGCCGCGCTGATGCGCCTCGAGCCGCTGGCCGACGACGAGGACGCGGCGGAAACCGCCGACGCCGGCGAGACCGTGGAGATCGAGCTGCCCGCCGAGCCCGCGGCCGCCTCCGCCGCCGACCGCGCGGCCCGCGGGCTGCAGGACCTGCGCGGCCTGCTGCTCGGGTTCGACGTCGACCCGCACGACCAGCGCCGCGCGCTCGCGGGCTACCTCGCCGCGCGCGCCGAGCAGGGAGCTTCGCGGCCGCTGGCCGCCGAGGTGGAGCTGCTGGGCGTGTTCGCCGACCTGTCGGAGCTCACGCGCAACAAGCCGGCCGGCGAAGACGTCAGCCCGGCGAGCCCGGTGCACAGCGCCCGTGAGTACTTCCACACGTACCTGCAGAGCCTCGACGTGGAGCGCGCCGGGCTGCCCGAGACGTTCCAGGCCCGCCTGCGCCGCGTGCTCGGCCACTACGGCGTGGCCGACCTGGAGCGCACGCCGGAGCTGGAGGAGGCGGTCTTCCGCATCTTCCTTGCCCAGCAACGGTCTTCGTCGGACGTCGCGATCGTCACGGCGCTGCTGCGGCAGTGGCTCACGGAGGCACCGCCGACCGGCGACCTGCGCGAGGAGGCCGGCCTGGCGCTGGAGCACCTCGTGGCCGCCACGCAGGTGCGCCACCCGGCGGTGAGCGACTTCGCCCGCGGTGTGGTGTTCCGCTGGTTCGCCCAGCCGCTGCTGCGCCGCGCCCGCGCGGAGGTCTACGCCGAGGTCCGCCGGAGCCTGAAGTACCTCGACCACAACCCGGACGCGCCGGACCGCGCGAAGCTCATCGCCGGCATGGTGTCGAGCTCCGAGCCGCTGGTGCGGCTGCTCGGCCAGCGCATCGACCGGCCCGGCACGGATCCCGCGCCGTTGCTGGAAGTTCTCACCCGGCGTTACTACGGCAACAAGAGCCTGTCCGAAATCGAACGGCGCGAGGTCGCCGAGTGTGTGTTCGTCACCGCGGAGCACGCCGAGCCCGCGCGGGTGGTCACGACGGCCGTCGACTTCGCGCGGCTGCCCGCCGCCGTCCGCGCCGCGGGTGAGCTGGCGAGCGACGCCGGCAGCTACGCCGTGGCCGACATCTACGTGACATGGGCCGACCAGCCCGACTCCGACACGATGGCCGCGCGGCTCGGCGAGGTCCTCGCCGCGCAGCCGCTGCCGGAGGCGATCACTCGCGTCACCACCACCGTCGCCGGGGGCGGCGGGGCCGTGATGCATCACCACTTCACCTTCCGCCGCGGTGGCGACGGGTTCGCGGAGGACCGGCTGATCCGCGGCCTGCACCCGCGCGTCGCCGAGCGCATGCAGCTGGAGCGGCTGCAGGAGTTCGACCTCACGCGCCTGCCTTCGGCCGACGAAGAGGTGTACCTGTTCAAGTGCGTCGCGCAGGCCAACCCCGCCGACGAGCGGCTGGTCGCGTTGGCGCAGGTGCGTGACCTCACGCCGCTGCGCGAGGCCGACGGCCGGCTCGTGTCGCTGCCCGCGGCCGAGGACACGCTGGCCGCGTGCCTCGACGCGATCCGCAACGTGCAGGCGCAGCGCCCGGCCCGGAAACGCTTCGACACCAACCGGATCGTCGTCTACGTGTGGCCGCCGAGCGACCTGACCATGGACGAGCTGAACCTGCTCGCCCAGCGCGTGCTGCCGTCGACGGCGGGCGCGGGTGTGGAGGAGATCCAGTTCCTGGCACGGCGGCGCAACCCGGAGACGGGCGAGCTGACCGAGCTGGCCGTGACGATCCGCAGCGAGGCCGGCTCGGGCGTGCGCCTGTCGGTCGGCGAGCCGTCGCAGGAGCCGGTGCAGCCGCTGGACGACTACCGCCAGAAGGTGCTGCGCGCGGCGCGGCGCGACACCGTGTACCCGTACGAGCTCACCGACCTGCTCGCCGGCGGGGGCACGTTCACCGAGCACGACCTCGACGACTCCGGCGCCCTGGTGCCGGTCGAGCGGCCGAAGGGGCGCAACAAGGCCGGGATCGTCGCGGGGGTCGTCTCGACGCCGACCGAGCGGGTGCCCGAGGGTGTCACGCGGGTGGTGCTGCTGGGCGACCCGACGAAGTCCCTCGGCGCGCTCGCGGAGCCGGAGTGCGCGCGGGTGATCGGCGCGCTCGACCTGGCCGAGCGGATGCAGGTGCCCGTCGAGTGGTTCGCGCTGTCGTCCGGCGCCAAGATCTCCATGGACTCCGGCGTGGAGAACATGGACTGGATCGCGGCGGCGCTCAAGCGGATCGTCGAGTTCACGCAGGACGGCGGCGAGATCAACATCGTCGTCTCCGGCATCACCGTCGGCGGCCAGCCGTACTGGAACGCCGAAGCCACGATGCTCATGCACACCAAGGGAATCCTGGTCATGACGCCGGATTCGGCGATGGTGCTCACGGGCAAGCAGTCGCTCGACTTCTCCGGTGGCGTGTCGGCCGAGGACAACTTCGGCATCGGCGGCTACGACCGCGTGATGGGCCCGAACGGCCAGGCGCAGTACTGGGCGCCGAACCTGGCGGGCGCGCGCGACGTGCTGATGTCGCACTACGACCACACATACGTCGTGCCGGGCGAACCCGGCCCGCGCACCGCGGTGACGGCGGACCCGGTCAGCCGCGACATGTCGGACTTCCCGCACGCGATCGTCGGCAGCGACTTCACCACGGTGGGCCAGATCTTCTCGGCCGAGCACAACCCGGACCGGAAGAAGCCGTTCGACATCCGCACGGTGATGCGCGCACTGTCCGATCAGGACCACCCGGTGCTGGAACGCTGGGCCGGCATGGCCGACGCGGACACCGCGGCCGTGCAGGACGTCCACATCGGCGGGCACCCCGTGTGCCTGCTCGGCATCGAGTCGCGCTCGGTGCCGCGCCGCGGCTTCCCGCCCACCGACGGCCCGGACACCTACACCGCGGGCACCCTGTTCCCGCGTTCGTCCAAAAAGGCCGCCCGCGCGATCAACTCGGCCAGCGGCAACCGTCCGCTGGTGGTGCTGGCGAACCTGTCGGGCTTCGACGGCTCCCCCGAGTCCATGCGCAAGCTGCAGCTGGAGTACGGCGCCGAGATCGGCCGCGCGATCGTCAACTTCGACGGCCCGATCGTGTTCACCGTGATCTCCCGCTACCACGGCGGGGCGTTCGTGGTGTTCTCCAAGGCCCTCAACCCGAACATGACGGTGCTCGCCCTGGAGGGCTCCTTCGCCTCCGTGCTGGGCGGCGCGCCGGCCGCCGCGGTCGTGTTCTCGGGCGAGGTCAACACCCGCACGGCGAACGACCCGCGGGTCTCCGCGCTACAGGCCCGCCTGGGCGAACTCAGCGGCGCCGAGCGCGCGGCCTGCGCGGCCGACCTGGCGGAGGTGCAGTCGTCCGTGCGCGCCGAGAAGCTGGGCGAAGTGGCCGCCGAGTTCGACCGCGTGCACAGCATCCAGCGCGCCGTCGAGGTCGGCTCGGTCGACGCGATCGTCAGCGTGGCGGACCTGCGGCCGCGGATCGTGGAGGCGATCGAGCACGGGTTGAAGCGCTGAGGTTTGTGGGAAACGCCGGGCTCCGGGTGGGGTCCGGCGTTTTTCTTTGTCCTCAGTAGACGGAGGTGCGGCAGCCGGACGCGAGGACGGCACTTCAGGCTCGCCGAGACGCGGCGACCTGCGAGTGCGGCCTCGACCGGACGCCGGCCTTCACCTCTCGGCGGCGCGGCGGTTGGATGCGCGACCGGCACGTCCTCAGTAGACAGAGGTGCGGCAGCCGGACGCGAGGACGGCACTTCAGGCTCGCCGAGACGCGGTGCCTTGCGGGTGCGGCCTCGACCGGGCGCGGGCCTTCGCCCCTCAGTGGTGCCGCAAGCCGTGCGCACCACCAAGGCGGATCGGTGCGGCCGTTCGAGGTCCGGCCGGGTTGTGCTCAGTAGACGGAGGCGAGTAGCTCCTCGACCTCGGCTTGGTGTGGTGGGCGGGGAGCGTTTTTCGTCACCGCGTCGGCCAGGGCGGTTGCGGCCAGCGTGGGCAGGTCGGCGCGGGTGAGGCCGAGGTCGCGGAGGGGGCGTTTGAGGTGGACGGCCGTGGAGATCGCGTGGACGGCGTCGAGGGCGGTGGGGGCGCCGAGGGAGGCGGCGACCTGGGCGTAGGCGGTGGCCGCGAACGGGGCGGTGTAGGTCATGACCTCCTCGAGGACCGCGGCCAGCGCGACGCCGTGCGGGGTGCCGGTGCGGGCGGTGATGGCGTGGCCGAGGCCGTGGACCAGGCCGAGGCCCGAGCGGGTCAGGGCGTGGCCCGCGAGGTGAGCGCCGAGCATGAGGTGGGAGCGGGCCTCCAGGTTGGCGCCGTCGCGGTAGGCGGTGGGGAGCCAGGTGCCGACGAGGGTGAGGGCGCGGGCGGCGTCGGCGCGTGACGTGGCGTCGGCGCCGAGGGAGGCGAGGGATTCGACGCCGTGGACGAGGGCGTCGAAGCCGGTGGCGGCCGTGATCGGGGCGGGGAGGCCGAGTGTGAGCTCCGGGTCGAGCACGGCGATGCGCGGGCGGACCGAATCGTGTCCGATGTAGACCTTGCGGCGGGCGCACACGTCTTCCACCACGCCGAAGCCGTTGGTCTCCGCGCCGGTCCCGGACGTCGTGGGCACGGCGATGATCGGCAGACCGTCCGAAGCGGACCACAGCGTGTCGGCGTCGGCGGCGAGCGAGCCGGGGTTGCCGGCCAGCAGTGAGATGCCCTTGGCCGCGTCCAGCGCGGACCCGCCGCCGAGGGCGATCACGACGGGCACGCCGTGCTCGCGCAGGCGGGCGGCGCCGCGGTCGAGCTCCGTCGTCGCGGGGTTGGGGCCGATGTCCTCGTGCACCACGCATTCCACGCCGGCGGCGGAGAAGATCTTCTCCACGCGCCCGACGATGCCCGTCGCGCGCAGGCCGCGGTCGGTCACCACGAAGACCCGCGATCCGCCCAGCTCGGCGGCGAACTCCGGCAGCCGTTCGACGAAGCCGGGCCCGAACTCGGTCCGCACCACCGTGCCCCCTTCCCGTTCGAGGTGGACAAGTCGACAACTCAGGCGAGATCGAGCCAAGTGGTCTTCAGCGCCGTGTACGCGTCGAGCGCGTGCAGCGATTTGTCGCGCCCCGCACCGGTCGCCTTGAACCCGCCGAACGGGGTGATGACGTCGCTCGCGTCGAACGTGTTCACCCACACGGTGCCCGCGCGAAGCCGCTTGGCGACGCGGTGGGCCGTGGTGACGTCGCGCGTCCAGACGGAGGCGACGAGGCCGTAGTCGGTGTCGTTGGCGAGCCGGACTCCTTCGTCGACATCACCGTCGTACGTGAGCACCGCCAGCACCGGCCCGAAAATCTCCTCGCGCGCGACGACCGCGTCGGGGCGGACGCCGTCGAGCACCGTCGGCTCGAGGTAGCTGCCGCCGGTCTCGGCGAGCACGCGATTTCCGCCCAGCACGAAGGAAGCGCCCTGCTCGCGGCCCGTGTCGAGGTAGCCGACGACGCGGTCGAGCTGCACCTCGTCCACGAGCGGGCCGAGCACCGTCGCGGGGTCCAGCGGGTCACCGACGCGGAACGTCTCGCGGGTGATCTTCGCGACCTCGGCCAGCAGCCGGTCCTTCAGCTCCGCCGGCACGATCACGCGCGAGCCGGCGTTGCAGGTCTGCCCGGCGTTGTAGAAGATGCCCCACGTGACGGCCGAAGCGGCGGCCGGCAGGTCCGCGTCACGCAGGATCAGCTGCGGCGACTTGCCGCCGGCCTCCACGGCGACCTGCTTGCCGTTGGACTCCCCCGCGTAGACCTGGAACAGCCGCGCCACCTCGGGCGAGCCGGTGAACGCGATCTTGTCGACGTCCGGGTGCCGGCCGAGCGCCTGGCCGGTGACCTCGCCGCGGCCGGGCACGACGTTGAGCACCCCGTCGGGCAGGCCGGCCTCGCTGGCGAGCCGCGCGAGCACGAGCGTGGCCAGCGACGTCTGCTCCGCAGGCTTGAGTACCACGGAGTTTCCGGTCGCCAGTGCCGGGCCGAGCTTCCACGACGCGATGAGCAGCGCGTAGTTCCACGGCACCACCGCGCCCACGACACCGAGCGGCTCGCGGGTGATCAGGGCGAGGGCGTTGCCGGGAGTGGGCGCGACCTCGTCGTAGGTCTTGTCGACGGTTTCCGCGTACCAGGCCAGGGTTTCCGCCGTCTTGGCGACGTCGACGCGCAGGGCCTCGGCGATCGGTTTGCCCATTTCGAGGGTGTCGAGGAGAGCGAGCTCGCCGGCGTGGTCCTGGACGAGCTCGGCCCAGCGCAGAAGGATCCGCTTGCGGTCGCGCGGCGGGAGTTCGCGCCAGCGGCCGTCTTCGAAGGCCTCGCGGGCGGCGCGCACGGCGCGGTTGACGTCGTCAGCACCGCAGTCGGCCACGTGGGCCAGCACGCGGCCGTCGCGGGGCGAGGTGGACGGGAAAGTGTTTCCGGACAACGGGTCCACGAACCCGCCGGCGATGAAGGGCCGGGTCTCAGGGGTCAGGTTGCGCGCTGCGGCGAGCCAGTCTTCGTAGGTCAGATCCGCCATAGGTCCACCGCCTCCTCGTCGAGTTCGACGCCGAGCCCGGGCCGCGGCGGCACGGTGAGCTCGCCGCCCGGGGTGATCGTCAGGGGTTCGGCCAGCATGAAGTCGCGACGCTGCGGGGTCCAGCCCGGCGGGTCGTACGGGAACTCCAGGTACGGGCCGGCGCCGACACCCGCGGCCAGCGCGAGGTTCGCGAGCAGGCCGATGCCGTTGGTCCAGCTGTGCGGGGTGAACGCGCGGTGCTTCAGCTGTGCCACCTCGGCGAGGGTGCGGGCGCGGTGCATTCCCACCGCGAGCACGGCGTCCATTTGGTAGACATCGAGCACGTCCTGTTCGAGATAGCGCAGCAGGTCGGGCACGGAGTGGTGCATTTCTCCCGCGGCGATGCGAAGTCCGGGGTTTTCCGAACGCAGCGTGCGAAAACCTTGAACATCGGCGTAGGGCAAGGGTTCCTCGACCCAGAACACGTCGAGCTCGGCCAGGCGGCGCACGAGCCGGCGGGTCGCGGCGAGATCGGTGGCGGGCGCGGTGTCGCCGGCCATGCGCCAGGACTGGTTGAGATCCACCATGATGTGAAAATTCGAACCGAGAGCATCACGCACGGCGGCGACGGTCTCCACGCCCTCGTCGGCGCGGTCGCGGTCGATGCGGATCTTGAGCGCGCGGAACCCTGCTTCCCTGGCCTGTTGCGCTGACTCGACACGTTCGGCCGGCGGTTTGAGCTCCGCCGAGGAAGCGTAGACGGGCAGCGACCGGGCGGAGTTCCCGAAGAGCGTGGCGACGGGCAGGCCCGCGACCTGGCCGATGACGTCCCACAGCGCGGCTTCGAGCGGCCAGTAGCGGCCGCCGTGGAAGTTGGCCGTCTCGATGGCCTTGACGTGGCGGACGATGTCGAGCGGATCGGTGCCGACGAACAGGTGCTCGACGGCTTCGAAGCCCGCCATCGTGTCGCCGGAGCCGATGCCGGTGATGCCTTCGTCGGTGCGGACGCGCACGATCGTGGCGTCGAAGTGCCGCCGGGGCTCGGGGTCCCACGCCGCGTGCAGCGGGGGGTCGAGCGGCAGGCGCAGGCGGTCGAGGGTGATCGCGGTGATCTTCATCGGCTTCGACGCTACGAGTGCGCCGGGCGGGCCGACAAGGGTGCGCGGGACATCGCAACGTGTGTTGCGCTCAGGCCAACTCGGTTTAGGGTTCGGCCATGACTGCGTCGGGGTACGGCCTGCGCCGCGACCTCGACCTGCTCGAGGCGCTGGCGTCGGCCGAGGCCCAGCGCGCGGGCGGCCTCGGCGTGGTGCGGCTGGCCGCGGTGACCGGGCGCGAGAAGAGCCAGGTTTCGCGCGCGCTCAAGGCACTGGCCCTGGAAGGCGTGGTCGAGCGCGACCCCGACACTCTCCGCTATCGCATGGGCCGGCGTCTGTTTTCGCTGGTCGCGCGCAGTGCCGAGGACCGTCTCGTGCGGGCCGCCGAGCCCGTGATGCACTCGCTGTCGGCGGATCTGGAGGAGACGAGCCACCTGTGTGTGCTGCGCGACCGCGAGGTGCTGACGCTGCTTTCGGTGTCGGGGCACTCGTTCCGCGTCCACGAATGGGAGGGCCGCGGCGTCCCGGCCGCTCGCACCTCCGCCGGGCGCGTGCTGCTGTTCGACGCGACGCCGGACGAGCTCTACGTGCGCTTCCCGGACCACCCGGCGCTGCCCACGTTGTGGACCACGATCCGGGCCGCCCGTGACAAGGGGTTCGCCCGGGTGGTGGAGGAGTTCGAGCCCGGGCTGTCCGGCGTCTCGGCTCCGGTGCGGGACTTCCGGGGTCGGGTGGTGGCGGCGTTGAACATCTCGGCGCCGCACGCGCGAATCGGTTCACGGCTGGACGAGGCCGGGGCCCGGACCGTGGCGGCGGCGGATGTGGTTTCGGCGCACCTGGGCTGGGAACCGGAACCCCCGCCGGGCCGGATGACCTGAGGTGCACCGGAGTCTCGGCGGTGGCATCGAACCCCAGGTGGTTCAGGAGGGTGCTTCGATGCCGGGCAGTTGTTTCGGGGCAACGGAACGAACCGGGACTGGTGCGCCGGGCAGGCCGGTGGCGGGTGTCGATGCGTCACCACGAGCGGCAGGCGACCAGGACCGGGTCGAGCGTGACCCGGTCCTGGTGCCGGCGTGGCGGACGGGCGCCGAGTCCAGTGTGGACTCGACGCCCGTCCGGCGGTCAGTCTTCGGAGTCGTCCTGGTCTTCGGCGAGGAGGGCGTAGAGGCGGCGGCGCGCGTCGGCGAGGATCTTGCGCATCTCGGTGGCCTGAGAGTCGGTGCCGGTGTACGCGACCTGGCCCGCGGCGGCCCAGAGGTCGCCGAGCTGCTTGTGCAGGGCGGCGAAGCGGTCGGCGGCCGGGTCGTCCTCGGGAGCGTGGGACGCCCAGAGCGCCGCGAACTCCTCCTCGCGGCCCGCGACGTGCTCGCGCCCCGTCTCGGTCAGCTGCGCGACGCGGCGGCCGCCTTCCTCGGTCGAGCGGACGAGACCCTCGTCCTCCAGCTGCTGCAGGATCGGGTAGATCGAGCCCGGGCTGGGGCGCCACTCTTCGTTCGAGCGGCGGCGGATTTCCTGCATGAGCTGGTAGCCGTGCATCGGACCTTCGGCGAGCAGGGCCAGCACCGCCGGGCGCACAGGCCGCGCCGGTCCCCGTGACCCGCGGCCGCCCCACTGACGGCCGTCGAACCAGGCGCGCGGACCGCCGGGGCCGCCCGGGAAACCTGGTCCACCGGGAAACCCGGGCCCCGGCGGAACCGGCGGCATCGGCGGCGGCGGAAACCCGCCCGGCCCGCGCGCCGCATCGGGCGCAAAGCCGAAGGGCTCACCGGGGCCGTGGTGGGGGCCGGGCCCGTGATGGCCGCCGAAGAACTCGGGGGCGCCGGGGCCGTGGTGCTCGAATGCGTGGTGCTCGCCGTGGCCGGGGGCGTGGTGTTCGAAGCCGAAGTGGGCAGTGTGGTGGTGGCCGTGGCGCTCGGGGCCACCGAAGCCGCTGAACATGTGGTGGGCGCCTGCTGTCCTGGTCATGAGAATCCCTTCGTGTGCTATCGCCGACATAGCCACGATATATCGGCGCACTATCGTCGGCAACCCCGCAGGTCAGAGCGTTGAAGGGTGACTTTGAGGCCGTCCGGGCCACAGATCGGCGCCCGCCGGCGTGCGGATCAGCATGGTGATCCGCACCGGTGGGTGCGCCCGGCTGACGGGTCGCGCGTTGGACGCGAGCGGCGAAGGGGCAGCCGCAGCGGAACCGGCCTTTCCGTGCTGCCCGAGAGCCGGGCAGCACGGGAAGGGCCGACCGGTACTACTGCACGCTCGTCGCCGGCGCGGTGGTGGCCGCTTCGCCGCCGAAGCGGATGGACTTGGCTTCCTTGCCGACGGCGGTCAGCACGGCGACGCCGACCAGCGCCGGGATGACTGTCCACAAGAGAGCGGCCGAATAGCCCTGCGACTGGGCGATGGCTTCCTGGATCGGCAGGTTCAGCGCGGCCAGCAGGTTGCCCAGCTGATACGTGACGCCGGGGTAGAAGCCGCGGATCGCGTCGGGGGACATTTCGGTGAGGTGGGCCGGGATGACGCCCCAGGCGCCCTGCACCATGATCTGCATGAGGAACGACCCGAGGGCCAGCATGCCGGCGCCGTGGTCGAAGGCGAAGATCGGGATGATCGGCAGGCCCAGCACGGCGGCGCTGACGATGGTCACACGCCGCCCGAAGCGTTCGGACAGGGCGCCGAACGTGAGGCCGCCGATGATCGCGCCGATGTTGTAGATCACGGCGATCCACGTGCTCGTCGACGCGCTCAGGCCGGCGCCGCCGTGGTCGGTGGACTTGAGGAACGTCGGGTACACGTCCTGCGTGCCGTGGCTGAGCCAGTTGAACGCCGTCATCAGGATGATCAGGTACACAAAGCGGCGGATCACCTTGCCGTTGAGCAACACGTCCTTTACCGACGTGCGGGTGACCCGCATCTTCTCCTGCGCCGCCTCCCACACCTCGGATTCCTTGACGCGGGCGCGGATCAGCAGGCTGATGAGCGCCGGGAACACGCTCAGCACGAAGATCCAGCGCCAGTCCAGGTCGAGCGCGGTGTGGAACAGCAGGTACGCCAGCGCGGCCACGAGGTAGCCGCTCGAGTAGCCGGCCTGCAGCACGCCCGAGAAGAACCCGCGCCGCTGCACCGGAATCTTCTCCATGGCCAGCGCCGCGCCCAGGCCCCACTCGCCACCCATGCCGATGCCGTAGATGAACCGCAGGATCAGCAGCACGGTGAAGTTCGGCGCCACCGCGCAGAGCACGCCGGCGACCGAGTACAGCAGCACATCCACCATCAACGGGATCCGCCGGCCGACGCGGTCCGCCCACAGCCCGAACACCAGCGCCCCCACCGGCCGCATCACGAGCGTCGCCGTGGTGATGAACGCGAGCTGCGTCGCCGTCGCGCCGAAGGACTTGTCCTTGGCGATGTCGGCCAGGATGAACACGACCAGGAAGTAGTCGAACGCGTCCATGGTCCACCCGAGCCAGGCGGCGATGAACGCGTTGCGCTGGTCGGAGGTGAGTTTGGGTTTCTTGCCCGCCGTGGCATCCGGCACCGGAGTCCCCCTGCTCGTTGGTGAGTTTCGAGGTGTCGCCGGTGTTGGTCTACACCTGAGTGAGTGACCGGGCAACCGATGTGATTTGGCGGTTTTGGTGTCATTCAAGGGGTTTGCGCGGATTCCGGCACGGCCGAAGCAGGGCACGCGACGATCGGGAAGACGCTCGTCACAGGTGAAACGGGCAGGTGGTCAGAGAGAAACGTGCGAGCTCACGTGGTGGCCGACATCGCGGGCCCACGTGCGGATTCGCGCCCAGTCACGGAAATCGCCGGCACGGGACCCACGCGCCATCAGCCGCGGCAGAATCCCCCGGACGAGCGCGGGGTCCAACCGCCCGCCGAACGTGGTGGTGCGTTCCGCGTCGATGCTCGCCGCCAGGAGGGCCACGGACGCGGGCAGGCTCACGTGCACGAGGGACGCGCCGGGGCCGCACGGGCCACTGTGGAAGAGCCAGACCTGGCGTTCACGCAAGGCTTCCACGTTGCGCTCCAGCAACCGCACGGCCGACGGGCGCCAGCGCGAGTAGTACAGCGCGCTCCCGACCACCACGGCCGCATAGCCCGCCACGTCGGCGACGTCGGCCGCGTCCCGCGTGTCCACGGTGTGGCCGAGGGCGTGCAGCTCCTCCGAGACCACCTCGGCGATCTCGCGGGTGCCGCCGTTCTTGCCTGCGTGGGCGACGAGCACTGCGGTCATGTCCCCATTGTCCGCCCTCCGCGGACCGTCGGCGCCCCCAGTTCGCAGGGATCCGCCGAACGGCTGTTCTCATTGACCAGGGAGCAGGAACGCCGGCCGCGTCGCGGGGTCGGGTTCGTCGTAGTAGCGGTGGAAAACCGGGGTCTGCGCGCCGGAAATCGGTGGCACGAGCCAGCTCCAGTCGGCCGGGCACGACCGGCCCGCTCGCTCCTCGCGCTCGAGGTGCGTCAGGAACCGCTGTGACTCCGAGTGGTGGTCGGCGATGGTGACCCCCGCTTGGTCGAACGAATACTGCACGGCCAGCGTCAGCTCCACGAGCGCACGGTCGCGCCACAGCGTGCGGTCGTCGTCCGTGGCCAGGCCCATGAGGCCGGCGATGACGGGGAGCAGGTTGTAGCGCGCGACGTCGGCGAGGTTGCGCGCGCCGATCTCCGTGGCCATGTACCAGCCGTTGAACGGCGCCGCGGAGTAGCGCACGCCGCCGATCTCCAGCGGCATGTTGCTGATGGCGGGCACGGCGTGCCAGCGCAGGCCGAGGCCGGCGAACCAGCGGTGGTCCGGGTGCGTGAGCGGCACCTCCAGCACGGCGTCGGCGGGCAGGCCGAACAGCTGCGGCGAACCCGGTTCCGCCTCGACGAGCAGCGGGAGCACGTCGAACGAACCGCGCCGCTCGGGCGGGCGCCAGCCCAGCTCGCGCACGGTGTCGGTGAACTCGACGAACTGCGGATCGCCCAGCACGGAGCCGTCTTCGAGGCGGTAGCCGGCGTAGCGGATGAGCTGGTCGTTGTGGATGCGCGGGCCGGGCGTGGTCGGGCTGTCCGGCGCGAACACCGTGAGCGTGGGCCGGATCCGGCCGCCGCGGGTCGCTTCGCGCAGGTGCGTGACGCATTCGGCGGCGACTCCCGCGGCTTCGCGCACGTCGCGCCGGTCGCGCACGCGCAGGCCGCGCCAGTAGAGCCGGCCGATGCAGCGGGCGGAGTTGCGCCACGCCACGCGCGCGCCGTGGGCCAGTTCGGCGTGGGTGTGCCGGTAGGAACCGGTTTCGGCGATCTCCTCCTTGATCTGCGCGAGCCGCTCGTCGACGCGCAGGCCGGGCACGGCGGCTTCCGCGTGGCAGAGCCGGATGAATTCCTCGGCCTCGCCGTATTCGACGGTTGTCACCCTTTCGGGCGCCAACGGTGCGTCGAAATTCACTCGCATGGACGCAATGGTCACCGGGCTACTCCACTGGCAGAAAGCACAACCCGCGACACGCAGGCAAGACCCACTGTTCCTCCGTCATTCGGTGCTGATCCGAGCCGGCGGCGACAAATCCCGTAGCCCCAAGGGTTTCGCCAGAACGGGAAGCGTACCCGAAGCGGCGTTCCAGGCAACCGCCGAATGTGCCGGGCACCGCCCGCGAAATGCGGAATTCGCAGGTAGGCGGCGGTGCTGCGGGCGCGGAAATAATTGCGTCACCTCGACCTTGCACAATGTGTCCGGAAATTGATCACGACCTGGAAGCGGTTCCGTGATCACTTGGCGGTAAGGTCGGTGCGACGGCGGGAGGGGTGTGATCGTGGCCAGGCAGCGGATCCCGGTGGTCCTCGTCACGGGGTTCCTCGGCTCGGGCAAGACCACGATGCTCAACCACCTGCTCGCCAACCGACAGGGCGCACGGGTCGGCGTGGTGGTCAACGACTTCGGCAGCGTGAACATCGACGCGCTCGCCGTGTCCGGCCAGGTCGACACCATGGTCTCCCTCGGCAACGGCTGTCTCTGCTGCGCCGTCGACGCGAGCGGGCTCGACGCGATGCTCGGGCGGCTGTCGAGCTCCGAAGCCGGCATCGACGTGATCGTGGTCGAGGCCAGCGGCATCGCCGAGCCGCGCGACCTGCTGCGGCTGATGATCGCGAGCGAGAACCCCGACATCCGCTACGGCGGCCTCGCCGAAGTCGTCGACGCCGCGGAGTTCGGCAGCACCCGCGAACGCCACCCCGAGCTGGCCGACCACCTGCGCATCGCCGACCTGGTCGTGGTCAACAAGGCCGACCGCGTCACGGCCGACGAGCTCGCCAAGCTGACCGCGACCGTCGAGGAGTTCGCGCCGGGCGTGCCGGTGCTGGTGACCGACCACGGCCGGGTGGACCCGGAGCTGTTCTTCGACCCGAAGCCGCGCGAACGCTTCGGCCAGCTGTCCTTCGACGACCTGCGCGAAGACGACCACGACCACTCGCAGCACCTCCACGCGGCCTACGAGAGCGTCACCTTCACCGCCGACCGCCCGCTGTCGCCGCGGCGGCTGCTGGCATTCCTCGAACAGCGCCCGCCCGGCCTCTACCGCGTCAAAGGCCACGTGGACCTGGGCCCGCGCGCGCGGTTCGGGCTGCACACCGTGGGCGCGTTCATCCAGCTCGACCGCTCCCCCTGGCCCGCGGGACGGCCACACGGCACCGAGCTCGTGCTGATTGGCGCCGGCCTCGACGCCGACGACGTCACGCGGCGCCTCACCGAGTGCGTGGCCGAAACCGACGAGATCGACGAACGCGGCCTGCTGCGGATCTTGCGTTACCTCAACGAACCGGCGCCTGACCAGGCAGAAGAGTCTCCAGAGGACTGAGCGCGCCACGCCGAACACCGCCAAACGCACGGATTCCCGCACCGCGCGACGGAAGATGGCTGTGACGAAGGAATGAAGCTGAACCGGCCTCCCAGGAGGACAGTTCCATGGCGACAATCCCCACAGTCCACACCGCGACGCGCTGGTACCTCGTCGGCGCCCTCCCCGACGACGCGCCCGTCGCCCATCTCATGACCCGCGCCGGCGACCTGCGCTACCGCCGCTCGGTCTGCGGCGAACGCGAGTCCCGCACGTGGACGCCGGTCGACCTCACGGCCCCGGGCACCGGCGACGTCACCCCGTGCCCCACCTGCGCCGCGACCCTGTCCGGCGCACCACCAAAAGACGGCGACGGTCAGCTGGCGTTCGACCTGCCGTTCGCGTGACGCGCGAGGTCTTCGGCGGAGCAGCCGCTCTCCGGGTCGTTCTCGCGCGGCGGGAACGCGGGGATCCGCCGGTCGCCTTCGCGCTCGTACACCCGCCTCGCCGCGGGCTGCCGCACACCGGTCTCGAGCCGCACCCGGCTCAGCTCTTCTTCGCGCGGCTCGGCGCCACGCGCGGCGGCTCGCCCGGCATCTTCGGGTACACCGGCGGCCAAGGGGCGTCCATCAGGCCCGATGCGAGGTCCGCCCGGGACAGCTCCAGCAGCGGTTCGATGGACTGCGGCCGGTCGTTCGCGCCGGCCCAGGGGTCGCCGTGTTCGGCGACGAGAGCGGGCACCGAGGTCAGGGTGAGTGTGTCCGGGATGACAGTGGCGAGGTCGGCCCACGAGATCGGCGTGGACACCTGGCCGCCGACGCGCGGGCGGACGCACCACGCGCCGAAGACCGTTTTGTGCGGGGCGTTCTGGTTGAAGTCGACGAAGACGCGCGCGCCGCGTTCCTCCTTCCACCACTGGGCCGTGATGAGGTCCGGGTGGCGGCGTTCGAGGGCCCGCGCGAGGGCGACCGCGGCGGCGCGGACCTGGTAGCCGTCCCAGCGGGGTTCGAGGATGGCGTAGAGGTGCAGGCCGCGCGAGCCGGAGGTCTTCACGTGGACCTCGATGCCCAGCTCGGTCAGGAACTCGCGCACGAGCACCGCCGCGTCGCGCAGCTGCGGGAAGCCGATGCCGGGCGACGGGTCGAGGTCGATCCGCAGCTCGTCGGCGATGTCGAGCGACGCGGCACGGTTGGGCCACACGTGGAAGCCGAGGCAGCCCTGGTTCACGGCCCACAGCACGTGGGCGAGGTCGGCGGCCACGAGGGCGTCGCTGGTCGTGCCGTTGGGCGTGGAGACGACGGTGGTGGTCAGCCACTTCGGGGCGGTCTTGGGGACGCGTTTCTGAAACCAGCTCTTGCCGCCGGCACCGTCCGGGTAGCGCTCCAGCAGCAGCGGGCGGCCGCCGAGGCGGTCGAGCAGCGGGCCGGCCACGGCCTGGTAGTAGCGCACGAGGTCGAGCTTCGTCTCGCCGCGCTCGGGGAAGTACACCTTGTCCGGGCTCGAGATCGTCAGCTCGACACCGTCGAGCTCCAGCACCACGCCGCTCATCTCGTCTCCCCGAACAACGTCGCCAGCTCGGCCGGCGGCGCCTCCTCCAGCTGCGCGTACGTGCACGAAGCCGGGTCACGGTCGGGGCGGAAGCGCACGAGCCGCCCGCCGTGGCGGAACCGGCCGCCCTGCAGGTGCTCGTAGCGGACCTCCGCGACCCACTCCGGCCGCACGGCCTCCCACGACAGGTCCTTCTGCGGCGCCCACCGGCTGTTCGCGCCGGGCCGGCGGCCGGGCTCGGGCTCGTACTCGGCCCAGGTGCGCCACGGGTGGCCCTCCAGCGCGTTCTCCCGCAACGGCGCCAGCTCCTCGACCAGCTCGCGGCGCCGCTTGGCGGTGAAACTGCTGGCCACGCCCACGTGGTGCAGCGCGCCGGCGTCGTCGAACAGGCCGAGCAGCAGCGAACCCACGCCCTGCCCGTCCTTGTGCCAGCGGAACCCGGCGACGACGCAGTCGGCCGTGCGTTCGTGCTTGACCTTCCACATCACGCGTTTGTCCTGCTCGTACGGCTGATCGGCCGGCTTGGCCATCACACCGTCGAAGCCGGCGCCCTCGAAGCGGGTGAACCAGTCCTCGGCCGTGTCCGGATCCGTGGTCAGCGGCGTCAGGTGGACGCGCTGCAGGCCGCCGGACGGGTTGTCGCCGAGCAGGTCTTCCAGCATCCGCCGGCGCGTGCGGAACGGTTCCCCGGTGAGATCGCGCTCGCCCAGGGCCAGCAGGTCGAACGCGATGAAACTCGCCGGCGTCTCCTCGGCCAGTTTCCGCACGCGGCTCGCCGCCGGGTGCAGCCGCAGCTGCAGCGACTCGAAGTCCAGGCCCCGCGGCGTGACCAGCACGATCTCGCCGTCGACCACGCACTTCTCCGGCAGCGCGTCGCCCAGCAGCTCGACCAGCTCGGGGAAGTAGCGCGTGAGCGGGCGGTCGTTGCGCGAACCCAGCTCCACCTCGGCGCCGTCGCGGAACACGACGCAGCGGAACCCGTCCCACTTGGGCTCGAACCAGAGCCCCTCGGTCCTCGGGACCTCGTGCACGGCCTTGGCGAGCATCGGCCGCACGGGCGGCATCACGGGAAGCTCCACGCGCCGATCCTAGGCCGAGCCGCCGCTGACCAGCACCGTTTTGACCTTCCTCGCCCGTTCGGGAAGAAGTTTCCCCGCTGCGGCGAAGACGTGGTGAAAGCTGTCCCGACTGGGAGGAACCCCCCGCGTGAGGAGAGGCAGAGAAACGACCGCACCGGTGGGCGACGCCGGGCCGGCCGCGCGGTTCCGGCTGGAGCCCGAGGCGTTCACCGAGGTGCACGACCGCAGAGTCCGGTGAGGGCCACGAAAGCCGCGTGGTCTCGGCGATCACGGCCCGCGGCACGCTCGCGGCCGCGCCGGCCGAGCTCCCGCACGGCGAGCGCGATGTGCTGTTGCTGCTGGCGCTCGCGCAACTCGATTACAACGAGGTGGCCCCGGCCCCGCCCGCCACGCCGACCGTCGTCCAGTCCGGACAGCGGGTGCTGCCCGCCGCCGCGACCGTCGCCGAGCGCACGCCCGACGCGACCGGCACCTGCTGGCACGTGCCGCAGTAGGTCACGGGCGGGCGCGGCCCGCCGGGAACACCCGCGCCGGCCCGCCCGCCAGGGCCCGGCCGATGCCGCGCGCGGCCGCCATCACCAAGGGCGCCAACGCGGCCGGCTGGGCACTGCCGGCCCGGACCACAAGGGACACTGCCGCCGCGACCGTGCCGTCGGCGGTGGACACCGGGGCGCCGACCGACAGCGCGTCGACGGTGACCTGCCCGTCGCTCACGGAGTAGCCCTGTTTGCGGACGTCGGCGAGCACGCGGCGCAGCCGAGCCGGATCGCAGACGGTCTTCGCGGTGTAGCCGTGCAGGGGCCCGCCGAGCACTTCCTCCTGCACGGCCGCGGGCGCGTGGGCCAGCAGCACGAGGCCGACGCCCGTGGCGTGCAGGGCGAACCGGCCGCCGACCCGGGTCCAGACCGGCACGGCGTCGCGCCCGGCGATGCGTTCGACGAACACCACCTCCAGGCCCTCGCGCACGGCGAGCTGCACGTTCTCGTGCGTGACCTCGTACAGGTCCTCCAGGAACGGCATCGCCGCGTCACGCAGGCCGAGCCCGCGCGGCGCGAGCGACGCGACCTCCCACAGCCGCAGCCCGATGCGGTAGCGCCCCGCCGCGTCGCGTTCCAGCGCACCCCATTCGACGAGCTCGGCCGCGCGCCGGTGCGCGGTCGCGAGCGAGACACCGGACCGCCGGGCCAGCTCGCTGAGACTCAGATCCGCGGCGTCCGGGGTGAAAGCCTCGAGCAGCGCCAGCACCTTGCTGGTCACGGAGGTGCCCGTCGCTGGGGCTTGCCGGGTCATCGCCTCACGCTACCCGCGGGGTCAGAGATCCAGAACCAGTCGCGCACCGGCGCAGCGCGACACGCAGATCATCATCACGTCGCCCGCCTCGCGCTCCGGGCCGGTGAGCACGGAGTCGCGGTGGTCCGGCACCCCGTCGAGCACGCCGGTCTCGCACGTGCCGCACGTCCCCTCCTGGCAGGAGGACAACACGGGCACCCCCGACTCCTCCAGCACCTGGAGGATCGAGCGGTCCGCCGGTACCTGCACCGTCCGGCCCGACTGGGCGAGCTCGACCTCGAACGCATCGCGCGGACCGGTGTCGGGCAGCGCCGTGAACCGCTCGAGGTGCAGCAAATCGGGCGCACACCGCTGTTCGACGGCCGCCAGCAGTGGTTCCGGGCCGCAGCAGTAGACGGCCGCGCCCGGTGCCGCGGCCAGCGCCGCGTCGAGGTCGAGCAGGCCGCGTTCGTCCTGCGGCACCAGCTCCACGCGGTCGCCGTAGCGTTCGCGCAGCTCCGCCGCGAAGGCCATCGTCGCGCGGGTGCGCCCGCCGTAGAGCAGGTGCCACTCGGCCCCGGCCGCCTCGGCCGCGGCGAGCATCGGCACCAGCGGCGTGATGCCGATGCCGCCCGCCACGAACAGGTAGCGCGGCGAAGGCACCAGCGCGAAGTGGTTGCGCGGACCGCGCACGCGCAGCCGCTCGCCGCCGGTCAGGCCGTGGACGTGCGCCGAGCCGCCGCGTCCGGCCGGCTCATGCAGCACGGCCACCTGCAGCACCGACCGGTCGGCCGGATCGCCGCACAGCGAGTACTGCCGCACGAGATCCGGCCCCAGCACCAGATCCACGTGCGCGCCCGGCTCCCAGGCCGGCATCGCCGCGCCGTCCGGGTCGCGCAGGGTCAGCCGGACGACGCCGTCGGCCAGCCGTTCCGGGGCCGCCAGCACCACGTCGAGCTCCAGCTCCGTGGCCAGGACGCTCATCGTCTCCTCCTCATGAACCGGTCAGATCTCTCAGACCGCTCAGACCGCGACGGCCACGCGCTCCGGCGGGACCACCGGCACCGCCGGAGCGCCGTGCCCGACGGGGTGGGCCAGCAGCCAGTCCCACAGCTCCACCGGGTCCTCCGACTCGTGCTCGGCCCCGCAGTGGCACACGCCGACTAGCACGTCGGTGCCGAGCTTCCAGTGGATGCGCACCACGTTCTCGCCCCGCAGCATCGCCACGCGCTCGCTCACGACGACACGACCTGCGCGCTCTCGCCGGCCGCCAGCCTCTTGAGGATGCGGCGCGCGGCCAGCCCGCCCGTGTCGATGTTGACCGAAAGCTCCTGGTACCCCTCGGGTTCGGCCTCGATGACGCGTTCGAGGATGTCGAGCGCCCGCACGTCCTGCAGCACGACCGTGCGGTTGTTCTCCGCGAGGAAATCGGACACGCCGGTGTCCTCCAGAGCGAAGTCCCGTGCCACGGCCCAGAAGTCGTGGGTGCTGTGCTCGGTCTCCGGGGTGATCGCGTAGACGACCTCGACGTGGAAACCGTCGGGGTCGGTGCCGTCGGAGTTCGGCAGCACGCCGACGGGCGCGATGCGGCTGTGCAGCAGGTACAGGCACGGCGGGTGGTACTCGATGTCCTGCCAGCGCGTGATCCGGCCTTCGATGCCCGTGGACTTCGCGTAGAACGACGGGCACTCGGCGTCGGCCATGTGGCGGCTGACGTAGATGATGCCGCGGTCCTCGTCGACCTCCGTGGTGATCGGCGTGTTCGCGACCTCCGGCGTGCCGATGTAGCCGCCGTGCAGGTAGGTCTCGTGCGAGAGGTCGAGCAGGTTGTCCACGAGCAGCTCGTACCGCGCGGCCAGCGGTTCCATTCCGCTCACGCTGGTGTAGGCCGGGTCCGCGAGCCACGGCGCGCGCGGGATCGTGGACTCGTCGGCCAGCTCGCGCTCGCCGATCCACACCCACACGAACGAGTCCTGCTCCACCACCGGGTACGAGGGAACCCTTGCGGTGCGCGGAATCCGGGCCTGGCCGGGGACGAACACGCACGAACCGGCGCTGTCGTAGGTGAAGCCGTGGTAGCCGCAGACGATCTTGTCGCCGTCGAGCCGGCTCTCCGAGAGCGGGTAGCGGCGGTGCACGCAGCGGTCGGCCAGCGCGACGACGTCGCCGGATTCGGTGCGGTAGAAGACGATCGGCTCGCCGAGCACGGTCCGGGAGAACAGCTCCCGGCCCACCTCGCGGCCGTATGCGGCGACGTACCACTGGTTTCGGGCGAACGCTGCCATCGACGCCTCAGAGCTCCTTCGGTCGGGGTCGGTTTCCGAAGCTCTCACCCGCGGTGCGCCGGGGACCATCCGGGTTTTCACCCACTGAAAGACTCTCGTCGTCACGAAATCACCTCTTCCCACAGCCCGGGGGCGGACGTACAGTCGGCGGCATCGTTATTTCGGGTACCGGAACGTACGGGGACCAAAATGACCACCAACGACACCGAGACCTTCGACGAACTGGGCCCGGAAGCGGGCCTCGGCGAGGTCCTGCTGGCTCTGGGCGGGCGCTTGACCCGGCTCCAGACGGAGCTGCTCGCCGGGCTCGAGCTGCCGCTCACCATCCGGCAGTACCGGATCCTGTCGAGGGTCGGGAGCGGCCACACGTCGCTCACGGCGCTGTGCAAGCTCGCGCACCGCAACCCGTCGACGATGTCGGAAAGCGTCGACAAGATGGTGAACCAGGGCCTACTCTCGCGCCGTCCCTCGGCCACGAGCCGGCGCACGATGCAGCTCGAGCTCACCGCCAAGGGCGTCACCGCGCGGGACACCGCCCGGCGCACCCTCGACAAGTTCGCGGCCGAACTGACCGCGGGCCTCGCCCCCGAGGTGCGCGACCAGCTGCTGCCCGCGCTCTCGCAGATCTACTTCGACGTCCAGGGCAACCTGGACGACCGGTGACGGAAGAAGACCCAAGGGGGGTCAGCACCACCGCACCACACCGGATCGGAACCGTTTGACGCCAGGCCATCCGGCCTGCGCCACGGGTTTCGAACCGGACGGCTTCGAGCCGCCGGCCGACATCCCTCGGCCTCCGCACCGCCGGGCTTTCGAGCCGGGCCGCTTCGGAGTGCCGTGGTGCCGGAGTCTCGAAGCCATCGGGTGGCAACCGATCGGTTCGACACGGCCGGACGCACGCCGGTGGCCCACAAGGCCGCCGACCGGCGAACCGGACCGCCGATGGGTTGCCGGCCAACGGGTTCCACGCCGTTCGACCACCGCGTCGGGCGGCGAGGAGCCACCGGGTAGCACCAGCCGCCGTCCTACGAGCTGCTGGGTTTCACAAGCCCTGGGTTGTTCCAGCCACAAGGAGGTGGCCCCACATGCCCCCGTCCCCCGCGACCTCGTCCCACTCCCTGCTCTCCCGCCTCGACGAGTCGGCGTTCACCGCACGGCACCTGAGAATCTACGTGACCGTCCTTATCGGACATTTCCTGTGCGGGTTCGTGATCAACCTGACCGGCGTGATCCTGCCGGGTGTCATCAAGACCTTCCACCTCACCAGCGAGTCGGCCGGCGTGTTCTCCTCGGCGCTGTTCGCGGGCATGCTCGTGGGCGCGGCCGTCGCCGGCACGGTGTCCGACCGGTTCGGCCGGAAGGTGCCGCTGTCGATCACGGTGATCGTCTACGCCGTGTTCTCGCTCGCCGCGGTGTTCGCGCCCAGTTTCGGCGCCCTCGTCGCGTTCCGCGCGCTGCAAGGGATCGGGCTCGGTGCCGAGATCGCCGTGGTCCTGCCCTACATCGCCGAGTTCGTGCCCTCGCGCCACCGCGGCCCGCTCGTCACCGCCGCCACGGCGGCGTGGCTGATCGGGCTGCCGACGGCGGCCGCGGTCGGCACCGCGGTGGTGCCGGCGTTCGGCTGGCGCGCGATGTTCGTGATCGCCACCGTGCCGGTGGTCGTCGGCGTGTTCATGCTGGCGACGCTGCCGGAGTCGGTCCGCTACCTGCTGCGCCGCGATCGTCTCGCCGACGCCGCGGCCATCGTCAGCGGCCTGTGCCGGGGCGGCAACCCCACCGAAGCCCCCGCCGGCCGGCACGCGGCACCCGAGAGCGGCGGCACCGTGCGCACGCTCGTCGCCCGGCACTACCTGCGCTACACGATCGCCATCTGGTTCATGGAGGTCTGCGCCGGCGCGTTCCTCTACGGGCTCTCGAGCTGGCTTCCCTCGGTCCTGGAAGACCAGGGCGTGGACCTGCTCAAGAGCTTCGGCTACACGGCGATCATCACGGCCGCCGGCGTGGTCGGCGCGATCCTCGCCGGGCAGCTGATCAACCGGATCGGCCGCCGCGTGGTGCTCGGCGGGGCGTTCGTCCTCAGTGGAGTGTTCTGCCTCGCCTGGGGCACCACGTCGGCGACCGGCGCGGTGATCGTGCTCGGCTCGCTGGCCACGTTCTTCGGCAGCGGCCTGGCCGGCAGCACGCTCTTCGCCTACGCCAGCGAGCTCTACCCCACGGCCAGCCGCGCGACCGGGCTCGGCTGGGCGGCGGCGTGGCAGAAGGTCGGCGGCCTCATCATGCCCGTGCTCGTCGGGTTCATCCTGGCGGCACACGCTTCGCAGTTCCTGTTCTTCCTGGTCTTCGGGATCATCTCGATCCTCGCCGGGATCGCCGCGCTCGTGGCGACCTTCGAGACCCGCGGCCGCACCGTCGAGCAGATCACGAGCGAGATCACCGGCGAAGGGGCGCCCGCCGCCCTGGCCCCGGCGCGCTCCTGACTGCCCGAGTCACCACCGGAAACCGACCCCACCACAACCATAGTGGAGGTACCCATGACGATCGACCACGCCCCGGCACCCGCCGGAGCGGGCCTGTCCCCCGAGGACCTCGCGGAGCTGCAGCTGCGGCACCGCAAGATCCGCGACGCGATGGCCGAGCAGGGCCTGGACGTCGTGCTCGCCTACGGCCCCGCCTGGCGGCGGGAGAACATCCGCTACTTCACCGACGTGACCCCGGCCGGCAGCGCCGCGCTCGTGGTGTTCCCCGCCGAAGGTGACGCGGTGGCGTTCTCGACCCGGCCTTCGGACCTCGCGGCCTTCACCGCGCAGGGCTGGGTCGGCGAGGCCCGGCGACTGGACCCGGCGAACCCGGCCGAGCTGGGCGTGGTCCTCAAGGAGCTGGCGCCGCGGCGCATCGGCATCGCCCACCACGAGCTCGTGCCGCTCGTGCTCATGGAGACGATCCGCGCCGCGGCGCCGGGCGCCGAAGTCGGGTCGGCCACGAAGCTGCTCGACACCGCGCGGCTGGTGAAGAGCGAGTGGGAGCTGGCGCGGATGCGCCGCAGCGCCGTCGTGTGCGCGGCCGGCTGGGAAGCGTTCGTGGACGTGCTCGAACCGGGGCTGCCGGAGTACCGGATCGTCGCGGAGGTCGAGGCGCGGCTGAAGAACCTCGGTGCCGAGGACAACTTCATGCTCATCGCGTCGGGCCGCGACGAGGTGCGCGGCATGACCCCACCGGGCGACCGGCTGCTCGAAGCCGGCGACATGGTGCGGACCGAGCTCACGCCCAAGATGGACGGGTACTGGCTGCAGATCTGCCGCTCCGCCGTGGTGGGCAAGGCCGACGACGGGCAGCGCAAGTCGTTCGACCTGTTCAACGAGGCCGTCGAGGCCGGCATCTCCGTGGTGCGCCCCGGCATCACCGCCCACGAGGTGGCGATGGCCGAGAACGACGTGTTCCGCAAGTACGGCTACGGCGAGTACTGCAGCAGCAACTACACCCGTGTGCGCGGCCACGGCCACGGCCTGCACCTCGACGAGACGCCGATCATCGAGGGCAACCACACCGTGCTGCCCGAGAACTCCGTGTTCATCATCCACCCCAACACCTACACGCCGCTGGCCGGCTACCACGTGCTCGGCGACCCCGTGCGCGTGACCGCCGACGGCTGTGAAGTGCTGATCACGACCGAACGGAAGCTGTTCGAGACAGGAGACGTGGCGTGAAACGAGGTCTGCACGTACTCGACCCCGCGGAAACCCCCGACCAGGAGTGGGGCGACCGCGTCGCCGCGCTGCAGAAGGCCATGGCGGCCCAGGGCATCGACGTCGCGTTCGTCTACGCCGACGTGTCGCGCTCCGACGACCTCGCCTACCTGACCAACCTGTGCCTGTACTGGAACGAAGGTGTGCTGGCGATCCCCGCCGAGGGACCCGTCACGTTCCTCACCAAGCTCTCGCTGCGGGTGCAGAACTGGATGAAGGCCTCGTCGAAGGTCACGGAGTTCAGCGGCGGCAAGAACTTCGCCGACCTCGTCGCGAAGTACCTGCTGGGCAAGAAGAACGGCACGATCGGCCTGGTCGACGCCGCGCTGTGGCCCGCCGACGTGGCCGACGAGATCGTGGCCGCGGTGCCCGGCTGGCAGGTCGAGCGCCTCGGCGGCCTGGTGCGCGAGCAGCGCCTGATCCCGTCGGCGGCCGAGACCGAGCTGCTGCGCGCGGCCGGCCGGATCCTCGACGACGCCGCGGCCAAGGCCACGGTGGAGGGCAGCACCGCCGGCAGCCGCGTCGAGACCGTGGAACGCGCCCTGCGCGGCGGCGGTTTCCTCGACCTGTACCCGAGCTCGCTGTCCACTTCGGACGGCGTGACGTCCTTCGGCGTCACCGGGCAGTACCGGATGAACTGGGTGTACTCGAGCCGCGTCCTCGGTGACGGCGCCGGCTGGCCGGGTGCGCTGAAGGACGCTCTGACCGCGGCCATCGCCTCGGCCAAGGCCGGCGCGAGGATCGGCTCGCTCGCCGAGGCCGCCGCACCCGCGCTGGCGAAGCTGCCGGAGGGCGCCAAGGCCGAGGTCCGCTGGGTCAACCAGGCCGACCTGTCCACCAGCGGCGAGTTCCGCGCCCAGGACCCGGCCGCCGTACTGGCCGAAGGCGAAGCGGGCGCGGTGTCCGTGGAAGTCGCCTTCGCCGACGGCGGCAACGCGGCCGTGGCCGAGACCGTCCGCGTCACCGCGGGCGAACCAGAACACCTGACAGGAGCACAACGGTGAGGATCCTTTCCAACGGCGACATCGAGCAGGTGCTCACCGCCGGCGAGACGCTCGACGCGCTGGAGACGGCGTACAAGGAGCTCAACTCCGGCCAGGGCGCCAACCGGCCGCGCAACCACACGTACTTCCCGGTCGAGGACAGCCGTCACCCCGGCTTCCGCTTCCGGTTCAAGTCGCAGGAGGGCGGCAACGTCTCCAGCGGCGTGTGGGCGCTGCGGATCACGTCCGACATCGCGGGCGTCGAGACGCTGCCCTCCGGGGTGCAGCGGCGCCGGCTCATCCCGGCCGCGCCCGGTGGCCGCTACGTCGGGCTCGTCACGCTCTACAGCCTGACCACGCTCGAACCGCTCGCCATCATGCACGACAGCTTCATCCAGAAGATGCGCGTCGGCGCCACCTCGGCGCTCGGCATCCGCGAACTGTCCAACCCGGACGCGACGGTCGCCGGGATGTTCGGCTCGGGCTGGCAGGCTGAGGCGCACCTGGAGTGCCTGCTCATGGTGCGGCCGAACATCGAAGAGGTCCGCGTGTACAGCCCCACGCCCGAGCACCGCGAACACTTCGCGAAGGTGTGGAGCGAGAAGACCGGGCGCAAGATCGTGGCCGTGGACGAGCGGCGCGACGCGGTGGCCGGCTGCCAGATCGTCACCTGCGCCACCGCGGCCATGGAAGCCTGCTTCGACGGCGCCTGGCTCGACCCCGGCACGCACGTCACGGCCATCACCTCGCCCGACGGCACCGCCACCCGGCGCGAGCTGGACGACACGACGTTCGACCGCGCCGCGCCGCACATCACCGTGCTCTCGCGCGAACAGGTGCACCACGACAAGCAGTACGACATCCTCGGCCCGGTCACCCGCGGCCTGATGGAGTGGGACGCCATCCACGAGCTCGGCGACCTGCTGCTGGGCGAGGCGCCGGGCCGCACGAGCCCCGAGGACATCACGGTGTTCGCGAACAACACCGGCATGGGCGTGCAGTTCGCGGCCGTCTGCGCGCGGGCGCTGGCGCTGGCCGAGAAGCGCGAGCTCGGGCACACGGTGCCGACCGACTGGTTCCTGGAAGAGACGAGCCCGTGACCGGAAACCGCCGCACACCAACGGATCCACGAGCGGAGACTTCCCATGGGCAGTGATTTTCGTGTCGGAGGCCAGGTCATCACCTTCGGCGAGAACGTGAACACCGACGTCATCATCCCCGGCCGTTACCTCGTGAGCATCGACCCGGCGGAGCTCGCCGAGCACGCTTTCGAGCCGCTGGGGCCGGAGACGCAGGCGCGGCTGCGGGCGAGCGACGTCGTGGTCGCCGGCCGCAACTTCGGCTGCGGCAGCGCGCGGGAGCAGGCCGCCACGTGCCTGATCGGCGCCGGGATCAAGGCGGTCGTCGCCGCCTCCTTCTCCCGCGTCTTCTTCCGCAACGCCATCAACACCGGGCTCGTCGCGGTCGAGTCGCCCGCCGCGGCCGAGGCCGCCACCGACGGTGGCGAGATGTGGGTCGACTACGACGCGGGCACGGTCGAGGTGGACGGGCAGACCTTCCCGTTCAGCCCGTACCCGCAGGTGCTGCGGGAGATCATGGCCGACGGCGGCCTGATCCCGCACCTGATGGCGAGCTTCGCGGGAGGAAAGCAGTGACCGCCAAGACCTTCGCGCAGAAGGCGATCGAACGCGCTTCCGGGGTCGCCGACCTCGTGCCCGGCCAGATCGTCGACGCGTTCCCCGACCTGTACATGAGCCACACCGCGAGCTGGCGGTGCATCCGGACGCTCGAGAAGATGGGCGTCGAACAGCTCTACGACGTGAACCGCGTCGCCATGGTGATGGATCACCTGTCCCCCGCCATGAACGCCAAAACGGCCGCGGACCACGCCCTGTGCCGCGAGTTCGCGCAGAAGATGGGCGTGAAGAACTTCTTCGACGTCAACAGCGGCATCGCGCACATCGTGCTCATGGAGCACGGGCTCGTGCGGCCCGGCCAGTTCATCATCGGCACCGACTCGCACTCGACGATCTACGGCGCGCTGGGCGCGTTCGGCACCGGGGTCGGGTTCAGCGAGATCACCGCCGCGTGGGTCACCGGCAAGCTGTGGGTCAAGGTGCCCGAGTCGGTGCGGATCGTGATCGACGGCGACCTCGCGCCAGGCGTCTACGCCAAGGACATCATGCTCAAGCTCATCGGCGACCTCGGTGCCGACGGGCTGACCTACGAGTCGGTGGAGTTCTCCGGCTCCTACGTCGAGGGCATGTCCGTGTCCGAGCGCATGACGTTCTGCAACCTGGCCATGGAGATGGGCGCCAAGAACGCCTTCGTGGCCCCGGACGACACCACGCTCGCCTACCTCGACGAGGCCGGCGTGCCGCGTGACGAGCTCGACATCCTGCTGCCGGACGAGGACGCGACCTACCGCGCCACCGTGCGGCTCGACGGGCCGACGCTCGCCCCGCAGATCGCGGTGCCACACACGGTCGACAACGTGGTGGGCGTCGGCGACGTCGCCGGCACGAAGCTCGACCAGGTCTTCATCGGCTCTTGCGCCAACGCCAAGTACGACGACCTCGTGATCGCGGCCGACGTGCTCGCCGGCCACCGCGTGGCCCCCGGCCTGCGGCTCATCGTCACGCCCGCGTCGGCGAAGATCATGGCGCAGGCATCGGACAGCGGCGTGCTCACGAAGCTGATCCAGGCCGGCGCGATGATCACCAACCCCGGCTGCGGCGCGTGCGCGGGCAACGGCGGCGCGATGGCCGACGGCGAGACCACGCTGTCGACCGCCAACCGCAACTTCCAGGGCCGCATGGGCAGCTACGACTCGAAGATCTTCCTGTCGAGCCCGGCCACGGCCGCGGCGTCGGCGATCCGCGGCGTCATCACCGACCCGCGCGAGATCGTTGCGACGGCGGTGGTCGCGTGAACCTCGTCGAGAAGATCCTCGCCCGCGCCAGCGGCCGCGAGTCCGTGGCGCCCGGCGAGATCGTCGTGGCCAAAGTGGACCGCCTGATCATGCACGACCTGTCGGGGTACCTCACCTCGCAGGTGTACGAGAAGCGCGTGAACGTGCCCATCCCCGACCCGGAGCGGGCCGTGATGGTGTTCGACCACCACTTCGCGCCGCCGACCGAGCAGCAGGCGGACGTGCTGCAGCACAACCGCCGGTGGGCCCGCAAGCACGGCCTCAAGCTGTACGACTGCGGCAACGGCAACCTGCACCACGCCGTGGTCCGCAACGGGCACATCAAGCCCGGCATGATCGTGGTCGGGTCCGACAGCCACACGCCGGTGCACGGCACCATGGGCGCCCTGGCTGTGGCGCTCGGCAACGACTCGCACGCCGGAACCGTGCTGCCGTACGGCAAAGCGTGGTTCAAGGTGCCGGAGACGACCCGCATCCACCTCGAAGGCACGCCGAAGCCCGGCGTCACCCCGCGCGACATCGCGCTGTGGCTGGTCGGGCGCATCGGCGAGGGCGAGCTGAACTACCGGGCCGTGGAGTTCGGCGGCCCGTACGTGCGCGGACTGTCCTTCTGGGACCGTTGGCTGTTCCCGCTGCTGTGCGTGGACCTCGGCGCCAAGTGCAGCTTCGTCGAGCCGGACGAGATCACCGAGGCGTTCGTGCGCACGCTGCCCGGCGGCGACGCCGGCCTGCTCGTGCACGGCGACGGTGAGGAAGCCGCGCAGGTGCTGCGCTTCGACGTCGGCGAGGTCGAGCCCACGGTCGCGTGCCCGCCGACCGTCGGCAACGTCAAGCCCGTTGCCGAGGTCGCCGGCACGCCGGTGCAGTACGCGGAGCTGGGCGGCCACGGCGGCGGCCGGCTCGAGGACTTCCGCGCGGCGGCCGAGGTCCTGGCCGGGCACAAGGTGCACCCGGACACGCGGTTCCACCTCGTGCCGTCCAGCCGCGAGGTGTTCGCGGAGGCCGCGCGCGAAGGGCTTGTGCTCGCGTTGCACGAGGCCGGTGCCACGTGGTTCCCGCCCAGCACGGGCTCGAACCAGGCCTACAACATGGGCGCGATGGCGTCCGACGAGACGATGATCTCCACCCACGCCCGCAACTTCCCCGGCCGCAACGGCAGCCCGGACGCGTCGATGTACCTGGCGTCTTCGGAAACCGTTGCCGCGTCGGCCGTCGCGGGGGTCATCGCGAGCCGTGCAGGAGGGAAAGCGTGAAGTTCGAGGGCCGCTGCTGGCGGTTCGGGGACCACATCCCGACCGACCGGCTCGTGAAGACCCAGTACGTGTTCGAGCCGATGGAGATCCTCGTGCAGCACGTGCTCGAAGACCTCAACCCGGAGTTCCCGAAGCAGGTGCAGCCCGGTGACATCGTGTTCGCCGGCAAGCACTTCGGGCAGTCCTCGGGCCGCGCCATCGCGACGAAAGCGTTGCAGGCCACGGGAATCGGGTGTGTGGTCGCGGAGACGTTCGCCCGGACGTTCTACCGCAACTGCTTCGAGGTCGGCCTGCCGGCGCTCGAAGTCGGGCTGAACCCCGACTTCGCCGCCGACGGCGACCGCGTGCGCGTGGACCTCGCCACCGGCGAGTTCACCAACCTCACCACGCAGACGACGATCCGCGGTGCCGCGGCCGACCCGTTCCTCGTCGACATGCTCGAGGCGGGTGGGCTGATCAGCCTCGCGAAGAACCGGCCGGAGGTGTTCCGCTAGGACGGACGTGCACGGTGAAACCCCCTGGCGGACAAGGACTTCGCGTCCGCCGGGGGTTTCGTCGTGCCCGCGGCGCGGACCGGAAACCCGCGGAAATCGATGTTTCTCAGCTTCTTGACGCGCGTCGAGATCGAGAGTCACACTGACCGGAGCACAAAGAGGTGCACCTCCCGATGCTTCTCATGGTCGACACCTCGCCCGATTCCAGACCGGGGCGGAAAAAGCTCCCCCGCGTCCCCGGTCTCCCCTCTGGACACAATCGAGGTCTCCCCCGTGCCATGGAAAACTCTCCGCCGGACCCGGCTCGCGTTACCGGCTCTCGCTCTCGCCCTCGTCGCCACCGCGTGCGGCTCGGGTGGTGGTGGCGCCTCGGGCGGCGACACGATCACCCTCGGCCTGCCGGTGCAGGCCACCACGCTCGCGCCGGTCTACCTGGCCGACGACCTGAACCTCTGGAAGCAGCACGGTCTCACCGTCAAACCCGTCACGTTCAAGGGTGACGCCGAGCTCGCCAAGGCCGTGCTGTCCGGCGACGTCGACGTCGCGGTCGGTTCGCTCACCGGGCCGCTCACGGCCGAGGAAGCCGGCCAGGACGTGAAGGTCATCTACGGCGGTTTCGACATGACGGCGTTCGCCTGGTACGCCGTGCCCGAGATCCACACCGTGGCCCAGGGCAAGGGAAAGAACTGGGGTGTGACGACCATCGGCTCGTCCACCGACCTGCTCACGCGCTTCGCCGCGGCGAAGGCCGGCCTGGACCCCAACAAGGACATCAAGGTCGTGCAGGGCGGCGCCTCGGCGGCGCGCCTGGCGGCCATGAAGGCGGGCCAGCTGCAGGCCAACATCTTCACCGAGCCGCAGACGGTCTACGCGCAGAAAGAGGGCTACAACAAGATCCTCGACCTCAAGGATCTCGTCGACAGTTACCCGATGCACGTCACCTGGAGCAAGCCGGGCTTCGTCAACGACAACCCCGACCGCGCCAAGAAGTTCGTCGACACCCTGTCGCAGGCCATGAAGATGACCAAGGACCAGCCCGACGACGCGGTGAAGTCGATCGCGAAGAACCTCAAGATCAGCACCGACGACGCGAAGGCCAGCATGGCCGAGTGGATCGACCAGCTCTACCCCGACGGCCGCATGCCCTCGGCGAAGGCGATGGACGACTTCTGGCAGATGGGCCTGCAGGGCAAGGTGTTCGCGAAACGCCTTCCCGACTCGCAGTGGCTCGACACCCGCTTCCTGCCCAAGACCAGCTGAGCGGAGCACGAGATGGCAGACATCACCTTCGACCAGCTGCAGATCTCCTACGCCGGCAAGGGCGAGCCGTTCGTGGCGGTGAACGGGTTCGAGGCGCACGTACGCGACGGCGAGTTCGTGACGATCGTCGGCGCCAGCGGCTGCGGCAAGAGCAGCGTGCTGCTGGCCGCCGACGGCCTGCTGAAGCCGTCGGGCGGGCAGATCCGCATCGGCGAGAAGATCGTGACCAAACCCGGCCCCGACCGCGGGGTCGTGTTCCAGGACGCGTCGCTGATGCCGTGGCGAACGATCCTCGCGAACGTCGCGTTCGGACTCGAGATGCAGGGTGTCGACAAGGCGACGCGGCTGGACCGGGCGCGGCACTTCATCGAGCTGGTCGGCCTGGGCGGGCGTGAAGAGGCCCACCCGCACCAGCTCTCGGGCGGCATGCGCCAGCGCGTCGGCATCGCCCGCGCGCTGGCCACCGACCCCGAGGTGCTGCTGATGGACGAGCCGTTCGGCGCGCTGGACGCGCAGACGCGCGAGCTGATGGCCACCGAGCTGCTGCGGATCTGGGACCTGGACCGGAAAACGGTGCTGTTCGTGACCCACGGCATCGACGAGGCGGTGTTCCTCGCCGACCGCGTGCTCGTGATGGGCGGCAGCCCGAGCCGTGTGGTCGAGGTGATGGAGATCGACCTGCCGCGCCCGCGGGACGCCGCGGTGCGGGCGAGCGAGGCGTTCGGCAAGTACCGCACGCATCTGGCCGAGCTGCTCTTCGGCGCGCAGGCCGGGGCGGCGGTGCCGTCATGACGCAGGGCTTGCGGACGCGGCCGCCGCGCCCGGTGGCCGCGGCGCCGCCGAGCCGCGCGGTGGGCCTGCGCTGGCTGCCGCCGGTGCGGGCGCGGTTCGTGCTCGGCAGCGTCGTCGTGGTGCTCGCGCTGTGGCAACTGGCCGCCTCGACCGGCCTGGTCGACGTGCAGTTCACCAGCACCCCGGTCGCGATCGTCCGAGCCGGCGGCGACCTCCTGAGCTCGGGTGAGCTGTGGGACAACGCGCAGACGACGCTCGTCGAGTTCTTCACGGGCTTCCTGCTCGCCGTCGTGGTCGGCGTGCCGGTGGGCATGCTGATGGGCTGGAAGCTGCGGATCCGCCAGACGCTGGAACCGGCGCTGATCGCGCTCTACGTGACGCCGTCGCTCGCGTTGCTGCCGCTCGTGGTTCTCGCGCTGGGCATCGGCGAGGCGTCGAAGATCGCGATGGTGTTCATCGAGGCCGTGATCACGATCGCGGTGAACGCGATGGCCGGCATCCGCGAGACGGACCCGAAGCTCGTGCAGGCCGCGCGGGCGTTCTGCGCCGGTGGCGGTGCGATGTTCGGCAAGATCCTGTTCCCCAGCGCGCTGCCGACGATCATGGCCGGCCTGCGCCTGGGCGCCGGGCGCGGCGTGATCGCGGTGATCGTGGCCGAGCTCTACGGCGGCACGGACGGTGTGGGCCAGCTGATCTCCACCTACGGCCAGAACTTCGACGTCGCCCCGCTGCTGTTCCTGACGCTCGTGGTCGGGATCTTCGGGTACGTAGTGACCGCGCTGCTGCGCGTGCTCGGCACGGCCGCCACGGCTTGGGAGAGGTGACCCGATGACCACCACTGTCAGTCCCCGGAAGCGGCGGGTGCCGGAGAAGGCCATGCCGATCGTGCTCGGCGGCGGGTTCCTCGTGCTGGTCGCGATCCTGTGGCAGATCGCCGCGTGGGCCGGCCTCGTGAACCCGTTCCTCACGTCCTCCCCCGTGCTCATCGCGGGCTCGCTCGGCGACCAGATCGGCTCGGGCCTGCTGCTGCACAGCCTCGGCACGAGCGCGCTGGAGCTGGTGATCGGCTTCGGGATGGCCGCGATCGTCGGTGTCGCGGTGGGGCTGCTGATGGGCCGCTACCGCTACGTCGACTACGTGGTCGAGCCGTACGTGTGGCTCCTGTACTCCGCCCCGATCGTGGCCCTGTTCCCGTTGCTGGTGCTGATGTTCGGCCTCGGCAGCCCGTCGGTCGTGGCCATCACGTTCCTGATGTCGGTGATCCCCGTGATCGTCAACTCCGCCCAGGGCGTGCGCAACGTCGACCCGAAGCTGATCCGCACCGCCGTGTCGTTCGGCGCGGGCGAGACGGCCTTGCTGCGCAAGGTGATCCTGCCCGCGTCGGTGCCGACGGTGATGGCCGGGCTGCGCCTGGGCGTGGGCCGCGGGCTCGTCGGCGTGGTCGTGGGCGAGTTCTTCGCGGGCGACGGCGGGATCGGCTACAACATCAGCTTCTTCGCCGGCCACCTCGGCACCACGGAGGTGCTCGCGTCGGTGTTCGTCGTGATCGTGGCCGGTGTCCTGCTCAACGTGGGCGCCCGCAAGCTCGAATCCCTCGCCGACTCCTGGCGCACCGAACTCCCCTGACCGCTTTCGCAGAAAGAGGTACCCCGTGAAGCAGATCGCCGCCGACATCGGCGGGACGTTCACCGACCTGACCGCCGTGGACGAGCACGGCGTCTTCAGCACCGCCAAGACCCTCACCACCCCGCACGACCACGCGGAGGGCGTGCTCGACGGCCTCGACAAGCTCGGCGCGCACCTGCCCGACACCGAGCTGTTCCTGCACGGCTCCACCATCGCGATCAACACCGTCCTGCAGCGTGCCGGCGCCGCGACCGCGCTGATCACCACCGAGGGGTTCCGCGACGTCTACGAGATCGGACGCGGCAACCGGTCCGAGCCGTACAACCTGTTCTTCGGCAAGCCCGACCCGCTGGTGCCGCGCCGGCTGCGCCGGGAGGTGCGCGAGCGCGTGCTCGTGGACGGCAGCGTGCGCACGCCGTTGGATGTCACGGCCGCGCGCGAGCTGATCACCGAGCTGAAGTCGTCGGGCGTCCAGTCCGTCGCGGTCTGCCTGCTGCACGCGTACGCCAACCCGGAGCACGAGCTCGAGCTGGGCCGGTTGTTCACCGAGCTGTGGCCCGAGGCGTACGTGACGCTGTCACACCAGATCATGCGCGAGTACCGCGAGTACGAGCGCACGTCGACCGCGGTGCTCAACTCCTACGTCGGCCCGGTCGTGTCGCGCTACCTCGACTCGCTGACCACACGCCTGGAGGCCCGGGGCTTCCGCGGCCGGCTGCTCATCATGCAGTCCAACGGCGGCATCATGTCCGTCGAGACCGCGCGGCAGAGCCCGGTGCGCATGATGGAGTCGGGTCCGGTCGCGGGTGTCATCGGCGCATCGGCGCTGGCCGCCGGGCTCGACCTGCCGCGGCTGATCTCGTTCGACATGGGCGGCACCACGGCCAAGACCAGCCTGGTGAAGGACGGGCAGGTCGACATCAGCCCGGGCTACTTCATCGGCGGCTACGCGACCGGGCACCCGATGGCGCTGCCCGTGGTCAACATCGTCGAGGTCGGCGCGGGCGGCGGCAGCATCGCGTGGGTCGACCCGGCGGGCGCGCTCAAGGTCGGCCCGGTCAGCGCCGGCGCGGCGCCCGGCCCGGCGTGTTACGGCCGCGGCGGCGACCGCCCGACGGTGACCGACGCCAACCTCGTGCTCGGCCGGCTCGGCGCGAGCCGGTTCCTCGGCGGCGAGATGCCGCTGGACCGCGCGGCCGCCGAAGCCGCGATCATGACGCACGTGGCCGAGCCGCTGGGCCTCGACCTGCTGGCCGCCGCGCGCGGGATCGTGACGATCGCCGACGCGCAGATGTCGCTGGCCGTGCGCGCGGTTTCGGTGGAGAAGGGCGAGGACCCGCGCACCTTCGCGCTCGTGGCGACCGGCGGTGCCGGACCGCTGCACGCCGTGTCGATCGCGCGGGAGCTCACCATCGGCACTGTGGTCGTCCCGGTCCTGCCCGGGCAGTTCTCGGCCAAGGGCATGCTCTACTCCGAGGTGCGCCACGACCTCACCCGTACGCACCTGGCCAAGTTCGAGTCGTCCACAGTGGAGCAGTACGCGATCACGCTCAAGGCGCTGGGCGCCGAGGCGTGGGCGCGGCTGCGGGCCGACGTCGGCGAGCCGGCGACCGCGCCCGTGTTGCAGCACTTCCTCGAGCTGCGTTACCAGGGCCAGGAGTTCACGATCCCCGTTCCGGTGCCCGAAGAGGGACTGTCCACTTCGAACCACGCGGCCGTACGCGCGCTGTACGACGAGATGCACAACCGCCTCTACGGCCACCACGCGTCGGACGAGACGGTGGAGGCCGTCGGTGTCCGCACGGTGATCTCGCTGCCGCTCGAAACGACCGCGGGCACCGCGGCCGAGGTCGAGACCGCGTCGGGCGACCCGGAACCGGTCGAGCATAGGCCCGTGGTGCTGCACGGCGGCGGCCCGGAACCCGTGTCCTGTCCCGTCTACGACCGTGAGGCGCTGCGGCCCGGCCACCGGATCACCGGTCCCGCCGTGGTGCAGGAAGCCACGTCCTCGGTCGTCTTCTATTCCGGCGACGTGCTGACCGTCGCCGCCGACCTGTCACTCGTCGTCTCCGTGGGGAGCCCCGCATGACCATCGACCCCGTCACGCTCGAAGTGGTGCGCTGCGCGCTCGTGGCGTACTCCGACGAGATGGCCACCGCGCTGCGCCGCGCCGCCTACAACCCGATGATCTTCGAGGTCCAGGACTACTGCGTGGGCCTCGTCGACACCGCCGGCGAGCTGATCGCCCAGAACCTCGGCGGCCTGCCGATCTTCCTGGCCGACCTCGGCGTCTCCGTGGCCGACGGCATCGAGCGCCACGGCCTCGAGGGCTTCGAGCCCGGCGACGCGCTGGTGATGAACTACCCGTACGTCGCGGGCCAGCACCTCAACAACGTCGTGGTCTACACGCCGATCTTCGTCGACGGCAAGGTGGTGGCGTTCCCCGCGGTGCGCGCCCACTGGGTCGACATCGGCGGCTCGCGCATCGGCTTCGGCTCCACCGCCACCACCGACATCTACTCCGAGGGCCTGCAGCTGCGCTCGATCAAGGTGATGAAGGCCGGCGAGTGGGACGCCGACGTGATGCAGATCCTCAAGGACAACATCCGCATCCCGGAGTCGTCGCTGGGCGACCTGCGCGCGGCCATCGCGGCCTGCCGGCTGGGCGAGCGCCGCATCGCGGAGCTGTGCGAGCGCTACGGCCTCGACACGGTGATGGCGTGCATCACCGAGATGCGTGACCAGTCGGAACGCCTGTCGCGCCACGCGGTCGCGCAGATGGCCGACGGCGAGTACACCGCCTCGGCGTGGATGGACAACGACGGGCAGGACCTCGACAAGCGCATCACGCTCGACCTCAAGGTGATCGTGAAGGGCGAAGAGCTCACGATCGACTTCTCCGACATCAACGAGCAGGTCAAGGGCCCGCTCAACTCGGGCAAGTCGGGCGGCGTCGCGGCGGCGCGGGTGGCGTTCAAGATGCTGACGCTGCCGACGCACCCGGTCGACGAGGGATCCTTCCGCAACCTGCACGTGGTGCTGCCGGAAGGGAAACTGCTCAACGCGAAGTCGCCGGCCGCGCTGGGCCAGTGGAGCATCTCGCTGCCCACGGTGGTCGACACGATCATCCGGGCGCTGGCCGACGCGCTGCCCGACCAGGTGCCGGCCGCGCACAAGGGCGACATGTCCGGGTTCACCTTCCACGGCATCGACGAGAAGACCGGCTCGCGGTTCGTGTGCCTCAACATCAACGGCGGCGGCTGGGGCGGGCGTCCGGTCGGCGACGGGCCGAGCGCGTGCGTGTCGGTGTGCCAGGGCGACGTGCGCAACATCCCCATCGAGATCCAGGAAGCGCGCTACCCCTTGGTGTTCACGCGCCACGAGCTGCGGGCCGACAGCGGCGGCGCGGGCCGGCACCGCGGCGGGCTGGGCCTGGAGATCGACGTGGAGCCGCAGCAGGCGATGTTCACCAACATCGCCAACGAGCGCACGACCTGCCCGCCGTGGGGCCTGCGCGGCGGCCAGGCGGGCGCGGTGAACGACACGATCGTCACGCAGCCGGGCGGGCAGCCGGAGCACGTGAAGAAGCACACCGGGCTGGCGTTGCAGAAGGGCTCGAAGGTCACCTTCCGCACCGCGGGCGGCGGGGGCTGGGGTTCGCCGGCGGAGCGGCCGGCCGCGGACGTGGCCGAGGACGTGCGCGACGGCTTCGTGACGGCCGAGGCCGCGCGTGAGCTGTACGGCGTCGCGCTCACAGCCGACGGGCGGGTGGACGAGCCGGCGACCGGCCGGCTCCGGGCCACGCAGGCAGATGTCGCTCGTCGGTGAGCTCGCCGCGCGGGCGCACTCGGTCGGTTCCCGGCCGGTGCCGCCCGCGGTCCGGGTCGCCGCCCGGGCCCACCTGACCGACGCCATCGGTGCCCTGATCGCCGGCCACACCACGCTGGCCGGCTCCGTGGCCGGGCTCGCGCGCACCCTGTCCGCGGAGTACGGCGCCGCGCGGCGGACCGCGTTCCTCGGCGGGGTGTACGCGCACGGCTGGGAAGCGGGCGACATCCACCGAGGTTCGGTGCTGTGCCCGGGTTGTGTGGTGTTGCCGGCGACGCTGGCGGTGGTGCCCTCGACCGCGTCGGCCGAGGATTACGAGCGCGCGTTCCTGGCCGGCTACGAGGTCGCGCTGGCCGCGGCGGCCGCGATCGGGGGCGAGGCGCTGATCCGGAACGGGTGGTGGCCGACGGCGCTGCTGGCCCCGCTCGGCGGTGCGGCCGCGGCTTCGGTGCTCCTCGACCGGCCGCTCGCCGTCACCGCGTCGGCGATCGCGCTGGCCGCGCAGCACGCGGGCGGATCGATCGCGGGCGCGACGGACCGGGCCGACGGCAAGTACCTGCTGGCCGGGTTCGCGGCGGAACGCGCGGTGACGGCGTTCCTCGCGGCCGACTCCGGCTGGACGGGCCCGCTCGACATCCTCGACGACCCGCGTTCGCCGCTGCGTCGTTCGGAAGCCGCGGTGCCGGAGCCGTTCCTGCTGCCGGAGACGAGCCTGAAGCCCCACGCGGGGGCGAAACACCTGCAGGGCGCGATCGACGCGGTGCTGTCGTTGCGTCCCGCGGGCGGCTGGGCGCCCTCGTCGGTGCGGCGGCTGAGGTGCCTGTTGCCGGCGCAGCTGGCCGGGATCGTCGACCGGCCGCCGCCGTTCGGCTCGGCGCTGAGTGCGTTGGGCAGTGCCCAGTTCGTGCTGGCCGTGTCGGCGCTGCGGGGGCACTGCACGCCGTGGGACTTCGAGGACGGTGCGCTGCGCGACGAGGCCGTGCTGGAGCTGGCGCGGGTCGTCGAGGTCGGGTCGGCGGACGATCTGACGGCCGCGTATCCCGCCAAGTGGGGCGCGCGGGTGGAGATCACCACCGCGTCGGGGGCCGTCTCGGCGGATCGGCTCGACGCGCGGGGTGACCCGGGGAACCCGTTGCCGGACAACGAGATCGTCGGCAAGTTCACCACGCTGGCCTCGCGGGAGCTGGGTCCGGTGCGGGCGCGCGAGGTCGCGGAGTCCTTGCTGGGCCCGGATCCCTCGACGGTGTCGGTGCTGCGCGAGCACGTGCTGCCGTTGCTCGGGGGTACGTTCGTCAGGTCACCGGAGAACGCCGCGGCGGGCGTGAGAACAGGGGGTTCGTCCTGACCACCGACCGACCCGCACCCGACCTGAGCCGCGCACCGACGCCGCAGACGGTGCTGATGACGATGCTCGGCCGCTACTTCCTCGAGGAGAACCCCGAGATCGCGACCGCCGGGTACATCGACGTGCTCGCGCGGATCGGCGTGTCCGCGCACGCCACGCGGCTCACCGTGTCGCGGATGGCCGAGCGCGGCCTGCTGGAGCGTTCCCGGCAGGGCCGCGCGGCGTACTTCCGCGCGTCGGAGGTCGGGCTGCGGGTCGTGCGCGTGCAGCAGCAGCGGACGTTCCACGACACGGGTGAGGAGCCGCAACCGCCCGGTGCGTGGACGGTCCTGTGTTTCTCGCTGCCGGAGTCGCACCGCAAGGAACGCCACCTCCTGCGGCGCAGCCTGGCGTGGGAGAGCTTCGGCCTGCTGCGCGACGGCGTGTGGCTCGCGCCGGGCGAGCGCGACGTGTCGGCGATCCTCGCGCAGCTGCCCGGCGCGGGCGTCGACCAGCACGTGGAGGTGTTCACGGCGTACCCGAGGTTCGACGACGTGCAGGGGATGATCTCCCGCACGTGGCACCTGGACGAGCTGGCCGCGCGCTACGACCGGTTCCTGCGGTCGTGGGACGTGCCCGATCCCGTGCCCGAGGCGCTCGACGACCTGGGCCGCGACCTGATCCTGGCGTCGGCCTGGCGCCAGCTGCTGCGCGAGACCCCGCGCCTGCCCGCCGAGCACCTGCCGGGCGACTGGCCGGCCGCGCGCTGCCACGAACTGTTCCGCACCCTGCACGAGAGCTACCGCCCCGATGCCGACCGCCTCTTCGCCGGCATCCTCGCCGAACACCGGATGAGCTGAGGAGAATTTCGATGCGCGTGGTGGACACCCACTTCCACTGGTTCCCCCGGTCCCACTTCGAAACCATGGCCGCACGGGCGGCGTTTCCCCGCACCGAACGCGTCGGCGACGGCTACCGCTACCTGTACAACGAAGGCCGCGGCTTCATCCCCCTGCCGGCCGTCTGGTTCGATCTCGACGCCGGCTTCCAGGCGGCTTTTGCCGCCACCGGCCCCGACACGGTCGTGGTCTGCACCACCGGCGTGCTGGCGGGGATGCTCGACCAGATGCCGGCGGACGAGGCGCTGGACGAGGCGTACGCGTACAACGAGGAAATCTCTCGCGCGCAACGCCTCCACCCGGGCCGCTTCTTCGGCACGGCCGCGATTCCGTTGCAGGACACGGCAACGGCGCTGAAGGTGCTGGACCACGCGGTGGGCTCACTCGATCTGCGCGGGGTGAACCTGCCTTCGATGATCGGCTCGGAAACCGTCGATGTCTCGCGGCTGGAGCCGTTCTACGCACGCGTCGCGGAACTTGATGTGCCCCTCATCGTGCACCCGACGGACCTCGCCTTCAACGAAGTCCTGACTGGTTACCAGGACGGCATCCAGCGATCCATCGGCCGCCTCCTCGACTCCAGCGTCACCGTGCTGCGCCTCATCTTCAGCGGCATCCTGGAACGCCACCCGTCGCTTCGCGTCGTCCAGACCCACGCCGGCGGCCTGCTCCCCTACCAGGCCGGGCGCATCGACAAGAACGCCCGCATCGAAGGCCTGCCGCGGCTTCCTTCGGAGTACCTGAAACGCATCTTCGTCGACACCGTCGCACCCCAGTCCCTGACCATCCGCACAGCCCTGGAGTACTACGGCCCCGACAACATCCTCTACGGCACCGACCACCCCTGCTGGAGCCCCCACGCGGCGGTCTCGGTGCTCGACGAGTCGGCGCTGTCGGACGAGGTGCGCACGAAGATCTACTCGACGAACGCGGAGTCGGTCTTCAAGCTGACGTGACATTCACGGTGAACCCTCGACGGTGAATTTCTCATCGGAAGGTGATCGCATCGGGTGAACACGGCGGCGGACTTTCCGGAGAAAAATCTCCGCGTGCCAGAATTCTGACCCGTTCTGCGCACACGGGGCGCGGAACGGGTCAAGGTACCGACTGCGCCCGCCACGGAATTTGCGAGGTCGGCGAATTCTGCGTGTACCACGGCTACGGCCTATCCGGATCATTGTCGGACTTCACCACGTCGATTCCGAATTACGGCAGTTCCCAGCCTGGCTGCGACGAATTCAAGAGCCGCGGCGTCGGCCAGTATCAGTGTGTGAAGAACAATGCGCTTTCGCGCCTACAACCAGACCAACCATGTGGTCAAGATCTTCTACAACAGCAACTATGGGGGCATCTCCGCGACCTTCCAGCCCGGTGAAGCTCGAGACGGAGGCCTGGGCCCGCTCGCCGGGGAGAACGCCTCGCACGAGTTCTTCTGATGAGGTGAATCAGTCACTGCGGGAGCCGTAACGCCGACGGTCGGTCGCGCAGAGCCATCACTCCCCCGGTTCGACAACTCCCTGGCGTTCGCCGCCGGTGTCGAAGAAGCGGGTCACGTAGTCCTCCGGTGCGAGGGGGCTGTCGCGGAGCAGGGAGAAGACTTCGGTGCCCGGGCCGAGCTCGTGGGTCTCCGCCAGGGCATAGGCCTGGGCGAAGTCCAGGAAGGTCACCCCGTTCTCCGAGGCGTAACGACGAGCCTCGCGCTCCGCGCAGTCGAGGGCGGAGGCGAGGCTGGACGCGCGCCAGAGGGTGATCCGCTCCTCGAACGGCGCGCCGGCCGCCCGCTCCCACTGGAACACGCACCGGACCGCGTACCACTCGAACATGCCCGCTCCCTCGGATCCCGGCCAGAACGACACCGAGCACCACACCACACCGATCAGGCGGGCAAGCCGAGCGCCACCCGGGTCTCGGTGTCGAACGTGATCGTGGCGGCCGCCAGGTTGGCTTCGAGGTGGGTCTTGTCGGTGGTGCCGGGGATGAGCAGGACGTTCGGCGCGCGGTGGAGCAGCCAGGCGAGGCCCACCTGCGCGGGCGTGCGGTCCAAGGCGGCCGCGGCGGCGAGGACGGACGGCTCGTCGGTCACCTTCGGCAGGTCCGGACCGGCGCCGCCGAGGGGGAAGTAGGGCACCCACGCGATGCCTTCGGCGGTGCAGAGGTCGAGCAGCTCCTCGTCGTCGCGCGCGGCCAGGCTGTAGGCGTTCTGCACGCAGACGATGCCGGCCGGCAGGGCGCGCCGCAGCGTCTCGAGGGACACGGCACTGAGGCCGATCGCGCCGATCTTCCCCTCGTCGCGCAAGGCCACCAGCTCGGCGATCTGGTCATCGACATCGACGACCTGATCAGCCTGCGCACGCACGGGCGCCGGGCCGGTGTCCGTACGCCGCAGGTTGACCACCGGGACCTGCTCCAGACCCAGGCCGGCGAGGTTTGCCTCGACGGACGCCCGAAGCTGTTCCGGCCGTTGCGCGACGCGGATCGGGTGCGGCCCGGTCGGGTCCGGGTCGGCACCGACCTTGCTGACGATCAGCACCTCGTCCTCGGGGCGCACAGCCTCGCGCAGGAGGTCGTTGACGAAACCGTCGCCGTAGAAGTGGGCGGTGTCGATGTGATCGACACCGAGGTCCACCGCGTGGCGCAGCAAGGCGATGGCGGCGGCACGGTCGTCGCGCAGCCCGCGTAGCTGCATCGCGCCGTAGCCGATCCGGGAAACGGCGCGGCCGGCGAAGGGGAAAGCCATGGGGAACCTGCCTCCGTGACAGAATGCCAGAAGCGGAAGGTCTTCCGCTTCAGCTACGCTAGCAGAAACGGAAGGGCTTCCGCTTGACTGGATCGGCAGGTCGCGCCGACGCGCGCCGCAACAGGGACAAGATCCTCGCCGCCGCCCGCGGCATGCTGGGCGCGGACGGCGGGTCGCTGGCGATGGAGTCCCTGGCTCGCGAGGCCGGGGTCGGCGTCGGCACGCTCTACCGGCACTTCCCGAACCGGGAAGCGCTGATCGAAGCGATCTACGCCGCCGAGCTCGACGACATCACGACCAGTGCCGCGGAGCTGCTCGAACACCACCCACCCGAGGTGGCCCTCCGGCTGTGGATGGACCGCTACGCCGCGTTCACCGCCACCAAGCGGGGCATGCTGGACACCCTCCGCGGCAGCTTCGCCGCCGGACGCATCGCGCCCCACACGCGAGAACGCGTCACCGCCGCCTTCCGGACCATCCTCGAGAGCGGGGTGCGGGCCGGCACCCTCCGCGCGGACGTCAACCCCGAAGACGCCACCACCCTGCTGCACGGCGTCTTCCTGGCGACGGTCGACGGCGACGTACCTGAACGCTCCCACCGCCTGCTCGACCTCATCGCCGACGCGGTGCGAGCTCCCGGTGTCACCCGCGGCGAACCGGATCCCGGCTGAGGCGTTCGCACACAGCCGCTTCGCTCTCGAACGCTCAGATCTCTGCCAGAACCAGCCCGCCCCGAGGTTTCGGGGTGAAGTACGTCGCCTTCCGGGGCATGCGCAGGCCGGCCGCGTGGACCTTCAGGACCGTCGAGAAGTCCACCGGGGCCAGTTGCAGCACCGCGTCGGCGTCGGCCGGTGCGGGGCGGCTCGCCGGCAAGGGCTGCACGTGCGGGCCGTCCAGATCCAGGCCGAGGGCCTCGCCCAGCAGCAGCTGCTCGACCACCGCGTGGTCGATCGTCAGCTCGTCGGCGGGCGGCAGCACCACGCGCAAGAAAGACGGCCGGGCCAGCACCACCACCGAACCCGGGACCGCGGGCGGGGTGCCGTCGGCGACCTCCGAAACGTCCAGCCCGACCCGGCGCCAAGCCGCGGCCAGCGCGTCGGACGTCAAGCCCGTGCCAGTCAGCACCCGGTGAATCGCCCCGATCCGCAGCCGCGGCCCGCCCGTCACGAGCGCCAGCAGTGAGCCCGTCTGCGCGGCCGCGGCGACCCGGTGGTTCCCGTCGGCCACCAGCAGGTCCGCGGCCGACACGGCCCCCACCAGGCGTTCCTGCAAAGTCCCCGAAGGAACCACCCACAGCTCGTGCCGGCGGCCCGACTGGTCCACAGTGGACACATCCGGCGGCCCCAGCCCCGTGCACGCCGCCTCCACGGCCTCGGTCAGCGCCTCGCCGCCGGAGGACGGCACGAGCAGTGCCGCGCTCGTGGCGGTGCCCAGCCCGGCCAGCACGGCGGCGCGCTCGGCGACCACGTGCGGGTACACCTCCTCCGTGTGCCGCACGTGGGACCCGCCCGCCGTCAGCTCGCGGACGTCGACCAGGCAGAGCACGCCCACCGCCACGCCGTCCGGGCCCGAGATGCGGTAGGGCGCGACGAACCCCGCCACCGACCGGTAGTGCCGGGCGCGGATGCGGGCCAGCGCGGCGCGTGCGGAAGGCAGCGCCGCAGTGAGGTCGAGGCCACGCGCCAACGCCGCCGGCGTGCGAGCCGGGTGCTGCACTGCCAGCAGCGTGTCGCCGGCCGCGCCGGGGGAGGCGAGGGCCGTGACCACGGCGTCGGGCTCCGCGAACTCGTCGACGTCCGGGCCCGGCACCTCGCCGCGCACCACCCACCCGCGGCGGATCGGCCGCACCCACGTGTCCATCCCCTCATCATGGCTGGCCCGCCAAGACTGTCCGACAGTCACTCTTTCGTGAAATGCTTACCGTTGCGAAACAGTTGTCCCCGGCCCCAGGGAACCCCGAGGAGACCCCGCCGATGAGCACCCCCGCCGAGACGCCGGCGCCCACGAAAAAGGCCGTCGGCCTGCGCTCCGAACGCGGGCCGGTGCTCGCGGCGGTGATGCTGAGCACCGGGCTGGTCGCGCTCGACAGCACGATCATCGCCACGGCCGTGCCCTCGGTGGTCGGCGACCTGGGCGGGTTCTCGCAGTTCCCGTGGCTGTTCTCGGTCTACCTGCTCACCCAGGCGGTCACCGTGCCGCTCTACGGCAAGTTCGCCGACGTCCTCGGCCGCCGGCCGGTGATGTTCTTCGGCATCGCCGTGTTCCTGCTCGGCTCGGTGCTGTGCGGCGCGGCCTGGAGCATGCCGGTGCTCATCGCCGCGCGCGCCCTGCAGGGCGTCGGCGCCGGGGCCGTGCAGCCGATCAGCATGACGATGGTCGGTGACCTGTACACCGTCGAGGAACGCGCGCGCGTGCAGGGTTACGTGGCCGGCGTGTGGGCCGTCGCGTCCGTGCTCGGCCCGGCGCTGGGCGGCGTGTTCTCCGAGTTCCTCAGCTGGCGCTGGATCTTCTTCGTGAACCTGCCGCTGGGCGCGATCGCCGCCTGGATGCTGTACCGCAAGTTCGCCGAACGCGTCGAACGCACCCGCCACCGCATCGACTACGCCGGCGCCGGCCTGCTCATCACCGGCTGCACGCTGCTGATCCTCGGGCTGCTGGAAGGTGGCGTGGCCTGGGGCTGGGGCTCGGTGGTGGGCGTGCTCATCTTCGTCGCCTCCGCGGCGGCGCTGGTCGGGTTCGTGCTGGTCGAACGCCGCGCGGCCGAGCCCGTGCTGCCGCTGTGGGTGTTCACGCGGCGCACCCTCGTGGGCGGCACGCTGGTGGCCCTCGTGGTCGGCGCGACCCTGATGGGGCTCAGCTCGTTCCTGCCGACCTACGCCCAGGGCGTGCTCGGCCACGACGCCCTCACGGCCGGCTTCGCCCTGGCCGCGCTCACCGTCGGCTGGCCGCTCGCCGCGTCGCTTTCGGGGCGGCTCTACATGCGGATCGGGTTCCGCGACACCGCGTTCATCGGCGCCGGGCTCATCGTCGTCGGCGTGGCGCTCACCACGCTGCTCGGCGAGAACACCTCGCTCTGGAGCGTCGCCGGCGCCGCGTTCGTCGTCGGCGCGGGCCTCGGCCTGGCGTCGAGCCCCACGATCGTGGCCAGCCAGTCGAGTGTCGGCTGGGAACGCCGCGGCGTGGTCACGGCCACGAACATGTTCGGCCGGTCACTGGGCAGCGCGGTCGGCGCGGCGGTGTTCGGCGCCATCGCCAACGCCACCCTCGCCGACCGCTTCGCCCACCCGCCCGCCGCCGTCGCCGGCCACCTGCCCGACAGCGCCGACGCCACCAGCCTGGTCCTCGGCCAGAACGACCACTCGGCGGCCGCGGAGTACGTCCGCGACTCGCTGACGGGCGCCACGCACAACGTGTTCGTGGCGATCGCCGCCGTCGCCGCGCTCAGCATCGTCGCGCTGGCCCTGATGCCGCGCAAGCCGGAGCAGCTGAAGTTCTAGTTCTGCAGCGGCAGCAGCTCGCGGTGCAGCCCGTCGAGGAACCGCCGGTAGTCGCCCGAATGCCCGGGCCGGATCACGAACTTCGACAGCCCCGCGTCGATGTGCTGCTCCAGCAGGCGCCGCGCCTCGGCCCAGCTCGTGGCCACGAGCTCGGTCACGGGCGTGCCGGGGCGGCGCTTCGCGGCGACCTCCAGCATCCGGTCGGGCATCCCCTCGCTCGCCACCAGCAGGCTGAGGCCGAAGTGGTCGGGCTCGATCTCGCGCCCGGCCTCGGCCGCGGCGTCCTGGATCGCGATGCGCGCGGCCCGCGCCTGCTCGGGTGAGTGCAAGCTGCCGAGCCAGCCGTCGGACAGCCGCCCGGCACGGCGCAACGCGGCGGGCGCACTGCCGCCGAGCCACACGTCGAGACGCTTGGCCGGGCGCGGCCCGATCGTCACGCCGTCGACCTGGTAGAACTCGCCGGCGAAGTGCACGTCGTCCTGCTCCAGCAGCAGCCGCAGCAGGGTCAGAGCTTCGTCGAACACGGCCGCGCGCGGGCCCGCCACGGGGAACAACGAGTGTTCGGCCGCATTGGCCGGCCGCAACCCGAACACCGGCAGCACCCGCTTCGGCGCCAGCCCGGCCAACGTCACCAGCTGCTTCGCGACGAGCACGGGGTGGCGGCCGGGCAGGATCGCGACCCCCGTGCCGACCTTGAGGTTCGTGGTTCGCGCCAACGCGTGCGCCATGCCGACCAACGGGTCGACCTCCGGCGCGTACACGAGCTCCGAAAGCCACAGCGAGTCGACTCCGGCCGCCTCCAGCGTCTCCGCCAGCCCCGCGAACTCCGCGGGCCCGGTCCCCGGCGCCGGCGCCACCCCGATCCGGATCTTCAGTTCCTCGCCCACCCGTGCTCCTTCCGCAGCCGTCCCTGTGCGCAACGCCCTCGGGACCGCCCGGTATGCCCGCAAGACGAAGGCCCCCTCCCGGATGGGGGCTGGAAGGAGGCCTTCTGCTCGCGGCGGCCGGTGTCCACGCCGGCCGGATTCCGCGCCCGCTCATCCTGGAAGACGGGCATACAAGAGCTGTATATATGCCCCGGCTCCGCCGGGGCGTGCGAGATCGCCTTTGAGCCGGCCTTGCCGTTCCCGGACGAGGCGGAGATCAAACGGATGTACGTGGTGCCGGCCTCGCGCGGCACCGGCGTGTCGACGG
>NZ_JBEYSJ010000035.1:0-93949 GCF_040704195.1 Amycolatopsis sp. NPDC047767
ACGTCGCCACGTGGAAGGCGCTGGAGAAGCTCTACGCCGACGGCCGCGTGCGCGCCATCGGCGTGTCCAACTTCCAGCCGGCGCACCTGCGCCGCGTGCTCGACGAGGGCAGCGTGGTGCCGGCCGTGAACCAGATCGAGCTGTCGCCGTACCTCGTGCAGCAGGAACTGCGCACCTTCCACGCCGACCACGGCATCGCCACGGAGGCCTGGAGCCCGCTGGCCAAGGGCGGCGACCTGTTGGGCGAGCAGGCCGTCGCCGACGTCGCCGCCGCACACGGGCGCACCCCGGCCCAGGTCGTCCTGCGCTGGCACCTGCAGCTGGGCAACGTGGTCATCCCGAAGTCCGTCACGCCCTCCCGCGTGGCCGAGAACTTCGACGTCTTCGGCTTCACCCTCACCGACGCCGAGGTGGCGAGCCTGTCCGCGCTCGACCGCGGCCTGCGCACGGGTCCGGACCCGGACACGTTCGACGTGGCGTGAGATCGTGTTGAAACGGGCGGCTTCCCACGTGGGAGCCGCCCGTTTTTCGTTCTACGGTGCGGTATGGAGATCGAGCTGCGGGACTGGCTGCCCGACGACGCGGCGTGGTACGTCGCGCAGGTGCAAGACCCCGACACGCTGCGCTTCACCACGGAACGGGCGACGCTGACGGTCGCGGAGTTCCGGCGCGCGCTGGAGGCGTTGCGCCACAACGAGAACGCCCTCGGCTTCGTCGCCATCGCCGCCGGGTCCGGCGAACGGCTGGCCAACGTCGCGGCGGAGCGCAGAGGTGCCGTCGCCGAGGTCAGTTACTGGGTGGCAGCCTCCGCGCGAGGCCGCGGAGTCGCACGGCGCGCGCTCGCCGAGCTGTGCCGCCGGGTGAGCGCCGCGTGGCCCGGCACCGAGATCCGCCTCTGGACGCACGCCGACAACGTCGCTTCGCGGCGGGTGGCCGAGCACGCCGACTTCGGCCGCGTCGAAGGCCCGCCCACGAAGGAGGTCGGTGGCCAGGTCTGGCCGGTGGTCCACTACGCCAGGGAAAACCGTCAGGAAGACTCCGGCTTCCTCGCCACGCCACCCAACGTCAGGTAGTTCAGATCCCCCAACGGAGTCATCCTCGGACCGTCCGGCCACCACTCGTGCAGCGGGCCCAGGCCCGGCTCCAGCAGCTCCAGCCCGGTGAAAAACGACTCGATCTCCTCGCGCGAGCGGTGCACCGTGCCGAGGCCCGTGCCCTGGAAGGTCGAGTCGATGAGGTGCGCCAGGGCCTGGCGAGGGGGGTCCGCGGGGGGTGTGTAGTGGTGGGTGAGCAGGAGGTACGAGCCGGGGGCCAGCTGGTCGACGTAGCTGCGCACGATGAACTGCGCGCGGTCGAGGTTGTCGATGTGGTGGACGATCGAGCACAGCAGCAGGGCGATCGGGCGGTCGAAGTCGAGGTGGCGGTAGACGATGGGGTCGCCGAGGGTGGCGCCGGGGTCGGTGAGGTCGGCGCCGGAGACGTGGGTGCGGTCGTTGGTCTCCAGGACGGCGCGGCCGTGGACCTGGACGACCGGGTCGTTGTCGACGTACACCACGCGTGCGTCGGGGTTGTGGCGCTGGGCGACCTCGTGGGTGTTCTCCGCCGTGGGCATGCCGGAGCCGAGGTCGAGGAACTGGTCGATGCCCCGGTCGGCGGCGAGGTGGCGGACCACGCGCATGAGCCATTCGCGGTGCTCGCGCGCCATGGCCTGGGCGCCCGGGGCGACGGCGAGCAGGCGCTGGAGCATCACGCGGTCGGCTTCGTAGTGGTCGCAGCCGCCGAGCAGAGCGTCGGACAGGCGGGCCAGGCTGGGCCGGTCGTGGTCGAAGCGCGTCGAGGTCCCCGAAACCACCACTGCCCCCTTCGCGCCACGGACAGTGCACAGGGTACGACACCGGGTTCACCCCGGGAACCCACTCCCCGCAGCCTGCTCCACCTGCAGTAACGCTCAGGAGAACGAGAGTTCTACCCACGTGCTCCCGGCGTCGGTCGTCCGATACACAGCGGAGCCGCTCTCGGCGTCCGGCAGGCCGTCGACGACCACGCCGACGCCGTCGCCCACGAAGGCCAGATCCGACAGCCCCACGCCCCGATCAGACAGCACCGCGGTGGTCCACGTGTGGCCGCCGTCGGTGGTGTGGTGGAGGAAGCCGTCGCCGCCGCCCTCGGCCGCGACGGTCGCGGTGTCGGCGGTCGCCGCGCCGAAGCCCTGCGTGATGCCGACGGCCGGCGCGTAGGCCGTGCCGCTGAACGTGCCGCCCAGCCTCGGCGCGCGCCACATCCGCCGCTCCGACGAACCCGGCTGCGGTGAACCCGGGCTGCTGCTGCACAACGCGATCACCTGCCCAGCCCGCACCCCGCCCAGCGACGCCGTGGTCCCCGACGGGCACGGCGGCGAAGCGGGCGTGAACACGACACCGTCCCGCGAAGTCCAGTACTCCTCGGTGCGGTAGTCGGCGCCCAGCGCGATCTGCACCCCGCCCGCGGTGGCCACATCGCCGTAGGTGATCCCGCCCGTGACCTCGAACCCCGGCAGCGGCGCCAGCACCGGCCCGCCCGCCGGGCCCGAGTACACGGACGTGGTGTTGCCGTACGAATTGCTCGTGACCACGGCGAAAATCCGCCCGCCCGTCTCGGCCAGCGCCGACACGTACCGCTGCCCGCCGCCGGCGACCAGGACGGTGAACCAGTGACGGCCGCCGTCGCGGGTGGCGAGGATGCGGGAACCGTCGGTGACGTACAGATGCTCAGTGCTCGCGGCGACGAGCCGGACGTGGTTGTGGTTGTCCGGCAACGACATCGGCGGCGCGCCGAGCCGCCGCCAGTGCGCGCCGCCGTCGGTCGTGGCGAGCAGGACCGGGCACCAGCCCGGCTCGCCGCAGTCGGTGTAGCCGAGCACGAAGCCGTGCTCCGGCCCGGTCCAGCTCGTGGACGCGGGCGCGAAGCCGGCGGGAACGGCAGGAGCGGCGGTGGCGGAGGCAGGGACGAGGGCCAGCACGGCGAGTGCGGCCGCGACGACGGCGGCGCACCGGGTGGATTTCATGATCGGCAGACGTCCGGCTCTCACCCAGGTTGCCCGCCTGCCCCCGGACGGCGCGGAATTCAGCCCTTCGGCTTCCGCGGCGCCGGAGGCGCGGGTGGCCCCGGAGGTTCCGGCTGAGGAACCTGAACCTCCTTCACGGCCTTGTCCCCGGCAGGGGCGGGCGTGTCGAAGTGCTCCCGGCACCACCGGCCGTATCGCCTCGAATGCACTGTCATCGCGTCACCTCCTCCCGGATCGCACGGCTCGGACCCATCAAGGGTCCCCCGCGGACCGGAAGAGCGCCACTGCTTTGCGCGTGTCGATGACAAGCCTCAGCCGACCGGGTGGCGCCCCTCGGCGAACTCCTCGATCACCTTCGCGCAGAAGGCCGGCAGGTCGTCCGGGTTCCGGCTGGACACGAGACCGTTGTCCACCACCACTTCTTCGTCGACGACAGTGCCGCCCGCGTTGCGGATGTCCGTGCGCACGCTGGGAAACGACGTCAGCGTGCGACCGCGGAGAACGTCGGCCTCCACGAGCGTCCACGGTCCGTGGCAGATCACGCCGACGGGTTTGCCCGCGCGCACGAAGTCGCCCGCGAATCGCACGGCCGCCGGGTCGCGGCGCAGGTTGTCGGGGTTCATCGTGCCGCCGGGCAGCAGGAGGGCGTCGTAGTCGTCCGCGGAGACGTCGGCGACGAGCCGGTCGACCGGGAACGTGGCGCCCTTGTCGATGTCGCCGTTCATGGCCTGGATCTCGCCGTCGGCGAGCGAGACCAGGTCCGCCGTCGCGCCTTCGGCGGTGACCGCCTTGCGCGGCTGTTCCAGCTCCACCTGCTCGACGCCGTCGGCGGCCAGGATGGCCACCTTGCGGCCCTGAAGTGCGTTCCCCATCGGGTTTCCCTCCATCCGGGTCCAAGTGACTGGTCCCCGGCTACCCGCGTGGCGGACCGCTCAATCCGCGCGTGTCGCGGCTTCGATCGCGAGCACGGCGATGTCGTCGTGGCCGGAGTTGCCCAGCCACGCGCGCACGGCCTCGCGCAGCCGCGCGACGACCCGGTGCGCCGGGAGTCCGACGCAGTCGGCGAGGACGCTGTGGAACCGCTCGTCGCCGAACAGCTCGGCCGATTCCGTGCGGTTGCGCGCTTCCGTGACGCCGTCGGTGTAGAGCAGGCAGACGTCGCCCTCGTCGAGGTGCACCGTCGCCTCGGCGAAGCGGGCCTGCGGCGAGATCCCGACGAGCGTGCCCGGCACGCTCACCTCCTCGACCCCGCCGTCGCGGCGCAGCACGAGCGGCGCCGGATGCCCGCCCGAGGCGAGCGTGACGTCGAGCCCCGACTCCGCCGGCACCACCGAGCCGAGCACGAGCGTCGCGAAGCGGTTGGAGCCGCCGGCGATGAGCAGTTCGTTGAGCAGGCGCAGCATCGTGCGCCCGTCTCGTTCCACGAGCTGCAGCGCGGCCAGCGAATGCCGCACGCGGCCGGTGAGCGCGGCCGCCTCGGCGCCCTTGCCGCAGATGTCGCCGACCACCACGAACGCGCTGCCGTCGTCGCGGGCGAGCACGTCGTAGAAGTCTCCGCCCACCCCGAGAACGCCGCCGGCCGGCTCGTACCAGAGCTCGAAGGTGGCGCCCTCGACCTCGGCCGGCGGGGTCGGCTTCAGCGTGGTCTCCAGGCCGCGCGTCGCTTCTTCCTGACGCGCGTAGCGCTGCGCGTTGGCCAGCGCCGTGCCCGCGGCCGTGGCGAACGCCTCGATCGCCCGCGGCTGCCCGGCGCCGAACGCCGGTTCCGAGCGCCGCCCGATCAGCACCGCGCCCGTGACGCCGCCCTCGTCGACGCCCAGCGACACCACCGAAACCTCGGCGTGGCCGGAGAACCGCTCGGCCACCGCGGCGGGCATCGTCGCCACCTCCGCGGCCGGCACCACGCGCACCTCGGGCGGGCCGACGGCCGCGAAGGTCTCGGCCACGGCCGGCGCGTGCTGCGCCGGCACCCGCCGGATGCGGCCGTGGCCGGGCGCGCCGTGGTCCTCGCAGCTCCACCACTCCCAGCGGCCGCGGGTGGTCGGCAGCAGCACGAACACGCAGTCGCCCAGCGCCGACGCGGCCAGCTCGGCGATCACGCGCGCCGTGCCGTGGCGGCCGCGGGCCGCCGCGAGTTTCGGACCGGCTTCCGCGAGGAACTCCTCAGGACGGCGAGGACTGTCGTCGACCACGGTCCACACGCGCCAGCCCTCGGGCAGCGCACGCACGTGCGCGGCGCGGCGGACCTCACCGAGGTCGATGCGGCCGGTGGTCTCCGTCACGGTGTCGAGCACGGGCGGGCCTTCGGCGGCCAGCGTGCGCGCGGCCGCGTTGGCCCAGCGCACAGCGCCGGCCGGGTCCTGGACGAACACGGGGTCCCGCACGTCTTCGAGCACCGAACGCCAGAACCCCCCGTACTCGGGCAGCTCGGCGCCGGGTGGCAGGGCCGACGCCGGAGCGGGCCGTGACACCATGCACGAACCTCCTGCCTCCGGGTCGACCGACTTGTCGTCAGTACAAGGTTGGCACAGCGTGAGCGGGCGGACTGGCTCGAAGTGTAGGGCGAACCGTGGCACGCTGGGTCGACGACCATGGCTGGCACACGCGTGGTGGAGAGGGTCGGCACAGATGACAACCGGTTCCGAGCGGGACGAGATCACCGGTGGCACGGGCATCCCCGCCGGTGAGGCGGCCGCGCTGGAGCGGCTCCTGGCCGCCGTCCGTGACCTCGGCGAAGGCAACTTCCGCCGTCGGCTCGTGGCGAGCGGCGACGGGATCGCAGCTCAGCTCGCGGGCGCGTTCAACGACATCGCCGAGCGCAACCAGCGGCTCGTGACGGAACTCATGCGTGTGCGCGGCGCCGTCGGGCAGGAGGGCCGGCTCACCGAGCGCGTGCGCGCGGAGATCGGCCCCGGTGGTTGGACCACCGCCGTCGAGACCGTCAACGGGCTCATCGAGGACGTCAGCAAGCCCGTGGTGGAGCTCGACCGGGTGCTCGGCGCCGTGGCCGAGGGCGACCTGTCGCAGCCGATGGCGCTGCAGCTGGACGGCAAGCCGCTGCAGGGTCAGTACGCCGACCTCGCGAAGACCGTGAACGGCCTGCTCGCCCAGCTTTCGCGCTTCGCCGCCGAAGTGATCCGCCTCTCGCGCGAGATCGCCGGCGAGGGCCGCCTGGGCGGTCAGGCCGAGGTCCCCGGCGTGGCCGGCACCTGGCGCGACCTCACCGACTCCGTGAACTTCCTCGCCGACAACCTCACCGAGCAGGTCCGCAACATCGCCCAGGTCACCACCGCCGTGGCGCGCGGCGACCTGACCAAGAAGATCGACGTCGACGCCCGCGGCGAGATCCTCGAGCTCAAGACCACCATCAACACCATGGTCGACCAGCTCTCGGCCTTCGCCGACGAGGTCACGCGCGTCTCGCGCGAGGTCGGCAGCGAGGGCCGGCTCGGCGGCCAGGCCCGGGTGCCCGGCGTCGCCGGCACCTGGCGCGACCTCACCGACTCGGTGAACCTGATGGCCGACAACCTCACCGACCAGGTCCGCAACATCTCGCAGGTCGCCACGGCGGTCGCGGCGGGCGACCTGACCAAGAAGATCGACGTCGACGCCCGCGGCGAGATCCTGCAGCTCAAGACCACGCTCAACACGATGGTCGACCAGCTCTCCGCCTTCGCCGACGAGGTCACCCGCGTCGCCCGCGAGGTCGGCAGCGACGGCCGGCTCGGCGGCCAGGCCGAGGTGCCGGGCGCGGCCGGCACCTGGCGCAACCTCACCGACTCGGTCAACCAGATGGCCGACAACCTCACCGACCAGGTCCGCAACATCTCCCACGTGACCACCGCCGTGGCGAAGGGCGACCTGACGCAGAAGATCACCGTCGACGCGCGCGGCGAGATCCTCGAGCTCAAGACGACGATGAACACGATGGTCGACCAGCTCTCCGCCTTCGCCGACGAGGTCACGCGCGTGGCGCGCGAAGTCGGCACGGAAGGCATGCTGGGCGGCCAGGCACAGGTCCCCGGCGTCGCCGGCATCTGGCGCGACCTGACCGGGTCCGTGAACTTCATGGCCAACAACCTCACCGCGCAGGTCCGCAACATCGCGCAGGTGGCCACGGCCGTGGCGCGCGGCGACCTGACCAAGAAGATCGCGGTGGACGCCCGCGGCGAGATCCTCGAGCTGAAGACCACGCTGAACACGATGGTGGACCAGCTTTCCGCGTTCGCCGACGAGGTCACGCGAGTCGCGCGCGAGGTCGGCACCGAGGGGAAGCTCGGCGGTCAGGCGACCGTGCCCGGCGTGGCCGGCACGTGGAAGGACCTCACCGACAACGTCAACTTCATGGCCAACAACCTCACCGACCAGGTGCGGAACATCTCGCAGGTCACCTCCGCGGTCGCGAAGGGCGACCTGACGCAGAAGATCAGCGTCGACGCGCGCGGCGAGATCCTGGAGCTCAAGAACACGCTGAACACGATGGTGGACCAGCTTTCCGCGTTCGCCGACGAGGTCACGCGGGTGTCCCGCGAGGTCGGCACCGAGGGCAAGCTCGGCGGCCAGGCGCGCGTGCCCGGCGTGGCCGGCACGTGGAAGGACCTCACCGACAACGTCAACGGCATGGCCGACAACCTCACCGAGCAGGTCCGCAGCATCGCGACCATGGCGAGCGCGGTGGCCAACGGCGACCTGTCGAAGAAGATCTCCATCGACGCCGCCGGTGAGGTCGCGGCGCTCGCGGCCACGCTGAACAGCATGGTCGAGACGCTGCGCGCGTTCGCCGACGAGGTCACGCGCGTGGCGCGCGAGGTCGGCACGGAAGGTATCCTCGGCGGCCAGGCGCGCGTGCCCGGCGTGGCCGGCACGTGGAAGGACCTCACCGAGAACGTCAACTTCATGGCGCACAACCTGACCAGCCAGGTGCGCAACATCTCGCAGGTGACCACGGCGGTCGCGCGAGGGGACCTCTCGCGCAAGATCGACGTCGACGCGCGCGGCGAGATCCTGGAGCTCAAGACCACGATGAACACGATGGTCGACCAGCTCTCCGCGTTCGCGTCGGAGGTCACGCGTGTCGCGCGCGAAGTCGGCACCGAGGGCAAGCTCGGTGGTCAGGCCGAGGTCGAGGGCGTGTCCGGCACGTGGAAGCGGCTCACCGAGAGCGTGAACCAGCTGGCCGGCAACCTCACCACCCAGGTGCGCGCCATCGGCCAGGTCGCCACGGCCGTGACCGCGGGCGACCTGACCCGCCACATCACCGTGGACGCGTCCGGTGAGCTGGCGGACCTCAAGGACAACATCAACCAGATGATCGCGAACCTGAAGTCGACGACGTCGGCGAACCGCGAGCAGGACTGGCTGAAGACCAACCTCGCGCGCCTCGGCGGGCGGATGCAGGGCCACCGCGACCTCGCGTCCGTGGCCACGCTCATCCTGTCGGAGCTGGCGCCGCTGGTGAGCGCGCAGCAGGGCGCGTTCTTCCTGGCCCACGACGACGGCAGCGACCCCGGCCGCAAGGTGCTCGACTGCATCGCCGCCTACGGGCTCGCGCAGTCGCGCGCCGGGCTGCGGTTCACGCTCGGCGAGTCGCTGATCGGGCAGGCCGCCGTCGACCGGCAGACGATCCTCGTGCGCGAGGCACCGCCGGAGTACGCGCTGGTGTCCTCGGGCCTCGGCTCGGCACCGCCGGTGAACGTGATCGTGCTGCCCGTGCTGTTCCAGGGCGAGGTGCTCGGTGTGCTGGAACTGGCGTCGGTCAACGAGTTCTCCGCCGTGCACCTGGATCTGCTGGAGCAGCTGCGCCACACCATCGGCGTCAACGTGAACACGATCCTGTCGAACTCGCGCACCGAGGCGCTGCTGACCGAATCGCAGCGGCTGGCCCAGGAGCTGCGCGCGCGGTCGGAGCAGCTGCAGGCGCAGCAGGGCGAGCTGCGGCGCTCCAACACGGAGTTGGCCGAGAAGGCGGCGCTGCTGGCCCAGCAGAACCGCGACATCGAGGTCAAGAACATCGAGATCGAGCAGGCGCGCCAGGAGCTGGAGGAGCGCGCCGGGCAGCTCACCGTGGCGTCGCAGTACAAGACCGAGTTTATGGCGAACATGTCGCACGAGCTGCGAACTCCGCTCAACAGCGCGCTGATCCTCGCGAAGCTGCTGTCGGAGAACCCGGAGGGCAACCTCACGGAGAAGCAGATCCAGTTCGCCCGCACGATCTACGCGGCGGGCAGCGACCTGCAGCAGCTGATCAACGACATCCTCGACCTCGCGAAGGTCGAGGCCGGGCGCATGGACCTGCAGATGTCGGACGTGACGCTGCCGGAGCTCGTGAACTACGTCGAGTCCCTGTGCCGCCCGCTCACCGCGGACAAGGGGCTGGAGTTCGCGGTCCGCATCGATCCGCCCGTGCCCGGCAGCGTGCACACCGACGAACACCGGTTGCAGCAGGTGCTGCGCAACTTGCTGTCCAACGCCGCCAAGTTCACCGACGAGGGCGGCGTGCGGCTGCACATCCGCATGGCGTCGGCCGAGGAGGTCGAGCAGGAGGCGCTGCAGTCGGCGGCGGGGATCATCGCGTTCGCCGTGGAGGACACCGGCATCGGCATCCCCGAGGAGAAGCTGGCGATCATCTTCGACGCGTTCCGCCAGGCCGACGGCACCACCAGCCGCAAGTACGGCGGCACCGGCCTCGGGCTCTCGATCAGCCAGCAGCTCACGGAACTCATCGGCGGCGAACTGCGGGTGCGCAGCGAACCAGGCAAGGGCAGCACGTTCACGCTGTACCTGCCCGTGGGCGCCGCGAACCTCATCGCGCCCGCCGTCCCGGTGCGGCCCAAGCCGAAGCTTCCGGTCCTGCCGAGCACGATCACCGTGACCGAACCGGACAGCGCCCCGAAGCGCTTCAACGGCGAGAAGGTCCTCATCGTCGACGACGACCTGCGCAACGTCTTCGCCCTCGCCGCGGTGCTCGAACAGGCCGGCCTCGAGGTGATCTACGCCGACACGGGCGTCGCGGGCATCCGCGCCCTGGAACGCCACGAGGACACCGCGTTGGTGCTGATGGATGTGATGATGCCCGAGCTCGACGGCAACGCCACCATCGCGGCCATCCGTGCCGAGGCTGCGCACGAGGACCTGCCCGTGATTGCCGTCACAGCCAAGGCCACCGCCGAGGACCGCGAACGCACCCTCGCCTCGGGCGCCGACGACTACATCACCAAGCCGGTGGACACCGACCTGCTCCTGGACGTGATCGCGACCCGCCTCGAGGCCGACGCGGCCTCGTCTTCGCAGGTGAACGGATATGGAGCGGGTGACGGGAATCGAACCCGCGTAGCTAGTTTGGAAGACTAGGGCTCTACCATTGAGCTACACCCGCAGCGCCCCTCGGGGACCCAGTGGACCCGGAGGCTGGCCCAGCTTAGCGTGAGGGCTAGGCTGGTGCCGCACACCCCCTCCGGACCACGTTCCGGCGGGTGGCGGGCATCGGGATGTGGCGCAGCTTGGTAGCGCATCCGCTTTGGGAGCGGAGGGTCGCAGGTTCAAATCCTGTCATCCCGACTCAGGCAATTGGTTCGACCAGCGAGACGGCGGGGCTTCTCCGGGTGGAGAGACCCCGCCGTCTCGGTTTTCGTCTCAGTACAAGCCGTTATACGCAGGCCGGATGATTCGTCGTCATCCGGGCTCGCCGCCTACCCCATCGCGGCGTCCGGCAATCGCTGGGCGGGGACAGCGATGGGCGGGCGCATGAACGAGCCAATGTGGACAGAGACCGCGGACCTGTCCATGAGGTACGGGATTTTCGCCATCGGGGACTTGACCGCGGGCTCACCCATCCCAAGCCTGCCACTCGTTACGGCACGTTGGCCATCGTCTGCCGCTCGGCGGTGATCCGCCACGCGACAACCACCTCCGTGCAGCACACGGTCTAGCCTGCCTCGTGGACCGTGGTGGTGTAGGTGTCGATCGAATCGCCCGCGGCGTACTGCGTCAACACGACACCGTCCGGGGTGGGCGTGGCGAGGATTTCGTTGGCGTTGCCGCCGCCGATCTTCGTCGGGTAGCCGTTGAGAATCGCGTGGTCGGGGTCCTCGAGGTCGATCAGGTCGAACCCGCCGTGGGACTGGATGCCTTCAGCGGCACCGGAGCAGAGCATCTTCTCGTACGGCACGTACTGGCAGTCCTGGTAGCCGACGTAGTCCGAGGGGTTCTTCCAGGTGCCGACGAGCTTCCCCTTCAGGGTCCACTCGTAGAAGGTCCGCGAGTCCCAGCTCTGGCCCACCAGGGTCTTCTTCACCGGGTCGTAGACGACGCCGCCGACGTGGTCGTAGTCGACCGTGAAGAGGGTCGTGACCTGGTAGGTCTTGATGTTGATCCGCAGGATGTCGGCCGAGCTGTGCGGCGAGTCGACCGCGAGCGGGACATACGCGTAGTCGCCGTAGACCTCGAAACCGCCGGCGTGGGTGCGGGCGCCGTCGACGAACGCGATGTCCTTGATGAGGGTGCCGTTCTTGCCGAGGATGACGAGGTGGCCGTCGTTGGCGGTGTGGTCGTAGACCGAGATGTAGTAACGGCCGTTGTAGTACTTGAAGCCCTCTTGCTCGTAGTCGACGCCGGCAGGCTGCCAGGTCTGCGGGATGGAGCCGGACTTGGTCCAGACGGTGTTCTGGTCGACCTGCTCGAAGGCAGCCACCAGCGAAGCGTCGCGGTGGTCGGCGCCCGGGGTCTTGACGTTGTCCTTCGGGGACTGCGCCGCCGGGCCGGCCTGGACCTCGATCGGAGCCGGGTCGGCCAGGGTCGCGGCGACAGCGGTGGAGGCGATGCCGGCCACGGCGAGGGACGCGCACGCGATGACAGCGAGACGCGTGCGATTGCCGTGGCGCGAGCTCGGGTGCGCCGCAGCGGACCTGGTGGGGAAGATTCTCATGGGCCGACGCTCTCGAAGGCGTCTGGCCGGTTCGTGAAGAAGGACGGATCGGATCGCGAACCTTGCCTGAAGCCATGATCAGGTGTTCACCAAGAGGCCCACTTCGGTTTGTCCGGTAGGGCTGATTTCGCAGCTGTCGCGGACGTGCTGGTTCACGGATGGTCCCGCGCCCGCCGCAGGTCAGCTCCGGTCATGGTGACGACGGTGCCTTGGTTGGCCGGGGTGATCTCTGCTCCGGTCCCGCAAGGGGAAGGGTCACGTGCAGGGCGGTGCCCGCGCCGGGTGGGCTTTCGAGGTGGAGCTGGCCGCCGATGGCCTCGGCGCGGTCTTTGAGGCCGAGCAGCCCGGTGCCCCGGGTGAGGTCGGCGCCACCGACGCCGTCGTCGCGGACCGTGATGCGCAGGACGCCGGTGGCGGGGTCGGGATCGATGGTGACGGCGACCGAGGACGCGCGTGCGTGTTTGGCCGCGTTGGTCAGGGCTTCGGCGATGATGAAGTAGGCGCTGACTTCGATGGGCTCGGGCAGAGGTGGCAGCGGGTGGAGGTCGAGCTCGACCGGGATCGGCGAGCGGCGGGCGAGAGCGCGGACGGCCGGTGCGATTCCGCCGGTGGCCCGGATGCCGGGGTGGAGGCCGTGGGCGATTTCGCGTAGCTCGTCCAGCACGCCGATGGTTTCGCCGGCGAGGTTGTCGAGTTCGATGGCGAGGTGGCCGGTGTCCGGTGGCATCTCGGCTTGGATCGCGCGCAGGCGGAGGGTGAGGGTGACCAGGCGTTGCTGGGCGCCGTCGTGCAGGTCGCGTTCGATGCGTTGGCGTGCTTGGTCGGCGGCGGTGACGATGCGGGCTCGGGAGGCGGTGAGCTGGGTGTAGAGCTGGGCGTTGTCGAGGGAAACGGCGAGTTGGCCGGCGATGAGTTTGACGGCGTCGAGCCGGTCGGCGGTGAACGCGCCGCGGATCAGGCGGTTTTCCAGCAGCAGCGCGGCTCGCAGGACGGCGCGGCTGAGGATGGGTACGGCGAGCAGCGAGCAGCCGGAGAGGTCGGTGAAGCACGGGTCGTGGGCGAAGCGTTCATCGTGGGTGACGTCATCGACGACCAGTGGTGTCTCGGTCCGGCGGAGGTAACGCAGCACCGACATCGGCACCGCGCGGTCGTGACCGGGGGTGCCCGTGGTTTCGGGCAGCAGCCAGTTCTGCTGGTCGTCGCTCCACAGCAGCAGGCGGACGTCGGTGGCCCCGGTCATCGCGCTGAGCACCTCGACGACGCGCGCGTGCAGGCGCTCGATGCTGGTCTCGGAACTCAGTGCCTGGGACGCGGAGAGAATGCCGAGCAGGTCGAGGGTGCCCGTGGTGACTGCGCCGGGTTGATTCAGCAGCTCGCCGGGCTGGTTCAGGGCCGGCCCGAGGCTGGCCTCGAAGTGTCGTCGCAGCGTGGGGTAGGCCCAGTCGAGTTGGGTGACCTTGGCGCTCGCGCCCCAGGCGGCGTAGTGCCGATGGGCCTGGGCGAGCAGTTCGCGACCGGCGTGGTCCAGACCGCGGGCCAGGTGGAAGCGCGCGGCGCGCTCGGTGATCAACGCACGGTGCCAGGGCCTGGCGCGGCGGGAGACCTCGCTGCGGGCCGCGTCGAACGCCAGCTCGGCGGCCTGCACATTACCCGCCGCCCAGGCCCGCTCGGCCTCCATCCACCGCAGCAGGTGCAGGAAATTGTCCGGGGCGTCCGCGGCCCGGGCGGCCAGCCAGCCCGTCACCTCGTCCAGTTCGGACAGCAGCGCGCAGCGTTCGTCGCCGTCGGCCGCGCGGGCGCGCTCGGCGAGGGCCAGCCCGTGCAGCGAGCGGACCACGGCGGTGGGGTAGAAGCCGGCGGCAACCGGGAGCAGCCGCATTCCCGCCGCGCTCTCCCGGATCAGACTGTCCAGATCCCCCGAGACGGCGGCGGCGATCGCGCGAGCGAGATGCGCGTGGAGAAGCGCGAGCGGGTTGTCGGTGAACCGGTCGAGGGTGATCGGGTCGGCAGGGCTGTCGCCGCGGAGCACGTCGGCCAGCCAGCGGTAGGTCTCGAGCACCTGTCCGGTCTGCTCGTTGCCGGTCCGGTGCACGAAGTTCAGTCCACTGTCGACTTCGGCGAGGAGGCTTTCCAGCGACGGGGCGCAGTCCGCCAGGGACCGCACTGTCAAGAGGAAGGTGTAGCCGGCGTTCGTCAGGTCGCCCTCGGCGATCAACCCGTCCCGGGCCCGCTGAGCTTCGTGGACTCCGTTCTCGATCGGCTCCAGCCAGCAGCTGAAGAGGGCGGACCGGTGGCGCGCCCGCGACATGCCGGGCTCGGCGCCGCGGGCCTCGGCCCACGCCAGGAGCCGCTGTGCCGCTCGGTATCCCCCGACGTAGTCGCCGCGCTGCGCCACGGCGCAGTAGGCGGCGGCGCCGGCGGGCCCGAGCAAGGTGGGGCCGGGGCCGTGGTCGATCCAGATCCGCAAGCCTTCCAGCCCGATCCACGCGACCGAGGCGAAATCGGCGGCGAAGTAGGCCGCCAGGAACGCCGCGTCGAGCACGTCGGTCGCGTCCAGGAGCACGGAGTCGGTGAGATCCGGCCGGGCCAGGTCGTCGGCGGGGTCGCTGTGCTCCAGCCAGTGGTGGAGGAGCGCGAACCCCCGGTCGATTTCGGCGGGGAGCCGCTCCGCCGACGGGACGTCGAGCCCGCACTCCCGCAGCGACTGCAGGCTGAGGCTGATCGCCTCCCCGAACCGGCCCTGGTAGCTGAGGCTGCGCACGTGGATCGCGATCGCGCTCGTGCGGTCCGGTGTGCTCGGGCAGAGCCGTTCGATCTCCCGGTACTCGTCGTCGGCCTCTCCCAGGCGGCCCAAGCTGAACAGCGCCGCCTGCCGGGTCCTGCGCAGCTCGAGCGCCACCGCGGTCTGCGCGGGGTCGACCACCTGCAACGCGGCCACCAGGAGCGCGTTCACCAGCGCGTGATCGCCGATCAGCGCGGCCTGGCCGGCCGCGCGCTGCAGCAGCTCGGTCACCTCTCGCCGCTCGGTGAGGTCTTCGACCGCGTCGAGCACCGCCAGGTACTGCTCGGCGGCGACCGCGAACAGGTCAGGTGCTCGGGCCAGCCGTCGTGCCATGGCCAGTTGCAAGGCGCTTCGCCGCTGGGGACTGAGCCCGCGCAGGATGGCCTCGCGGATGCGGTCGTGGCGGAACCGCACGGCGTCGCGCTCCAGGACGAGCAGGCCCTCGTCGGCGGGCGGAGTCAGGCGCTGTGCCACCACGTCGGCCGCTTCGCCGGTGGCGGTCTGCAGCACCTCGGTCTCGACCTGCCCACCCACGCAGGCCATCGCCTCCACCAGCTGCCGCGACGGCGGCGGCAGGGCCCGGATCCGCGACGTCAGCAGGTCGCCGCCCTCCGCCGGGCCCAGGCGGGCGCGCACTACCGCGGGGTCCCACTGCCAGCCCGCGGAGGTCGCGGTGAGGACGCCGTGGTGAGCCAGCGCGGTGAGCAGCTGCACGGTTTCGTAGGGGTTGCCGCGGGTGTGCGGTGCAATCACCCCGACCAGGCCGGTCGCGGCGGCTGCTTCGGCGTGCAGCATGTCGGCGACCAGGGCGATCAGGCTGGGGGTGGGCAGGTTCTCCAGCTGCACGTAACGCACGCCGGCCCGGTCGCGTGACCGCGACAGCGTCGGTGGCTGTGCCGTTTCCCCCTCGTTGTCCCGGTGCACGCCCACCACCAGCAGGCCGGGGATCGGGTCGGTGTCGAGCAACAGGTCGACGAAGCCGAGCGGGCCGGGGCCGGCCCATTGCAGGTCGTCGAGGAACAGCACCAGCGGCCGGTCCGGGGAGGCGACCGCGCGCAGGATGCGAACACTGTTGTGTTGCGCGCGCACTCGTGCGGTGAGGAGATCGCCGGGATCGGGCGGCACGGCCAGCAGGGCGGCGAACTCCGGCACGACGGCGGTGAGCAGGCCCGCGTTCGGGCCGACTGCGTCGGTGATCCGTAGCCGGAGCTGGGCCAGCTCGCTCTCCGGCTGGGCCAGGAGCAACCTGCCGAGCGAGCGGAACGCCTGGAACACCCCGTCGAATTCCAGGTCGCGCCGGTACTGGTCGAACTTGCCGGCCAGGAACCAGCCGCCCCGGCTGGTGACCGCCGGCCGTAGCTCGTGGGCCAGGGCCGTTTTACCGACTCCGGCCGCACCGCCGATCAGCACTCCCCGGCACCGGCCCGTCAGCGCGTCCTCGAACGCCGCCCGCAACGCGGCCACCTCGATGTCGCGCCCCACCAGCCGTGCCGGGGCGAAGGGCCGGCGCGGGAAGTCGTGGTGCCCGATCGGGATCGGTTCCGACGCGCGCCCGGTCCGGGCGTCACGCAACCGTTCCAGGTCGTGCGCCACACCCTCCGCGGTCTGGTAGCGGTGGTCGGGTTCCTTTTCCAGGAGGTGCGCGATGATCTCGGACAGCGGGGCGGGGAGGGCCGGGTTCACCTCGGCCGGGGGCGCAGGTACCCGGGCCAGGTGGTCGTGGACCAGTCGCAGCGGGTTGTCGGAGCCGAACGGCGGCGCGCCTGTTGCCAGTTCGTAGAGCGTGGCACCCAGCGCGTAGAGGTCGCTGCGTTGATCCAGCGGACGGCCGGTCCGCCCGGTTTGCTCGGGCGCGAGGTAGGCCAGTGTCCCGACGATGTCGCTGTGGCCGGGGAAGGGTGGGCCGGGGTCGGTGAGGGAGGCGGCGAGCGCGAAGTCGAGCAGGCACGGGGTGCCCTCGGGGGAAAGCACGATGTTCGCGGGGGTGATGTCGCGGTGCAGCACCCCGCGCCGGTGCATGGCCGCCACGGCTCGGGCCACCCCGAGCCCGACCCCGAGCAGGACGTCGACGGGAAGTGGCTCCGCCCGTCCGGCCAGGCTTCGGCCGCCGGCGTCCGCCAGCACGATCGACCCCGCATAGCGCGGCGCGTCCAGCAGCTGGGCGACATTCGGAACCCCGCGAAGCCGCTCCAGCATCGCCCGCTCGTGCCGCAGCCGCTCGGGTGCGTCCGGGCCCAGCGGCTGTTTGCACACCACAGTCCGCTTCCCGAGGAACACCCGGCTTACCCGCGTGCGCCCGGTCTCGCTCAGCACGGCCACCTGCGCGGACGAACCCCGCCCCGGCAGCCCACCAGTGTCCATCCGACACCTCCACGACCCACCGCGACTCCTGCCTACACCTGTTCCGGCCCGATTTCGACCCCCCTCACGCGAAGGTGAACCGATTTCTCGTCCGGCGCTCCGCGAGCTCATTCGCCACTCGGTCGCCGAGGAGCAGTTCATGCACCCGGCGGAGCGGAAGTACCTCTGGAACGGCGACGAGCTGAAGCAGTTCGAACGGCTTCGGCCGGACGATGCGAAGTTCGACGAGCTGATCGACGGACTGATGCGGGACATCCGTCACTACAAAAAGGGGAACGAGCGCGCCGCGCAGGCCGCCCCGCAACGCCCAGTGCCTTACCACCTACGAATGCCACACCGGTCATGTCGGGCGCGACAGTGACAAGACCGGTCGGCCACACCCGACGCCATCCGCGTTCAGGGCACCATCCACGAGAGCACAGGGCTGGACTGCAGGTAGACGAGCACGCACATCACCGCGAGGAAGACCACGCTCCAGAGGAACACTTTGCGGAAGAGGTCGCCCTCCCGTCCGGACATGCCCACGGCCGCCGCGGCGATGGCGAGGTTCTGCGGGCTGATCATCTTGCCGAGCACCCCGCCGGAGGAGTTCGCGGCGGCGAGGAGGGTGGCGCTCAGCTCGGCCTTCTGCGCGGCGACCACCTGCAGCGCGCCGAACAGCGAGTTCGACGACGTGTCGGAGCCGGTCACGGCGACGCCCAGCCAACCCAGGATCGGCGAAATGAGCGCGAAGATCCCGCCGGCGCCGGCCATCCACGTGCCGAGCGTCGTGGTCTGCCCGCTCGCGTTCATGACGTAGGCGAGTGCGAGCACGGCCATCACGGTCACGATCGCGGGAGCGAGCTGGCGATACGTGGCGAAGTAGGTGCGTAGCGCGGTCACGGGCCGGATGCGGATCACGGGAATCGTGAGCAGCCCGGCGATGATGAGCAGTGTGCCGGCCGCGGCGAGCCAGTCGAACTTGAACATCGGCAGCGTCGACATCTTCCCGCTCGCGGATGTGATGTGCAGCCCGGGCCAGGCGAAGGTGCGCGTGACGCTGGTCAGCGCGTGCTGGATCGCCGGGATCTGCGCGAGCCCGAACACCGCGATGATGATCAGGTAGGGCGAGTAGGCGCGGAACACCTCGGCGCCGCTGTCGCGGCGGCCGGGTTCGGTGTCACCGTCGCCGCCTCCGCGCGGTGGACCGTCGCGGCCCGCCCGGGGAGCCTGCCGGTCGATCGTAGCCGTCGAGGTCGCCTTCGCCTCCGCGGACCTGTCCGTGCCGGCGCCGGTGCGGGTGACCTCGGGGGCGCCGGTCTCGGTGAACCGCTCGACCGGCTGCCAGACCCGCAGGAACAGGACGACCGCGCCGGCGCTCAGCAGCGAGGCGATGATGTCGGTGAGCGGTGCGCTCACGTAGTTCGAGATCGCGAACTGCGCGACCGCGAAGACCACGCCGCAGACGAGCGCCACCGGCCAGGTCTGGCGGACGCCGCGGGTGCCGTCGATGATGAACACGAGCGCGAGCGGGACGACGAACCCCAGCAGCGGGGTCTGGCGTCCGACCATTGCGGACAGGTCGTGCAGCGGCAGGCCGGTGACGGTGGCCAGCGTGGTGATCGGCACGGCGAGAGCGCCGAAGGCGACGGGTGCGGTGTTGGCGACGAGTGCGACCACCGCGGCCTTCAAGGGCCGGAAGCCCAGCGCGATCAGCATGACGCTGGTGATGGCGACCGGGGTGCCGAACCCGGCCAGCGCTTCGAGCAGCGCGCCGAAGGAAAACGCGACGATCACACCCTGGATCCGCTGGTCGTCACTGACCCGCGAGAACGAGCGACGCAGCACGTCGAAATGTCCGGTGTGGACAGTCATGTTGTAGATCCAGATCGCGTTGATGACGATCCACAGGATGGGGAAGAACCCGAACGCCGCACCTTCTGCCGCCGCGAGGAACGCCGGGCCGGCCGGCATCGGGTAGACGAAGATCGCGATCGCGAGCGCGACCGCGAGTGAGATCAGCGCCGCGAGCCACGCCGTCATGCGGAGGATGCCGAGCAGGACGAACAGCACGATCAGCGGGATGGCCGCCACGAGCGACGACCAAGCGAGTGAACCCGCAACGGGATCGAGAATCTGCGTGTACATGCGTCACCTCATCGTTGAGGACGACAACGGGGGATTTGCCGGCTTACGCCCCGGAGCGGGACCGCCCGACAGCGTCCGCTGCCAGGCCACGGATCGAAGCGTCGAGGACCTCGACGGTGTGGGCGACCTTCAGCTGCGCGCCGAGCCGCTCGGCGGACGCGGCCAGCTGCATCAGGCAGCCCGGGTTGGCCGTCACCAGCAGGGGTGCGCCGGTGGCGAGAACGTTGCGTGCCTTGCGATCGCCCAGTTCCCCCGCGGCCTCGGGCTGAAGGATGTTGTAGATCCCCGCGGAACCACAGCACAGTTCGGCTTCGGCGATCTCCCGCAGCAGAAGCTCCGGGATGTCCCGCAAGAGCGCGCGGGGCTGCGTGCGGATCGCCTGCGCGTGCCCGAGGTGGCAGGCGTCGTGGTACGCGATCATGACCGGCAGCGGGTGGCGGGTCGCCACCGTTCCCCGCTCCACGAGGAATTCCGTGATGTCACGGACTCCGTCGGCGAATCCTCTCGCGCGCTCGGCGTAGGCGGGATCGTCGGCGAGGAGGTCCGCGTACTCCTTCATCGCCGAACCACAGCCGGCGGCGTTGACCACGACCTGATCGACCCCGGCGGCCTCGAACGTGTCGATCAGCTTGCGGGCGAATGCTTGCGCCTCTTCCTCCCGTCCGTTGTGGACACTCAGCGCACCGCAGCACCCCTGCCCGGCGGGCGCGATCACGTCGAAGCCTTCCACGGTCAGCACGCGGGCGGTCGCCGCGTTGACGCCGGGGAAGAACTCCCGCTGCACGCAGCCCAGGAGCATGCCGACGGTGCCTCGCTTCGCACCTTGGGCGGAAGACCGCTCCGGAACCTGCTCGAACGGCTCGAGCTCCGGTGCCAGCGACTCCAGCGCCGCCAGCGCCGGGAATGTCCTGCGCAGCAGGCCGCCGCGGCGCAACCGGCGACTGAGCGCGGTGGCCTGGTAGGCCCGCAACGGGCCGCGCAGGGCGTGCAGCCGCTTGGCGTAGGGGAAGACGCTGAAGATCGCGCGGCGGATCAGCCGGTCGCGGGCGGGGCGGTGGTGACGCCGCTCCACCTGCGCGCGGGTGGCTTGGATGAGCTTGTCGTACTGCACCCCGGACGGGCACGCGGTCACGCAGGCCATGCAGCCGAGGCAGGCGTCGAAGTGTTGCACCATCTCGGGTGTCATCGGCTCGCCGCCGAGGCCCATTTCCATCAGGTAGATCCGCCCGCGGGGCGAGTCCATCTCCTCGCCCCACAACGTGTACGTGGGGCAGGTCGGCAGGCAGAACCCGCAGTGCACGCAGTCACCGATGAGCGCCGCGGACGGCGGGTGGTGGTCATCGAAGGCAGGTTCGGACATCTAGATCCCTCCTGCGAAACGCCCGGGAGCGAGCCGGTGCTCCGGATCGAACTGGTCTTTCACCCGACGCATCAAGCTCAACCCCCGTACCGGCCCCCACGGGTCGAGCGCCGCTTTCACCGCAGGCGGAGCGTCCAGCACGACGACATCCCCACCCCAGGTGGCCGACCGGTCGCGCAAGACCTGGACCAGCTCGGCGATCACGGCGGGCTCGGCGGCACCCGGCACCGCGGCGTACAGGAGACCGACGCCGGCCGAGCCACGGGCCGAGATCGGCAGACGGTGGCGCCGCGCCTGCTCGTCGAGTGTGTTCAGCAGGGCCGGCAGGCCGGTGATCTGGTGTGTGAGGCGCAGGGCCACGCCGTCTCGCTGCCAGGGGGCTCGGCCCCACCACTCCGGCGCGGCGTCGCGCGGTTCGGCGCCGGCCCCGAGCAGTTCGAGGAACTTCCCGACCCGGCCGGCGACTCCCTGCGGGAAGCCCTCGACGAGCACCGCGAGCGTCCCCGTCGCGCCGGCCGGGCGGTCGAGTTCGACCGCGTTCGGCACGAGCTGGGCGTGCAGAACCCGGCGCAGACGCTCGTACGCGACGCCTGTCGAGTCCACCGGCACCACGACCCAGCGGGCCAGCACCGGTCGCGGGTGCAGCCGGAACACCGCCTCGGTGACCAGGCCGAGCGTGCCCCAGGAGCCGGCGAACAGCTTACCGAGGTCGTAGCCCGCGACGTTCTTCACGACCTTTCCGCCGGCCTTCGCCACCACGCCGTCGGCTCGGACGACCGTGATGCCGATGAGCAGGTCGCGCACCGCGCCGTGGGAGAAGCGCAGCGGGCCGGACGCGGCGGTCGCGATGAGCCCGCCTGCCGTTCCGGAGCCGGCCGCACCGGGCGGCAGCACCGGATCGAGCCCGAGCCGCTGGCCCGCGGGGGCGAGGCGCTCCTGCAGCGTCGAGAGGCGGAGGCCGGCGTCCACGTGGACGACGAGGTCGCCGGCGCGGTGCTCGACGACGCGGTCCATGCGGCCGGTGTCCACGACCAGGTCGGCCTTCGCGGGCCGTTGACCCCAGCCGAGTTTCGTGCCCGAGCCTCGGGCGACGACGGCGAGGCGGTTGCCGGCGGCGATCCGCATGACCTCCGCCGCTTCCGCGGTGCTGCCCGGTGCCGCGACGAAGGCCGGTGCGATCCCGTCGACCTCGTCGCCTGCCTCTGCGGGCCGGGCGTGCTTCGCAGTCGCCGTACACAGCGCGTCCAGCACCGCCGGATCGGGCCCGCTCATCAGAAGACCTCGGCGATTCCGGCTTCCTGCAAGGGATGCGCGCCCTTGTGCCGGCCCGGCACCTCGCCGCACAGCCGCGGCGTCGGGAACACCTTGCCGGGATTGGCCAGTCCGGCCGGATCGAACGCGCAGCGCACCAGCTGCATCGTGTCGAGGTCCGCCTCGGTGAACATCCGCGGCATGAACTTCGCCTTGTCCGAACCGACGCCGTGCTCGCCGGTGATCGATCCGCCGTACTCGATGCAGAGGTCGAGGATCGCTCCCGAAACCTCCTCGGCGCGCTCGGCTTCGCCGGGCACCGCGTCGTCGAAGAGCACCAGCGGGTGCAAGTTGCCGTCCCCGGCGTGGAAGACGTTGGCGACCCGGACGCCGCTGCTGCGCGAGAGCTCCGTCATCCGGTGCAGCACCTCGGGCAACGCCGTGCGTGGGATGACACCGTCCTGGACGATGTAGTCGGGACTGATCCTCCCGACGGCGGCGAACGCCGACTTGCGCCCCTTCCAGAACAACGCGCGTTCCACGTCGTCCTCGGCGATGCGGATCTCGAAGGCCCGGTGCGTGCGGCAGTGCCGCTCGACCTCCTCGAACTGCCGCTCGACCTCGTCGGCCGGTCCGTCCAGCTCCACGATCAGCACCGCACCCGCACCACGGGGGTAGTCACAGTGCACGGCCGCTTCGGCCGCCTCGATCGCGAGCGCGTCCATCATCTCGATCGCCGCGGGCACGACTCCGGCACCGATGATCTCCGAAACCGCCGCGCCGGCGTCGTCGGTGCTCGGGAAGGCCGCGAGCAGCGTGCGGACCGCTTCCGGCAGCCGGGTGAGCCGCACCGTCACCTCGGTGGCGATGCCGAGCGTGCCTTCCGAACCCACGATGGCCCCGAGCAGGTCGTACCCCGTGGGGTCGGGCGCCTTGCCACCGAGTCGCACGGCTTCGCCGTCGGCGGTCACGAAGGTGATCCCGGTGACGTGGTTGGTGGTGAACCCGTACTTCAGGCAGTGCGCGCCACCCGAGTTCTCCGCGACGTTGCCGCCGATCGAGCACACCTGCTGGCTCGAGGGATCCGGCGCGTAGTAGTAGCCCTCGGGCTTCGCGGCCCGGGAGACGTCCAGGTTGATCACCCCCGGCTCGACCACCGCACGCTGGTTCTCGCGATCGATCTCGACGATGTGCCGCATCCGCGAGGTGACGATGAGGACCCCGTCGGCGCGCGGCAGCGCGCCACCGGAGAGGCCCGTGCCGGACCCGCGCGCGACGAACGGCACGCCGCCCTCCGCGCAGGCGCGCACAGTCTCCACGACGGCGGCCGTGTCCCGCGCGAGCACGGCGAGCGCGGGCGTGACCTTGTAGTGCGCGAGGCCGTCGCACTCGTAGGTGCGCAGCCGCTGGTGATCGTCGATGACCGAATCGCGACCCAACGCCGCCCGCAGGCGCTCGGCCAGCGCCGCGATCCCTGGTCGCACGTCTCGGGGTTCGTAGGTCGTCATGCGCGCCCTCCCGGCCCGCTTGACTGCGGATACGGACGGCTTTCCGAGCTACAGAAAGCAAACTCTGGCTACCGAAACCGTAAAACGCTGCGGAGGGCTAGTCAACTCAGGCCGCCACGAACCTCGCCGGGGCTGTTGGGGGCCGCTGCGAAATTCCAGGCCGAAGAGGGCCCGACAGGTGCCTTTGGCGGCGGACGGGGCCTCGCACGTCGTTTTACCTCGGTCGCGGACCGTCGCCACATCAGCGCCGACCCGGTGGTGCCGGGTGACCCGCGCACAGGCCGTAGCCGACTTCGCGAACACGGTCACGGTGTAGCTCTCGCTCACCGAAGCGGTGCGCCCGCCGGATTGCGGCAAGGTGTTCACCGTGGCCTCCAGGCACAGACTTCGGAGACCCACCCGGAGTTCACCCGCGCTGCTCCGGGCGGAACCGACACAAGAGGAACCCGCTCGGAAGTCGACCGCCGCCGACCGCGCCCCGTCACCGTGCCCGGTGACGCCGCTCGGTGTCCGGTACCGCGGGACGCGAATCGTCCGATGTGGACGCCGGCGTGCCAAGATCACGGCGCCCCGAGAACCCCCGAACCGGAAGGACCGGTCATGACTTCGGCCGCCGACTTCAACTCCACCGTCATCGACGAGTTCCGCGCCAACGCCGGCAAGGTCGGCGGCATGTTCGCCGGCATGGACATGGCGCTGATCACGACCACGGGCGCCAAGACCGGCACGGTGCGCACCACCCCGCTCAGCCACCTGGCCGACGGGGACCGGATCGTCGTCATCGCCTCCAACGGCGGCGCCGACACCAACCCGGCCTGGTTCCACAACGTCAAGGCCAACCCGGCCGTCACCGTCGAAGTCGGCGCCGAGACCTTCGAGGCAACCGCCGAACCCCTCGAATCCGGCCCCGAACGCGACGCCCTGTTCGCTCGCTTCGCGGACAACTTCGCCCGGCTCACCGCCGGCACCACCGGCTTCCCCGACCACGGCACGACCACTCGCGTCATCCCGGTCGTGGTCCTGCACCGCGTCTCCGCCTGACCACTTCCCAGGGCCGCCGGTTCGAAGCCTGCGATCAATCGGGCAAGACTGATACGCGTTCGACTGCAATCGTTTCCATCCATCTTACTTGCAAATCCGGCGGATATTTCTGCTAACGTTTGCAATTGAACTTTCAAGTCGCTCGGATAGCAGGAGCGGCACCCTCCTGAGAGGTACTGATGGCGACAAGTATCGATTCTGACGTCATTCCCGACTCGCGCCGGCTGTCCGACGAGCTCGTCGCGCGCGCCGCCGGACTGCGGGACGTGCTGCGGCAAGGCGGGCAGTTCGCCGACGACAACCGGACCCTGTCCCCCGAGGTTGTCGACGCGCTGCAGGCCGCGGACCTTTACCGTCTCTGCGTTCCGAAGCGGTTCGGCGGGCTCGAGGCGGATGTCCGCACCCTCGTCGAGACGACGGCGGAGGTCGCCCGCGGCGACGGCTCCGCGGGCTGGGTCCACGCGCTGATCAACTCGGCGGCCTGGATCGCCTCCACCTACTCCGAACAGGCCCAGCAGGACGTCTGGGGCACGAACCCGGACGCGCGCCTGTGCACCGTCCTGAACCCGGTGGAAGACGTCCGCCGCGTCGACGGTGGCTACGTGGTCAGCGGCAAGTGGCCCTTCGCCAGCGGCTCGGCGCACTCGCAGTGGGCGCACCTCGGCGTGATGACGCCCGACGACGAGGGAAATCGCGTGCAGAGCCTGGCGCTGTTCCCCATGGACGAGCTCGAGATCGTGGACACCTGGTTCGTCGTGGGGATGCGCGGCACCGCCAGCAACACGCTCGTCGCCCGCGACGTTTTCGTTCCCGATCACCGCGTCCAGCGGTACGACGACCTCGCCGCCGACGTCTACGCGACCTCGTCCGAGGCACCCGTTCACCGCGAGTCGTTCCTGCCGGTCCTCGGCGTTGTGCTGTGCGGTGCCCAGCTGGGCCTCGCGCAGGCCGCCGTCGACCTGACGCTCGCGAACTTGCCGCGGCGGACGGTGATGTACTCGAAGTACGACCACGCCGTGGACGCGCCGGCCAACCGGACCGGGATCGCCGAGGCGGTGTCGTCGGTCGACATCGCCACGATGGTCGCCCGGCGCGCGTGTGACGACATCGTGCGCCTCGCTCACGAAGGCGCGAAGCCCGGCTTGGTCGTCCGCGCTCGCATCCGGATGGACACCGGGCTCGCGATCACCTACAGCCGCGGTGCGATCAACCGCACGCTGACGATGAACGGCGCCGGCAGCTTCGCGACGGGCAACCCGTTGCAGCGCATCTGGCGCGATTCCGAGGCCGCCAGCCGCCACGGCCTCATCCAGCCCGAGATCGCGACGGAGATCTACGGCCGGGCGTTGTTCGGCGACGACGAGTTCGTCATGCCCATCTGAGCGGTTCCCATTCACCCCACGAGAAAGGACACAGGTTCACGAATGACCACCGACGACAAGCCCTTCACCGTGATCGACGAAACGGGAGAGAAGACCGGCGTCTCCGGCCTGCCCCTGGTCCCGGCGATCCGGATTCCGGCCGGCGCGGATCTGATCTACGTCTCCGGCGTCCTCGGCGGCCCGAAGAACCCTGACGACCCGACGGACCTGCGCTCCGAGATGCACCGGCTGTTCGCCAATCTCGAGCACGTCCTCGCCCTGTCGGGAGCGACGATCGCGGACGTGATCAACGTCGGCAAGTTCCTCGTCGACGTCGACCGGGACAATGAGATCGTCGTCGAGGTCATGCGCGAGTACTTCAAGCGGATGCCGACCTCGACGACCGTCGAGGTGTCACGCCTCGTCCCGCCGAACCTGCGGGTCGAAGTCAGCGCGATCGCGGCCGTCCGCCCGGCCTGACCCGCGCCGGTGTGACGCGGCCGGAGCGATCCGGCCGCGTCACCTCAAGCCAACGCGTTTCGCGCGAGTTCGGGGCCCAACCGGAAATAGTGTTACAGCCGGGCCCGAGCGGAATCGACTATTCGGCGTCGTCCGAGTGCGACGTGGATCTCGGCGATGAGCAACGGCGCCCCGTCCCGTCGCGCCGAAGCCCAGTTGTCGCGCACGAGGTCGAACAATGCGGCCGTGCGATCCGGGGATTCGGAACAGAAGTGCCGGCCCGACGGACAACGGAGTGCCAGCACGATCGGATCCGGTGTGTCGAAGCGGATCCGGTCCGGCACGCTGATCCTCGTGAAGGGCATCGCGTCCAGGTTGCACGCCCCGTTCACCGCCGATCGAGGATCCGAGAACGGTGCCGAAATTCCCCACTTCATCCGCTCGGGCTCACCTTCGGCAGGTCAGCGGAATCCGCCGAGCACCGAGGTCAGTTCGCCTCGGCTGTTGACCCCGAGTTTGTCGTAGATCGCCTTCAGGTGGTCGGCGACGGTGTGGCGGGTGATGAACAAGGCGCTCGCCAGCTCGACATTCGTGAGGCCTTTCGCGGCCAGGGCCGCGACCTCCCGTTCGCGCGCGGACAGTTTGTGGGCCCGCATCAACAGCGGTCGTAAATCCGCCTGGCAGGCGGGTTCGATGGTCACCGCGATGGCCCCGTCGCCCAGTGCCGAGCCGCCGGACAGCCTCGCCGCGCAGGAGAAGCCAGGTTCCGTCGTCGGCGCGGATGCGCAGCTGGGGTGTCGAGGGTGGCAGGACATCGGGACCGAGGCGGGCCGCGATCGCGTAGACGAACCCGGGGAGGGGATCACCCCCGGGGGCGGGCTGCGGAAGGCGGGAGAGCCAGCGGTCCGCCTCCGGCGTCGACGCCACCGGGGCCAGGCCGCGATCGAGGATCAGCGTTCCGGCCTCGTCGCCGCTCGGGCGCTCCCCCGCCGGATCGATCGTGCTCCGCCGCAGGCGGCGGCCCAGGGTCGGCGCGATCTTCAGGACCGCGTCAACGTCGGCCGCGGAGAACCGGCGACCGTCGTGATCGCGGAACAGATGCAAAATCCCCCAGCAGGCGCCGTCCGCGCCGAGGGCGACGGAGAGCCCGTCGCGAAGTCCGCCCGGCTCACCCATTTCCCACCAGTACGACTCGCGCCGTGGCAGCCCTTCGGCGTCGACGCTCGTGAAGGCGAAGCCCCGGCCGGTCAATTCCCGGTACTCGCCCGACGACGCCCAGGAAGTCTGCAACCGGCGCTGCTGCAACCCGAGGACCGAGTTGTCACCCACGGTCCACGAGGGAGCCCAGGTCATCGGATCGATCAGGCTCCAGCACATCGAATCGAAGCCCACGATCCGGCGCAGCTCGGGCACCGCGGACCACTGGAACGCCTCGCACGTCGACCGCGTGCCCGCCATCCGCTCGATCGCCGCGTACGCGTCGGCGGTCACCGGCGTCATCCGAGTCCTTTCCCCGCCCCAGGTACCCGCCACCAAAATAATGCGGAAAATGACCGCCGGGCAAAGTGACTCCCGACACCCCTATACTTTGATCGAGGTTTATTTCCGGCACCACCGTCCACTGTGTCCGGCTGTTCCGGACGGATTCCCGTTCGAATCCCCTGTTCATGGGATTCCGCTCCGCCGGATTCGCATGTCAGCATCGCGCACATGGTTATCAGAGATCTGGCGCAATGGGCGCAAAATGTGCAGGGCGCGGTCATCGGGACCGATGACGAACGGTTCGAGCGCGCCGGCAAGCCGTGGAACCTGACGGTCGAGCAGCGTCCGGCCGCGGTCGTGGCGGCCACCGGCGTCGAGGACGTGGTGGCCACGGTGAAGTTCGCCGCCGAGCACGGCATCCGGGTCGCACCGCAGGGCACCGGCCACGGCGCGATCGACTCCTACGACGGCGCCCTTCTGCTGCGCACCGGCGAGCTGAACGCGATCGCCATCGACCCGGCCCGGCGCCGGGCCCGCGTCGGTTCGGGGGTGCGGTGGCAAGATCTGCAGGAAGCGTGCACCCCGCACGGCCTCAGCGGCCTGGCGACGAACGTCCCCAGCGCCGGGGTCACCGGGTACACCCTGGGCGGAGGGCTCGGGCTGTTCGCCCGGCGGCACGGCCTCGCCGCGCACGGAGTGGTCTCCGCCGAGCTGGTCACCGGCGAAGGGCAGCGGTTGCGCGTGGAGGCCAAGCACCATGCCGACCTGTGGTGGGCGCTGCGCGGGGGCGGCACCCCGCCGGGCATCGTGACCGAGCTGGAGATCGAGCTCGCTCCGGTTCCCGAGCTCTTCGCGGGCGACCTGATCTGGCCGGTCGACGCGGCACTCGACCTGTTCGCCGCCTACCGGACGTGGTCCTCGACGCTGCCGGAGGAAATGACGACGGCGATCGGCGTGCACCAGTTCCCGCCGCTGCCCTCGGTGCCGGAGCCGATTCGCGGGCAGCGCGCGGTCACCCTGACGGTCTGCCACCTGGGCACGGCGGACGAGGCGCGGCGGTTGCTGCTTCCGATGCTCGAAGTCGCCCAGCCGATGCTCGATTCCACCCGGCCCCGCACGCCCGACGACCTCGACCTGGCCGGCGTCCCCGCCGACGGCGCGCCGGTCGTGATCCGCACCGAGATTCTGGACGACCTGCCGGAGTCGGCGCTGAGCGCGGTGACCGACCTCGGTCCGCAGGGCAGCCCGCTGTCCGTCGTCGAGTTCCGCCGCCTCGGCGGAGCCCTGAACCGGCCGGCCGAGGCACCCGCCGCCCTCGACCGGGTCGAGGGCGAGTACTTCCTCGAGAGCGTCGGGCTGATCTTCCGGCCCGAGGACGTGGCCGCCCTGGCCGAGGAGCAGGGGCGCGTCCTCGATGCGCTCAAGCCGGCCGCGACGGGACGGACGTTCCGCACCTTCGCGAGCGCCGACGACCGCGCCGTCGACCGGTTCTTCGCGCCCGATGTCGCCGCACGCCTGGGCGAGATCGCCCGGCACTACGATCCCGGCGCCGTCATCCACGACCCGCTCGGCCTTCGCTCGATCGGGGACCCCCGAGCCTGAAGCGTGGCACTCCGGCGCAGACCCGCCAGCCGCAAAGTCTGCGCCGGAGTGCGCGGGTCCCAGGAGCGAAACGATCCCTGCGAAGTGGCCCAATGATCTTGAGCCGAAGTGACCCGCGTTCCGGTGCCGTCCCGACCTTACGGTCGAGAGGGAGATCAACTACCGGGCGGGAGTGCGGACCATGAACAGGACAGTCAAGACAACATTGGTTTCCCTGCTGGCACTGGCCGGCGTGGCAGCGTGCGGCTCGGGTCGAGCGGCCGACCTGGCGCCGGCCGCCGGCAGCCCCAGCAGCGGCGGCCCGGCAGAGCACCAGACGAAAGCCGGTGCCGTCACCCGGCTCATGACCCAGGCCCTGCCCGACATCCCGGGCAAGGAGGGCATGATCGAGATCGTCGACTTCGCGCCCGGGGAGGCCTCCCAGGTGCACCGGCACAACTGCGACCTGTTCGTCTACGTCCTCCAGGGAAGTGTTGTCACGCAGGTGAAAGGCGGCAAGCTGCAGACCGTCAACACCGGGGGCGTCTTCTTCGAGTCCCCCACCGACGTGCACGTCGTGAGTCGCAACGCGAGCACCACGGAGCCGGCGAAGCTGGCCGTGTTCTACGTGAAGGCGAAGGGGACGCCGCCGACGGTCATCCTCAACGACGACGGCGAGTAGGGCTCAGCCGAAGCGGCCGTGGACGTAGTCGGCGGTGCGGTCGTCGTGGGGTGACTCGAAGATCGTGGTGGTCGGGCCGGCCTCCACGATGCCGCCGGGCGCGCCCTCTTCGGCGAGGAAGAAGGCGCACTGCGCGGAAACCCGTTGGGCCTGCTGCATGTTGTGGGTGACGATCACGATGGTCACCTCGCCGCTGAGGTCCTCGATGGTCTGCTCGATGCGGCGCGTCGACGTCGGGTCGAGCGCCGAGCACGGCTCGTCCATGAGCAGGACCTTCGGGCGGACCGCGAGGGCCCTGGCGATGCACAGGCGCTGCTGCTGGCCGCCGGACAGCGCACCGCCGGGCTGGCGGAGGCGGTCGCGGACCTCTTTCCACAGGCCGGCCTTGATGAGGCACTCGGCGACGAGATCGTCCTTTTCGGAGCTGCGCACCTTGGTGCCCGTGAGTTTCAGGCCGGCGGTCACGTTGTCGAAGATGGACATCGCCGGGAACGGGTTGGGCTTCTGGAACACCATGCCGATGTGGCGGCGCGCGTCGGTGAGCTTCCACGACGGGTCGTAGATGTCGTCGCCCCCGAGGAGGACCTCACCGGCGAGCGTGGCGCTGGGCACGAGCTCGTGCATGCGGTTGAGGATGCGCAGGAACGTCGACTTCCCGCACCCCGACGGGCCGATCAGCGCGGTGACGGACCGCGCGGGCATGGTCAGCGACACGCGGTCGAGCACCTTGCGGTCGCCGAACCACGCGGACACCGCGCGCGCCTCGATCGACGTGGTCTCCTCGACCGACGGCAGCAGCATGGTCATCCTGGTCTCCTCACAACAGGTTCGGCAGCAGCGAAGCCGCCTGGTCGGCCACCGTGACGCCGAGCGCGCCGAGCAGCGGCACCCCGATCACCCACGAATGCCACTTGCCGACGCGTTGGTGGACGTACACGACTCCGGCCGCGCTCACCACGAGCAGCAGCCCCCACAGCACGAGCGGCACCATCGCCGCCGGGTCGCCCGAGAGCGCCTGCTCCGACTCGCTCATCGCCGACGCCGGCAGCACGCCCCCGATCCCGACGGCCGGGGTGAGCAGCCGCGCGTCGACGCGCAGGACGTCGGCGGGCAGGCCCGGCGGGCCGTCGGCGGTGACGAGCGTCAGCCGCCCCTGGCCCTGTGCGGGCGGGGCCGGCTGCGGGTCGCCGCTGTGGCGCACGCCCAGCACCTCGTACTCGTGCTTGCCCTGCCCGGTGGTGACGCTGATCAGGTCACCGCGCTTGAGCTTGCCGATATCCAGGAACGGCGAGCCGTACCCCGCGCGCCGGCCGAGCACCACGCTCGTGCCCGCCTGGCCCGGCAGCACCGTGTCCCGGCGGTGCCCCGGCCCGGACTTCAGGACCTCCGACGTCGACCCCTCGCCGACGACCTCGCGCACCCCGATCCGCGGCACCGTCAGCACCGCCACCGGCGTCCCCGGCTCCAGCGGGTGCCCGTCGGGGTCGTAGCCGCCGGCCGGCGCGGTGGCGTTGGCGAGCTGGTCGCGGAACGCCGCGTACGCCCGGTCCTGGTCGCGGTTGTGCGCCAGCTGCCCGATCACGGCGATCTGCACGACCAGGCACAGCATGAGCGCGCCGACGATCGACAGCGCCTGCCCGGTCACCCACACCGCCGCGGGTTTCCCCGTCGGCGGTGCGGCGACGTCCGTCTCGATGGTCACCATGTGCGGCGGGCATCCGCCCTGCGCCGGCGGACCGCGATGAGCGCCACGGCGCCCAGCCCGATCAGCACGGCCGCCGCCAGGACGAAGAACCCGAGGTCGAACCCGGTGTAGGCCAGCGTGCGGCCCGGCACGTCGGTACCGACGTTCTCCCCCGCGCTGCCCCCCGAGCCGGGAGTGCCGGTGTCGCCGGGCGGGACGGTCACCGAAGTGTCGCTTGTGGACGTGCTCGACGACATGTCCGTCGCCGAGGTCGTCTCGGTGTCGGAGACCGTGCCGGAGGACGTCGTCGTGGCGGTCGTGGAAGCCGGCGTGGTGGTGCTGGGCGAAGTCGTGGACGTCCGCGGGGTGGTGGTGGTCGTCGAGGTGGGCGAGCTCGTGGACGTGCGGGTCGAGGTGGAAGTCGGCGTCGAGGTACCCGTCGAAGTTGTCGTGGTCGTGGTCGTGGCGCTCGTGCTCGTGGTGCCCGTGGTCGTGGTCGACGTCGGCGTGCCCGTGGCGCCAGTGGTGGTGGTGCTCGTGGTGGTCGGCGACGTCGTGGTCGCCGTGGTCGTCGGAGTGTCCGAAGTAGACGGCGTGGTCGTGGTCGACGCCGGGCTCGAAGTCGTCGTAGAAGTCGAGGTGGCCGTGGACGTCGACGTCGTGGTGGAGGTCGAGGTCGGCTGCGAGGTGCTCACCGACGTCGGTGTGGTCGGCGTCGTCGACACGGGCGGCCCGCTCGGGTCCGTCGACTGGTAGTGCGTCGCGTCCGTGAAGTACATGTTCGTCGTGAAGGTGCCGGTCGACGTCTGCGAGAACGAGTCCATACAGGACACCTGCACCACGTAGGTGCCGGCCACGACCTCGGTCTGGTTGTCCGTGGCGATGTCGGTCATGCCCTTGGTGAACTGCACCGGGAAGGGCTGCGTGGTGGAGAAGTCCACGTCCTGCAGCCCGAACGTCGCCACCAGCCCGGGCGCGAACCCGCCGGGCCCGAAGACGTGGGCGATGTAGGAGTCGGAGTCGGGGGTGCAGCCCTGCGACGTGCGCACGACGGGAGCCGTGGCCCCGGTGCCCCTGGGCGGTTCGAGGGTGAGGGTGCCGAGGCTGCCCGGCGGGGGCAGCGCGGCCGAGGCGGTGGAGGTCACCAGGGTCACCACGACGATCGCCGCCGCGGCCGCCGAGGCACCCGCCACCACGAGCTGACGCTTACGCATGAAAGCTTTCCTTCCGCTGTTCAGGGGACAACCGCACTTCACCGGGCACGCCGGCGCACCACCCACGCGGCGAGCGCCACCGCGGCGACCACCAGGCCCACGCCCGCCACGAGGGCGAACGCGCCGATCAGCGTCGTCGACGGTTCCGGCGGTGCGGCCGCGTTTTCCGGCGCCGGAGCGCTCGTCCGCGGCCCGCCGCTGCTGCCGGATCCCGGGAGCGGGACCGGGGTCGAACCCGCGCCGGGCCCGGCCGGCACGGCCGACGTCGGCGGCACGACGCGCGACGAGGGCGGCGGCGCGGAAGATGTGGTCTCGGGCGCCCGGTTCGGGCCCTTCGCCGCGCCGAGCGCCGCGTACTTCACCGGGCTGTCGAACTTCAGCGACGCGGTGAACTCACCCTTGCTCTCCTGGCTGAACGAGTCGATGCAGTACAGCGTCACGTCGTACTTGCCCGAAAGCGAGGTTCCGTTGTCCGCGGCGAAGTCCTTGAGCGTCTGGGCGAGGAACACGTCGAAGCCGCCCGTGTGCGACAGGCCGACGTCGGTGTTCGCGACGACCACCTGCCCCGCCGCGGGCATGCCCTTGCCGCGCAGGCTCGCGTAGTACGCGTCGGCGTCGGCCGGGCAGCCGGCGCTGGTGTGCATGCGGATCGAAGACGCGTCCTGGCCTTCGCCGGGCGTCACGACCAGGCCGCCGATCGGCGCCGCCTGGGCGGGCGCCGCGAACAGGACCAGCCCGCCCGCGACGAGCAGGAGCTCAGTGCGCAGCCGCATGTTCGGCCACCTCCTCCGCCGGCGGGGCTTCGGTCGTGCCACCGCGCCGACGTCTGCGCCGCGTGAACACCACGGCGAGCACGCCGAGGACCAGCACCAGGAGGATGCCGAGGAACGCCCACGGCACGGCGCTCAGCGTCAGGGTCTCCTCCACGGGCTCCACCGGGTCGGTGAACCCGGCCACCGGGTGCGGGTCGACGTGCACGGTCGCGTTCAGCCAGCCCGCGGGCAGCAGGCCGGAGACCTTCGTGGTCACCTTGAACAGCCCGCCCGGGAGCAGCTCCGGGATCGGCGGCAGCGCGGCACTGTCCACAGTGGTCCCCCACGGCGTGCTCACGCCCACGCGCTGCGTGCCCGAAAGGCGGGTGTTGCCGGTGTTGCGCACGGTGTAGCTCACGGTCGCGTCGCCGCGGCCGAACGGCGTCGGGTCGTAGGTGCCGGTGAGGCCGGTGATCGCGAGCCGCGGCGTGAGCTGCCCGGTCACGCGCAGGTAGATGCGCGCGCCGACGCGCTGCTCGACCGAGACCCGCTGCCCGTTCGCGCCCGTCTGCTCGGTGGTCAGCGCGGCGACGAGGCCCGCCGCGTGGTCACCGGGGGTCGCGTTCACGGGGATGGTCAGGCTGAAGGGGACGATCGAGACCGACCGGGGCTTGAGTGAGACGCTGGTCTGCGCGGGTTTGGTCCAGGCCCCGGCGTCCACCGACTTCTTGCCGGCGGCGAGCAGGTCGAACCCGCCCTCCGGGGTGTTGAACGCATCGCTCGCATAGATCTTCAGCGTCACCGGGGTGGTGCCGACGTTGGAGACGGCGACGTAGTCCTTGACGACGGCGCCGGGTGTGGCGCCGTAACCGAAACTCGGCCGGTTGTCCGGCGCCTTCGCGGTGGCGGGGCGCACGCCGAACGTCACGCGCCGGTCCCCCGCGGGCGGCTGGGCGGCCGGGCGGAAAGCGGCCTCGGCACCGAGGTGAGAAGACGGGTGCGCCTCGGCGGGAGCGGCGGAGGCGGTGGCGGCGGGCGCGAAACCCAGCAGGAGCGCGGCGGCCAGTGCCACGAGGCGCATCGGCGTTTCCCTTCGGACGGAAGAACGACTGGGGGCCGGGTCTCCGGCGGGCGGCCGGCACCGCGCCGCCGGAGACCCGGTGATCAGATGGCGGTGAGCGTGAGCACCGCGGTGTAGGTGCCGGCGACGGTCGACGTCGGCACGTTCAGCGAGAGCCCGGCGCCGAGGTGCGCCGTGCCGTTGCCACCGTTCGAAGCGGCGGTGGCGAGGGTGCGGGAACCCGCCAGGCCGAGGCCCGCCGGAGCGGCCGCGCCCGGCTCCACGGCCGCGGCCGGGCCGACGGCCGGGCCCGCGGTGATGTTCTGCGCGGCCACCTTGTCGACCAGGACCGGGGTCCAGCCGAGGTTGGCGGCGTTGATCGCGTGCGAAGCACCGTCACCGAAGTCGGTCGCCTGGCCGGAGACGTTCCAGCCCGGGTTCCCGGCGCGGGTGTCGGTGACCGTGACCGGGTTCAGCTGGCCCGAGGTCTGCAGCATCGAGGCGTCGGGGAGCATCGTCGGCGACGGCAGGGTCACGTTCTCGTTGTCGACGCTGATGAGCAGCTCACCCGCGTTGACGGTCGTGGTGATGTTCTCCGAGGTGGCCACGCCCGCGAAGGCGGTCACCGACAGCGGCACACCGGCCGACTCCGAGGCCACGAACGCCGCCGGGTTGGCCGGGACGAACTTGGCGGTGAAGGTGTGGTCGCCCACGCCCAGCGTCGAGGTGTTCAGCGTCGCGGTGCCACCGGACAGCGCGACCGGGTTGCCCAGGTTCGCACCACCGTCGGTGAACTGGATCGAGCCGGCCGCACCCGCGGGGTTGACCGACGCGTTCAGCGTCACCGTGCTGAACTGCTGGGCCGTGCCGCTCGGCGTGACCGAGAGCGCGGTCGTGGTCGGGGTCGCGACCGGGGCGTTGACCTGGTAGGTCACCGCCGCCGACGTCGAGCCGCCGACGTTCTGCGAACCACCGGTGAAGACGGCGGTCAGCGAGTGGCTGCCGGCGGTCAGCGCCGACGTGGTCAGCACCGCGGTGCCACCGTTGACGGCGACCGGGTTGCCCAGGTTCGCCGCGCCGTCCTTGAACTGCACGGTGCCGCCGGCCGAGGCCGGGGTGACCGTGGCGGTCAGGGTGACGGGGCTGCCCTGCGTGGCCGGGGAAGCCGGCGAGACCGCGAGCGACGTGCTGGTCGAGACCGGCGCGTCGGGGTCGGTGCTCTGGTAGTGCGTGGCGTCGGTGAAGTAGATCGCCTGGGTGAAGGTGCCCTGCACCTCCTGCGAGAACGAGTCGATGCAGCTCGCGACCAGGTCGTAGCGGCCCGGCTGGACGGTGGTGCTGTTGTCCAGCGCGATGTCCTTCATCGACAGGCCCAGCTGGACGGGGAAGCCGTCCGTGTGGGACAGGCCGACGTCGGTGGTGGTCGTCGCGATGAGACCGTTGGTGAAGCCGCCGGGGCCGAAGACGTACAGGTAGTACGCGTCGGAGGTCTCCGGGCAGCCCGCCGACGTGGTGGCCACGCCCGCGGTGGTGTCGACGCCCGTGGCCGGGCTCAGGGTCAGGGTGCCGAGCGTGCCCGGCGCAACGGCGGCCGAGGCCGTCGAGAGCGTGCCCATCGCCGCCAGCGCGGCGGTGACGATGACACCGCCCACGGCGACGCGGCGCAGCAGGGATCTGGTGCTCATGGAAGAGGTCCTTTTCCGGGTCAGGGCGTGACGATGCTGGTGTCGCCGCAGTTGGCGGCCTTGCCGAAGCCGTACTTCGTGATCACGTCGCCGGCGGCGCAGATCGCGGAGTCGGGGCCGACGAAGGTGCCGGCGTACGGCGCGTTGCCCACCTGGGCGCTCGGGATGACGTTGTAGACGTCCCGCTTGAACGACGAGGAGGTGTTCAGCGACGTCGGCGAGATGCCGTTGAGCGTGGCCAGCACGGCCTTGCCCTGCACGGCCGGGACCACGCCGTTGATCTGGCTCTGGTACTGGGCGATCGAGTACGGCGCGACGTTCGCCGGGTCCGTCAGGAACGTGCCGGTGTTCTCCTCGATCGGCGCGTTCGTCGGGTCGGTGTCGTGCACGCACGGGAACGTGGTGGTGTAGTTCGCGGCGTTCGTCAGGCCCAGCGAGGACAGGAAGAACGCGCGGGTGCCCGAACCGAACTTCGGCAGCAGCGGCTTGTAGGTCGTGCCGACGCCCGGGGCGGTGCAGTTGTAGATGCTCTTGAGCTGCGCGGTGGTCAGCTTCTTCGAGATCGAGCTGTCCGAGCGCACCGCGTAGGTCACGGCGTCGACGGCGAACGGCACGTAGGTGAGGTTCTTGCCGGCGTAGCTCGACGAGTTGTTGGCCGAGGACCGCGCGAACTGCACGCAGTTGGTGCCGTTGTCGAGCGAGGCGACCAGGGCGTTGACGCCCTCACCCGAGTTGGCCGGGCGCGGGATGGTGCAGTTCGGCGTCGACGCGTCCTTCGTGGTGATGGTGACCGAGCCCACCGCGTCGTAGGAGGCGATGATCTTGGTGCCGCCGACGGTGATCGCGTCGGCGAGGCCGTTCACCACGCCCTGCGTGGTGTCGGAGCCGACACCCGCGAGCTGGCGGAAGGTCGGCGTGCCGCTCGGGTCGGCCTGCGCCACCCCGCTCAGGCCGAGCACCAGGGCCGCCGCGGCGACCGTGACGAGGGTTTTTCTTCTGCTCACTTCAGGTATCCTTTTCGCAGCAGGAATGCCCGGACTCGTCGTCCGGACCTGCCGGCGTCGCCGTTTTGCGGTCGTGACGCCGGTCTTGCCGGTTGCACCCGGCCCGTCGAGCTCAGGAGCGGCAACTCCCGGGCCGGCGGGCCGCGGACATCACCTCCCCATCCGCTTGCTCAGGCGCGTCAGCGCGGGCCCGGAGGCGACGGCGACTGCGCCCGCCGCGAGCAGGATCACCAGCAGGTAGCGCACGAACCCGACGGGCGAGCCCGGGGTGGGCCGTGTCTGCGCCACGTTCTGCTGGTCGGCCGTGGAAGTCGGCGGTGCCTTGACGGCCAGGGGTGCACCGCCCGGTGCGTTCGGCGGAGGTCCGGCGCCGGTGCCGGGCGTGCCGCCCACGCCGCCGGTGCCGCCCGAGCCGTCCGACGCCGGGGGCAGGTCGCCGCCGCTGGCGCCACCCGCGCCCGCACCGGACGTCTGGTCGCCGGACGGGGGCGGCGGGGTGGTCTGGCCGGACTGGGCCGCGATCGTGTCGGCAGCGGCCACGGTCTGCGCGCGCATCGCCTCGGGCAGCGGCACGTAACCGGCCGGCAGGGTGCCCGCCTCGATTCCCGGCTTCTGGCCGTTCCCCACCGCGTACTTGAGGAACGCGGCGTAGTCGGCCCCGGCCTGTTTGTCCAAAGCGGACGGTGCGGTCGCGGCGTAGGCGAGGTTCGTGAGCGGGTACGCGTCGGCGGCGGTCGTCGTCGGGTCCAGGTGCAGGACATCCTTGACCGCGCCGGGTTTCGCGGCCGCGACGGCGGCGAGCATCGCCGAGTCGGTCGGCGCGACGAACGCGCCCGAGGAGTTGCGCAGCTTGGCCGTGGGCAGGCCGTAACGCTCGGCCGTCGGGGTGTCGACCACGGCCAGCAGGCTGCGCTGGCCCTGGGGTTCGCGGTCGACGGCCTTGAGCTCCGGCGCGCCCGTCGGCGTCGCGAAGCCGGTGGGGGCCTTGCCGAGCGTGTCACCGCGGCTGATGGCGCGGCCGGCCTCGTGCATGTCGTTGGCGAGCGGGCGCAGGTCGAGCGCGCAGCTGGCCAGCAGCCCCGTGCCGGCGCACGTCAGGTCGGAGCGCGGGAAGTTGGACACCGGCAGGCTCGTGCCGCGGAAGGACGGGTTGACCTTCATGCCGTCCGGGTCGGGCACGCCGTTGACGAAGTCGGACGCGTCCTTGTCGGCCTTGATCCAGTTCCACAGCATGGTGGTGGCGTCCATGTCCACAGTGGGCACAAGAGCGTCCACGGCAGACATCAGCCGGCCGGAGTCCTTGAAGTCGGGGTTGAGCCGGAGGAACTCCGGATCGAGCGTGAGCGAGTCCGGGTTGCCCTTGAGGTAGTCCTGGCGCGTGGGCAAAGACAGCACGTACGACTGGGTGAGCAGCTTCGCCACGAGCCGCGGGTTGAGGTTCATCTCGGTGATCTGCTCGCCGTCGCGTTGCCACACCTCGGGCGGCACCACGCCTTCGCCGGCCGACTGGCGCTCGGTGATGAACGCGATGCTCAACCCGGACAACGCGATCGGCGCGTACACCAATGGTTTCGTGACCTGGTCCTGTGGCACCGGATCGGTCATGAACGCGAGGCCGGGGTTGTCCGACACCACGGTCTGGCGAGCGACGCCGTCGGGCACCTGGGTGAAGCCGTAGACGGTGCCGCCGCCGGCGCACAGCGTCGGCTGCCAGCGCAGCACGGCTTCGGACAGGAACTCGTCACCCGAGGTCTGCCGCTCGGCCGCGCCCAGGGGGCACGAGTCGCCCACCGGCTGGAACTTCAGCGGCACCGAGATGTGGTTGTTCCAGTTCGTCTGGCTCAACGGCGACGAGTCCAGCTGCGGCCGGTTGTCTCCGACACCGACCTCGGTGCCGTCGACCTCCCGGTCGCCGCGCGGCACGATCACCAGCCAGCACCCGCGCGGCGCGCCGTTGACGACGGTGCCGCAGCCGAGGCCGTCGGCCTCGAGCGCGGTCTGCACCTCGAAGTCGACCTCGCCGCCGCCGTCGAGCCGGGTTTTGGCGAGCGGGACCTCGTTGGTGGTGCCGGCGGTGAAGAACTCTCCGGTCGAGGTCGTCGTGACGCCGGAGACGGACGTGAACGGGACCACGGCCTGCTTGCCGTCCGCGGGTTTGATCGTCTCCAGCCCGTCTTTCAGGGTGCCGTAGCTGACCTGCCGCAGCCGCGTCCACGCGCCCGCGACCGGCGAGCCCTGCGCGGCGAGACCGCCGTACTGGCACTGTTCCCGCTTCGGACCGGCCGGATCGTCGCCCCAGCACTGCATGATCTGCAGGTAGTCGGTGGCGAAGTTGCCCGACGGGCCGGTCGGCTGCCCACCGGTCCAGGTCACCCGCACGGTCTGGTTGATCAGGTCGGTGGTCTGGCTGACCGTCACCTTCAGCGAGGAGAACGCGCCGGTGCCCGACACGGTGACCGCGGATCCGGTCTCGGCCTGGCTGGGGGCGGCCACGAGCAGCGCGGCCAGGGCGAGCAAGGCGGCCAGCAGGAGTCTGAGGTACTTCACGACCGGTCCCTGTCCTTGGTGAGGCGGCGGGCGAGGAACGGCGGGCCGATCACGAGCCCGAGCAGCAGCGCGACGGCCACGGACGTGAGCAGCGCCGCCGTGGCGTCGTCGCGCTGGGCGAGCGACACGGGCACCGACGAGCCACCGTCGGCGAGGTTCTGCGTGCCGACGGGCAGGCCGGTGTCGGGGTCGATCGCGCCGCCGCCGGGACCGTTGGCGGTGCCCGGCGCGCCCGGGGTCGAGCTCGTGTTCCCGGGGGTGCCGGCCGTCCCGCCGGGGCCGTTGCCGGCGGTGCCGCCCGGTCCGCCAGTGGTGTTCGAGTGGCTGCCCGCGCCGTTGTTCGGCGTCGAGGACTTCGCGCCGCCGGTGCCGGTGGTGCACTGGACCACGCCGATCTTGTCGCACGGCGAGGGCTGCGGGGCGTTCTTGGCGAGCAGGTTCGTGCCGTCCGGCGAGAAGGTCGGGTTGTGGCACTTCGTGATGTCAGTGGGCTTCTTCGTCGAACCGGGGATCCGGGCCACCTGGTTGAGGCCGGCCTGCACCAGGTTGATCGGCAGCGGCGAGTAGCCCAGCTGATCGGCCTGTTGCTGGCCCTCGCACAGGAAGTAGTAGGCGAAGTCCGACAGCGTCCGTCCTTTTTCGACGGTGAACGGCGCCGTCGGCGTGGTCGGCAGGATCATGTAGCTGTAGCTGGACAACGGGTACGTGCGCGGGTCGGGGTTCGTGTAGACGTTCCCGAGCTCCTGGGTCAGGTCCGGTTTGATCTGGGCCGAGAGCAGCGCGACCGCGACGCTCGGCGCCTTCGGCTCGATGTAGTACCCGGCCTGGTTGAGCACCTTGGCGATGGGGAACCCGGCGTTGCGCGCGTAGGAGTACTCGACGTAGGTGATCGCGCCCTCGCTCTGGTCCTGGCGCACGAAGTTGGTGACGCCGAGCGAGCCCGACTGCCCGATCATCGGTGGCACGAGCGGGTAGTTCGAGGTGAACCCGCACGGGGTCGAGCGCCCGGCCTTGCGGCAGAAGGCGTCCCACAGCGAGCCGTACTGGCGGGCCATGTAGGTGGTGAACTGCGCGCTGGTGCCCGAACCGTCCGAGCGCACCACCGGGATGATCTTGCGGGCCGGCAGGGTCAGGCCCGGGTTGTCGGCCTTGATCGCCGGGTCGGCCCAGGTGGTGATGGCGCCGGTGAAGATCTGGGTGAGCGTCTTGCCCGACAGCCGCAGGTTCGTCACCCGGGTGTTGCCGATGTGCAGGTTGTACATGAACGCCGTGCCACCGGCGACGATCGGCATGTACGCGAAGCCGCGGTTGGTCGGTGCGGCGTCGGTGACGCCGGCGTCGGTCAGGCCGTACGGGATCTCCGACACACCGAAGTCGACCTGGCCCGCCTTGAACTGGTTGCGCCCGTCCGTGGAACCCGTCGCGGCGTAGCTGATCCGCATGCCGTACTGGCCGACGTTCTTGCGCCACTGGTCCAGCGCGTTCGAGCTCCACGTGGACCCCGCGCCGCTGATGGGCACGTAGCCCTGCGCGAACGCGGTGCTCTGGCCGAGCAGCACCAGCGCCAGCGCGAGCCCGACCCAGCGGAAGATCCGGCTTCTCACTGCTGTTCCCCCTGCATTCTCCGAATGAAGCGTTCGCGGTCGGCGGCCGAGGCACGTTCGCGGCGCCGGCGTCCGCCGCGGGTCAGCTCCCCGGCCGGGCGGCCGCCCGCCAGCCGGGCGATCACGAACAGCACGAGCACCAGCAGCATCAGCACGGCGGCGGCGCCGAACCCGCGGGCCTTCATGGCCTCCTCCGGCGAGGTGACCAGTGAGAAAGTCGCGAGCGGCAAGGAGATCTGCGGGCCCGAGAGCGGGTCGGCGTTGAGGTAGGCGGTGAACCCGGCGGTGATCAGCACCGGGGACGTCTCGCCGATGCCGCGCGCGGTGCCGAGCAGGATCGCCGTGGTCAGGCCCGAGCGCGCGGTCGGCAGCACCACGTGCCACACCGTGCGCAGCTGCCCGGCGCCCAGCGCGAGCGACGCCTCCCGCAGCGAGCCCGGTACGAGCCGGATCACCACGTCGGAGGCCCGGATCACGATCGGCAGCATCATCACGCTGATCGCGCACCCCGCGGCGAGCCCCGACTTCTCCAGGCCCAGCGAGAGGATCAGCGCCGCGTAGACGAACAGGCCGGCCACGATGGACGGCAGCGCGGTCATCGCGTCGACGATCGTGCGCACCAGCCGGGAGAAGAAGCCGCGGGTCTCGTTGAGGAACACCGCGCACGTGAGTCCCAAGGGGACGGTGAGCACGAGCGCGATGGCGATCTGCTCCAAGGTGCCGACCGCCGCGTGGATGATCCCGCCCTGGCTCAGCGGGTCGAGCGGGCCGGCGTTGGCCATGTCGTCGGTGAAGAAGTTCCAGTGGCTCAACGCGTCGATGCCGCGCACGAGCGGGTAGCCGACGATCGTGATCAGCGACAGCAAGGCGAACGCGGCGAGGCTGTGCACGACCGCGGAGACCAGGCGGTCGCGGACCGTCAAGGCGTTGTCAGTCAAGGAGACCAGCAGCGCGTAGAGGCCGAGGAACAGCACCCACGCGATCGCGAGGAACCCGATGGCGCCGCCGAACGGGGCGAGCTGGGTGAACACGATCGCGGTCAGCGCGATGGCCGCGACGAGCGCGCCCACCACGTTCACCGTGTCGGCGCGCCGGCCGGGCCGGGTGACGCGGCGGCGTTCGGGCGCCTCGGGTGCGTCGTCGAACTCGGGGAGCTCGGGGATTTCCGGGGTTTCCCGGGTGTCCAGGGCGGTCATGCCTCACTCCCCTGTCCGGAGCGGCTGCGCGCGATGATCGCGGACGCGCCGAAGTTGACGACGAGCGTGAGGGCGAACAGCGCGAGACCGGCCGCCATCAGCGCCGAGAGGCCGAACGGGCTGGCCGCGCCCCGCTGCTGGGCGATGAGCGCCGACACGGAGTTCGCCCCGCTCTGCAGCACGTGCGGCTGGATGGTGAAGACGGGCGCGATGATCATGTACACCGCGATGGTCTCGCCGAGCGCGCGGCCGAGGCCGAGCATGGTGCCGCCGATCATCCCGCCGCGGCCGTAGGGCAGCACGACGCTGCGGATCATGCCCCAGCGCGTGGCGCCGAGCGCGTAGGCGCCTTCCCGTTCTCCGGGCGGGGCCTGGGAAAACGACTCCCGCATGACCGAGCAGGTGATCGGCATCACCATCATCCCGACCACCAGGCCGGCGAAGAAGGTGGAGCTGGCGAACACCGTCTGGCTGCTCAGCGGGTCGTTCGCGTCGTAACCGTCCACTGTGAACAGCGGGAACCAGCCGAGGTGGATCGAGAGCCAGCGTGGCACGTCAAGCAGGTTCCACTGCAGGAACACCGCGCCGAAGAGGCCGTAGACCACACTCGGGACGGCGGCCATGAGGTCCACCAGGCTGATCAGCACCCGCTTCGGCCGCGGCGGTGCGTACTCCGAGATGTACAGCGCCACCCCGCAGGCCAGCGGAAAAGCCACACACAGCGCGGTTGCGGCGATGAGCAGCGTGCCGACGAGCACCGCGGCGATGCCGAAGTTGCCGGAGTCGGGCTGCCACGCCTGCGTGGTGAGAAAGGACAGTCCGGCCCGGCCGAGTGCCTGGCTTCCGTTCTTCAGCAGAAAACCGCCCACCACCACCATGATCGTGAGCACCAGCAGCCCCGCACCCAGCAGTGCCAGGCGGAAGAAACGGTCGGCGCCGCCGGGTCTTCCGGTCTTCCGGCGGGCCTGAGTTTCCCCGCCGGCGTGTTCGAGCACACCGGTCATGTCCCCTCCTCTCCGAATCACGCTCGCGCAGCTTTACCCGGACAGCTGTCGCAGGCCGGGCAAAAACATTAACTACGGACGAACACGCGTTCGGTTGATCTCGCGGCTGGATTCGGCCAGTTGATGAAAAGAACTACCCGAATTGATCGCGTGGAGACGACGGCGGTACTTGCGGCTGGACACGCCGACCGGCGTTCCGTCCAGGCGCAGCTGCCAGAGCCACATCCCCTGCTCGTCGCGCACGGTCAGAACTTGCGCGAGCTTGAGGCCGGCCTTGAGCGTCTGCACCGCGTGGGCGCAGGAATCACCGTCAGGGAAGGAATTAACCGACTGTGCGATGCTGCGGTTGTTGGCTGAGAGAAAACGCCACATGACGGCCCACCCCGAATCGGAATGCGCTCGTCCATTCAGTCCAGCAACCGAGATGGACACCATCTCGAACCGAGGCTCGGCCATCGTTTTCCTTTATTCCAGCGGTCCCCGACCGACGCGCTCAGGCTCACCCACGTCGGTATACGCCAGCCGAACAACGGGCAGCGCGGACGTGCTCCAACCGTTCACAGGGGATTAAACGCACAGTCGGGTCGAGCACCCCGGATCCGGCGATCCGGGTGGTGGACCCGAAAGACGATCTGTGGCCGCCGCCAGGGCGGGAGCCACCGTCAAAGGACGGCGGGTGGAGGGACAATAACCGCCGCGGCGCAACGGTTTTCGCCCGCGCCGGGGACGACAAAGGCACCGGGCGAACCCGGTGCCTTCGGTCTTCGGCGGACGGCTGTGCGCCCGGCTCCCGCATCGGGAAAGCGGGCGCATGCCGCCGTTCAGAGCAGTTCGAGAGCCGCGACGATGTCCGAGGTCTCCGTGCGGGTGGTGTAGTTGGGGTGCACGTCGATCCAGCGGACGAAACCCTCGGCGTCGACGAGGACGACGGTGGGCATGGGGATGCCGCGGGTGCCGTCGGCGTTGATGTCGGCCAGATCGAGGCCCAGGGACTGCTGCGCTTCGCGGACCTCGTCGGTCGGGGCGGTGAGCACGCCGAGGCCGGCGGCGATCTGGTTGCCCGGGTCGGACAGCACGGTGAAGGTGAGCTCGTTCTTCTCGGCCATGGTCAGCGAGCCGTCCGGTTTCTGCGGGCTGATGGCCACGAGCTCGATGCCGCGGCCGGCGAGCGCGGGCACGAGCTGTTCCTGGTAGGTGCGCAGGGCGACGTTGCAGAACGGGCACCAGGCACCCCGGTAGGTCACGACCACGGCGGGCTTGCCGCCGCGCGCCGCGGTCAGCGTGGTGGCGGCACCGTGCGCGTCGAGCAGGTCGCCGTCGGGCATGGGCGCGCCGGCGGACAGCACGCCCGCGGGCACGCCGGCGGCATCGAGCGCGGCCTGCTCACCGCCGAACGCGGCCACGGCCCCGGCCGGCATCTTGCCCGCCAGACCCTCCTGCAGGGCCTCGACCCGTTCGGCGATGGTGCTGCTGGTGGTGGTCACATCAAGCCTTTCGACGTCCCCGCCAGCTCCGCCGGCCGGCAGAACTGGATAGCTCGATCCAGTAGTACCGGCCACGAACTGGATAGTCAAATCCAGTTAGCCGGGTTTTCCGTAGACTGGGGGCATGACAGAGACGGCGACGGCCCGCCTGACCGCACGTGGGCAGGCCACCCGGGACCGGATCGTGTCCGCGGCCGCCCAGCTGATGGCCGAACGCGGCGTGGCCGGCACCAGCACCCCCGACGTACGCGACGCCGCCGGGGTCAGCTCGTCGCAGATCTACCACTACTTCGCCGACAAAGGCGCCCTGACCAGGGCCGTCATCGAGTTCCAGACGACGCGCATCGTCGGCGGCCAGCACGCCCTGCTGTCCCGGCTCGACAGCTTCGCCGCCCTGCGCGCCTGGCGCGACGCGCTCGTGCAGCTGCAACACGACCTGCACTGCCAGGGCGGCTGCCCGCTCGCCACCCTCTCGGGCGAGCTCGCCGAACACGACGCCGGCGCGCGCGCCGCCCTCGCCCACAGCTTCACCCTCTGGGCCGAGGCCATCCGCGACGGGCTCCGGCACATGATCGACCACGGCGTGCTGCGCGCGGACACCGACGCGGAGCACCTGTCGCTGGCGATGCTGGCCGCGCTGCAGGGTGGTCTCGTGCTGGCCCAGGCGCAGCGCTCCACGAAGGCACTGGAAGCGGGCCTGGACTCGATGATCGCGATCATCGAGCGCCACGCGGCGAAGTAAGCTCCCGCGTCCACAGCGGACAGTCCACACGCGAAAGAAAGCCGTCGCCGGAAATCCGCCCGACCACGCGAGACCACGCCGGCCCACCGCATTCTCCAGCAGGCCGTGAGCCGGACGCACCTCGCACCGCCGCACCGGTTCTCCGGCAGCGTCGTCCTGCCGAACGGCCGTCTGGCTTCTCCGACCCCGCCGTGACAGCCTGGTCCGGCACCGGCCCGCCGCGTGAAGAGGAGAACGCCATGGAGACCTGGGACGCCATCCGCGCTCGTCGCAACGTCCGCAGCTACACCGGCGAGCCGGTGGCCGAAGAGCACCTCACGCGGATCGCCGAGGCCGGCTGGCGCTCGCCCTCGGCGTCGAACCGCCAGCACTGGGACTTCGTGGTCGTGACCGACCGCGAGCAGCTGCGTGAGCTCTCCACGGTCTGGCAGGGCGCGGGGCACCTCGCCGGCGCCCAGGCCGCGATCGTGCTGGTGGTGCCCGAACCGGCCGACGACCGCACACGCGTGCTCGACCAGTACGACCTCGGGCAGGCCACCTACGCCATGATGCTCGCGGCCGCCGACCTCGGCATCGGCACCGGGCACTCCTCGATCGGCGACCAGGACCGGGCGCGGGAGATCCTCGGGGTTCCGGCCGACCACGTCGTGTCGCTCATGCTGGCCATCGGCTATCCCGCCGACCGGCCGCTGCGGCCCATCAAGAACCCCACTCGCCGCCCGTTCGACGAGGTCGTGCACCGCGGCCGGTGGTGACCGTTTCGAGCACGCTCGAAAAGCTTGTCCCCCCGCCGTGGCGTCCCCAGGATGGGTGCCGCGGCGACCGCCCCGTGACCGCTCGACCATGGCGCCTGACCGCGCGCCGTCCGATGCCGGGCGCGGACGACGCGCAGATCGTCCGCGCCGCGGCCGCGGCGTCGGTGAGCCAGAAGCGCACGGCGTGGTCGGCGCCGGCGGTGGCGAGGCGGCTGCCATCGGGGGCGAAGGCGACGGAGCAGAACGACCGCCGCCTGCGCGCCCGCGCCCTGCTGGACTCCGGCGTCGACGGCCTGCTGACCGGCCTGCACCCGCTGCTCACGCGCTCCGGCGACGCCCTGGTCCTGCACGGCACCCACGTGACCGGCGACCTGCACCTCGACGGCCGCGGCGTCCGGCTCGTGCCGTCGTTCTTCTGCCACGGCGCGCCGACGGTGCTGGCCGACCCCGCGCTGCCGCCCGTGATCGTCTACCCGATGGCCCTGGACCCGCGGAAATACCCCTTCGGCCACGCCCCGGCGACGGACCCCTCGGCCGCCCTCGCCACCCTCCTCGGCAAGACCCGCGCCCACCTGCTCACCGCCGCCGCGGGCGGGCGCACCACCACGGAACTGAGCCGGCGCGTCGGCGTCTCCCCCGCGTCGGCCAGCTACCACGCCTCCATCCTGCGCTCGGCGGGCCTCCTGACCAGCCACCGCGAGGGCACGATGGTGCGCCACTGCCTCACCGACCTCGGCTCGGGTCTGCTGCGGAACGTCAGCCGAACGTGAACGAGTAGGCCTGCAGCCCCGGGCTCAGCTTCAGCGTCACCGTGCCCTGTTGCGGCGTCGGGGTTTGCACGACGGCGTGGATGTCCGGGCTGCCGGACACCGGGATCGTCTTCGTGACGCCGCCGGCGGTGGCCGTGACGGTGCCCGTGCCGCCGACGTCGAGGTAGACCGCAGAGGCGTCGTAGGTGAGGGTGAGGGAGGCGTCGTCGCCGGCCGTCAGGTATTCGGGGGCGGTGGTCCACTTGCCGTGGAGCTCGACGGGCGCGCCGCCGGCGCCGCTGCGCTCGGAGCCGAGGTAGGTTTCGGGGCTCTGCAACGGGTTCGTGGGGGTGTCGTCGGCGACGTCGGTACGCGGCGGCAGCGTCTGGCTCGGGTTGGCGGTGGTCAGCAGCTCACGGATGAGCGACTCGGTGCCGTCGTAGTCGCCTTCGCCGATGGAGACGTGGCGGACGTGCCCGGTGGCGTCGGCGAGGTACTCGGCGGGCCAGGACTCGTTCTTGAACGCGTTCCAGGTGGCGTAGTCGTTGTCGATCGCCACGGGGTAGGTGATGTGCTGGCGGGCGGTGCCGGCCGCGACGTTGGCGGGGACGTGCTCGAACGCGTACTCCGGCGTGTGGACGCCGACGATCTCCAGGCCCGCGTCGTGGTAGCGCTGGTACCACGCCTCGACGTGCGGGATGGCGCGCTGGCAGTTGATGCACGAGTAGGCCCAGAAGTCGTAGAGCACGACTTTCCCTTGCAGCGCGGCGGGTTTGCCGCCGGGTGTGTTCAGCCACTGGCTGATCCCGGCCAGCTGCGGCGCCGTGCCGCAGTCCTGCAGCTCGTCGGACGGGTCGCACGCCTGCAGGCCGCCGCCGCCGACCTTGTCCGCGCCGAGGGCCTGGTTCAGCCCGGCGGTGTAGTCGGGAATGGCGCGCTGCAGGGCGTCGGTGACGTTGAACGTGAGCGCGACGGCCAGCCCGATCACCACGATCCCCGCGGCGATGCGCACCTGCCGCTGCCGGTCGCGGAACGCCTTCACCCGCTCGGCGACGCGGTTGCCGGCCATCGCGAAGAACAGGAGCGGAATCGCCGTGCCGACGGCGAACGCGACGGTGAGCGCGACCGTCGACACGCCGATCGTGTGCGTCGCGCCGGCCACCGTGATGGCCGCGAGCACCGGCCCCGCGCACGGCACGTAGACGGTGCCGAGCGCCAGCCCGAGCACGAACGCACCGCGGTCACCCGGCACGGATTTGCGGCCCAGGCGGACAAACGGGCGTTCCAGGAGGTCTTGCACGCGCGGGAACATCATCGCGACGCCGAGGACCACCAGCACCACGAGGCCCGCCCAGCGCAGCACGTCACCGGGCAGGTGCAGCGCGGCGAGCACGAGCGTGCCGAGGAGCGTGACGAGGCTGAAGCTCAACGCCAGCCCCGCGACGATGAGGAACGGCCGGCGCCGCGTCGGTGCCGTGCCGGTCTTGCGCGCGCCGCTCGCCCCGCCCGTCATGAACAACACCGGCAGAACCGGGAGAACGCAGGGCGAAATGCCGGTGATCAGCCCGCCCACCAAGCCGATCAGCACCAACGTGATCAGGGTGACCTCCTCTGTCTTCGCACAGAGTAGGCGGGGGACCGGCCGCGGCGACCGGTCCCGCGTGGACAGTCAGGGATTCGTAACACTCTTGCGCAGCCCGGCCTCTTCCAGCAGCGGCACGATCTGCGTGCCGAAGAAGTCGAGTTCGGGCTGGTAGTCGTAGAACGTCAGCTGAACGCCGTCGATGCCCGTTTCGTGCAGGCGGCGCAGCTTGTCCGTGACCTCCTCGGGCGAGCCGACGATGTGCAGGTGCCCGCCGACCGCGCGGCCACGGGCGGAGTGCTCGAGCCACGACTGGCTGTCGCCCGCGGTGTGGCGGTCGGTGAACGCCCCGATCGCCCCGAGGTCGGCGTGGTCCATGATCGCCTGGTACCGCGCGTGCGCCTCGGCGCTCGTGGGCGCGGAGACGACCGTGGGATTGATCACCACGCGCACTTCGCGACCTTGGTCCCGCGCGGCCTGCTTGACCTTTTCCACGTGCGCCGGCAACGCCTCCAGCGCGCGGTCGATGTTCTCGCCCGCCGGGCTGGAGATGAACACGAGGTCGGAGTTGCGGCCCGCGAAAGCGAAACCCGCCGGGGAACCGCTGGCGGACACCAGGATCGGCCGCCCGTACTTCGGCAGCGGCGACGCGTAGGCCTCCTGCAGCGAGTAGTGCTCGCCGTGGAACGTGAGGTTGTCCTCGCCCGCCCAGAGGTCCTTGCACACGGCGACGAACTCGTCGGCCATCGCGTACCGCTTGTCGTGCTCGGGCTTGAGCTGGCCGAACATCGCGGGCTCGGTGTCGGCGTACCCGGTGACGATGTTCGCCCCGAAGCGCCCGCCCGAGATGTGGTCGGCCGTGGCGAGGAACTTGGCCAGGTGCAAGGGATGCCACGGCCCGTACAGCACGTGGACCGTACCCAGCAACAGGATCGACTCCGTCGCCGACGCGAGCGCGATCGCCGAGACGAACGGGTCGAGGAAGTTCTCGCGGTAGTGCGTCTCCCCGCCGAACCCGCCCTTGGGCAGCCACTGCGACAGCCCGAACGCGATGTCGAACCCGAACTTCTCCGCCTGCTGCGTCAGCGCGCGGTTGTAGTCGAACGTCCAGTCCGTCCCGCGCGGCAACGTCGACTGCGACCATCCACCCGTCTGCAGCGGCAGGAACACCCCCAGCAGCAACGGCTGCCGCAACACCCGGCTCAACGGGCTGTCCGGGAAATCCTGCGGCTGCGCCGGCTCCGCCAACCGAGCCCGATCACGTTCGGACATGCACCACTCCTCGCCCTCGTCCGCCGCGAGAATAGGTTGGACGTCAGACGTCTGGCGAGTCTGTCCAAGATCTGGGACTCACCGCTGAGCGAGGGCGGCGGCGAGGTCCGGGACGAAGTCGCCGGCCCGGCCGGCCAGGGCGGTTCCGCACGGCCCGTCGGAAATGCCGGGCGTGGTGAGCCACAGCTGCTGCGGGGCGCCGTCGGCGGAGAGCGACTCGTACAGCCCGATTTGCGCACCGGCCGGGTTGCACGCACCGGACACCGGCCGGCCATTGCGACTGCTCTCGATCACGGCGAGGTAGTCGCGTTTCCCGGTGCTCGCGGCGAGGGCCTGGCCGATCGCGCGGCTGGTCGCGAGGGCCACGCGTTCGGGCGCGTAGCCGCCGACGTTGGTGGCGAACCCGTCGACGTCCGGTCCGCCCACCGCGACCCGCTGCGCCGCAACGTCCGGCGACGGTGCATCGGACACGTCGAGCAGCACGGTCGTGTGGGCCGCTGCCGCCAGAGCGTGGGCAGCGGCACCCGGTCGGCACTCACGCCCCCGGACGACGACCAGCGCGCGGTCGTCCCCCAGTCCTCGCGCCACCTCGCCGAACCACCCCGCGCCCCCGTCCGCACACGCACCGGCCCGATCCGCGTCGAGCAGCAGGATCGGCTGCCGCCGCACCGCCGCGGCGGCGGTCACCACGGCCCGGACGTGCGAGGAGGCGGTCGCCGCGGGCTCAGCAATCAGCGTGGCCGCGGGCCTCGTGGCGATCCGCGCCCGGATCGAGTCCGTGCGCGGGCCGGGCGGCGCTGTCCGCACCCAGTTCGCGGCTGGGTTGTCAGGATTGACGTAGAAGCCGCCCGCGCCGGCGAGCAACGCGGACGGCGCCCACCCCGGCTGGAGCGGATCGATCGCCTTCGCCGTCGGGCCGCACGCGGCCAGCAGAACGACAACCGGCGCGAGCAGCACGGCCTTCGGGTTCACCTTCACCGGAACTCGCTCCGTTCAGCCGGCCGAAGCGTTCAGCGCGTCCAGCAGCCAGGTGTGCGTGACGCCCATCGGGGCCGGTTCGCCCGTGACCTCGCCCGCCAGGGTCCAGTAGCGGCGCACGCGCGGGTCGCGGTCGGGGGCCGTGCGGTGGTTGAGGGCGTGGCGGAAGGCCGGGGTGTCGGTGGTGCGCAGGGCGGCCGCGTGGGCGGCGACGAAGCGGTCGAGGGCCGGGCCCGGCGCCGGGCGGGTGCCGGACGTCACGGCGGGGAAGGCGAGCTCACAGGCCTGCGCGACCTCGGCGTGCAGGGCGGCGAGGTCGGGGATCCGGTCGTGGTTGACGAGGGTGCTGGTGCGCAGGGCGTCGACGAACGAGCGGTCCGAGGCGAGCAGCACCAGCGACGCGTAGGCGACGACCTGTGCGGGCGTCGGCAGCTCCGGGGGCGGCGGGGCGCTGATGGCCAGGAACATGCGAGCCGAGTCGGCGGGGACGGGGCCGGAGGTCATGGGGTGCCAGAGGCGGACGAGGACGTCGTGGGCGGCGTACCCGTCCTCCACGGCCGACAGCAGCTCCAGCCGCGCCGGGCGGTCGAGCGGGGTCGCGTCCTCGACGGCGCGCAGGACGGACCGGCGCCAGGCGAGCGTCGCGACTTCGCGGTCCAGGGCGGCGCGTTCGGCGGCCACGGCGTCGGCCAGGGAGCGGCGGCCGGCGAGGACGTCGGTGATCAGCGGCAGCCCCAGGCCCAGGCCGCGCATCCGGCGCACGAGCGTGAGCCGCTCGACGGCCTCCTCGGCGAAGCGGCGGTGGCCGCCCGCGCTGCGGGTGGGTTCGAGCAGGCCTTCGTCGCAGTAGAAGCGGATCGTGCGGACGGGCACGCCGGTCCGTCGCGCCAGGTCGCCGATCCCCAGTGTGACCCCGGTCACCATCGGTAGAACCTCCAGCCGGATGGAGTTCCTACGGTACGGCCCATGGACACCACCCGACTCGCCGACGCGCTCCACCACCACACCGCCGCCCTCGCGAAAGCCACGGCCGGCGCCGACCCCGAAGCCCGCGTGCCGACGTGCCCCGACTGGCCGCTGCGCGTGCTCGTCGGCCACGTCGGCCAGGCGCACCGCTGGGCGGCGAGCATCGTGCGCTCCGGCCCCTCGCCGGTGCCCGACCCGTTCGACGCGGACCCCGGCGACCCGGCCGGCTGGTCCGGCTGGCTGCAAGCCGGAGCCGCCGATCTCATCGACGCGGTGTCCACCAGCGACAGTCCCGTGTGGACGTTCTTCGGCCAGGGGCCGGCCGGGTTCTGGCTGCGCCGCCTGGTCAACGACACCGTCGTGCACCACGCCGACGCGGCGGGCCCCGCGTTCTCAGTCGCCCCGGACCTGGCCGAGGACGTGATCAGCGACTGGTTCGGCCTGCTCGCGAACCCCGCCACGCGGACGCTCAAACCCGACGTCGCCGGGCTCAGCGGCACCGGGCAGACCCTGCGGTTCCTCCCCGACCACGCCGAGGGCTGGCACGTCACCCGCACCCCGGACGGCATCGAGTGGACGCGCGCCACCACCCCCGCCGACGTCACGCTCTCCGGCCCGCTGACCGACCTCCTGCTCGTGCTCACCCGTCGCCGGCCGGCCGACGACGTGACGATCACCGGCGACCGGGATCTCGTCGACCACTGGCTGGCCCACAGCGCGGCCTGAGCGCCCACGCCGGGTGATCGCGCGGCGGCACCGGGCCGGCGCCGGGGAAGAGCTTCTCCCGCAACGTGCCCGGCCGGTACTCGCGTTGCATGAGACCACGCGCCTGCAGCAGCGGGACAACGTGGTCGACGAACTCGGTGAAGCTCGTCGGCGAGATCACGTACTCGAGGTTGATCCCGTCGACGCCCGCGTCGCGCCAGCGCGCGATGTTCTCGACGATCTGCTCCGGCCTCCCGACGACGCGGTTGTTGGTGCGGCTGAGGATCAGCTCGCCGAGCGTCCAGTCGTCCCGCGTGGTCGTGGCGAGGAGCTTGCGCACCGGCTCCGACACCTCGCGCCCGCGCAGGTCGCCGACGAGCGCGTCCGGGTCGTCGAGGCCGAAGTCGTGGCCGGCGAACACCGACGCCCGCGCCAGGTTCCCCTCCACCGTCTGGTGCTCCAGCAGCTCGGCGTGGCGCCGCCGGGCTTCGGCCTCAGTGCCGGCGAGCAGGTACGACTGCGGCACGAAAACCTTGACGTGCGCCGGGTTCCGGCCCGCTGCGGCCGCCGCCCGGCGCACGTCGGCGACGATCGGGGCCGCCTCGGCGGGGTCCTGGGAGTTGATGAACAGGCACTCCGCGTGCCGCCCGGCGAACGCGCGGCCGGCCGGCGAGACGCCGGCGTTGAACAGCACCGGCACCCGCTGCGGCGACGGCTCGCTCAGGTGCGGTCCGTCGAGCTGGTAGTAGGGTCCATTGTGGACCACGGCGTGCACCTTGGCCGGATCCGCGAACTCGCGCCGCACACGGTCGCGCAGCACCGCGCCGTCCTCCCAGCTGTGCAGCCACAGCTTCAGCGCCGCCTGCGTGAAGTCCTCGGCACGGCCGTAGCGTTCCTCGTGGCCCGGCAGCCCGCCGTACCCGAGGTTGCGGCCCGCGCCCGGCAGGAACGACGTGACGATGTTCCACGCCACCCGCCCGCCCGTCAGGTGGTCCAGAGTGGACACTTTCCGGGCGAACGGGTACGGGTGCTCCTGCAGGATGTTCTGCGTGAACGTGTACCCCAGGTGTTCCGTGTGGTAGGCGAGCAGCGGGATCAGCACGGAGGGATCGCCGGTCGGGAACTGCATCCCCTCGCGGACCGCGGCGTCGCGCGAGCCGCGGTAGGTCTCGTAGGGGGCGAGGACGTCGGCGAAGAAGAGCGTGTCGAACCGGCCGCGCTCCAGCGTCCGCGCGAGGTCCAGCCACGTCGAAGGGTCGGTGTAGCCGAGCTGGCGGCTGTCCGGCTCGGCCCACAGTCCCTGCGCGTGGTGTGAAACCGCGAACATGTGGAACGCGTTGAACAGCATCCGCTCAGGCATCGTCGCCCAGCACCTGCGAGCCGATCACGTCCTTGCAGACCTCGGCGGAGTAGGCCATCAGCCAGCCCGCCTGCGCGTCGCGGAACCACCGCTCGATCGGCGACGTCTTCAGGTAGCCCGATCCCCCGCCCACCCGCACGCCGAGGTCGGCGATCTCGCGCGCGACGTCGTTGGCCAGCAGCTTCGCGCGCATCGTCGCGGGCAGGAACTCCGGCGAGTTCTCGTCGGCGAGCCAGCACATGTGCTGCGCGAACATCGCGGCCGCCTGCAGCCGGCTCTCCAGCTCGCCGACGCCGAAGCGCACCCACTGCTGCTCCGCCAGCGTCCCGCCGCCGGGCACCACCTGCCGGGCGCGCGCGTGCTCCCGCAACGCGGCCAGCGCACCGTCGGCCACCCCCAGCGACAACGCCGCCACCCCCGCCCCGATGTGGTTGGGGCGCCGCCGTTTCGACGGCGGGCAGCGGCGTTCGTGGGGCAGGAGCGTGCCGTCGAAGCGGATCAGCTGGCTGCCGCTCGCGCGCAGGCCCATCGCGTCCCAGCTCGGTCGGAACGTCATCGTCGCCGGGTCGGCGTCGAGCCCGAAGAACGTGGAGATGCCGTCGATCTTCGCGTTGACGAGGAAGTGATCGGCGATCTCGCACCCGGACGAGAAGCGCTTCTCGCCGCTCAGCCTGAACCCGCCTTCGACCTCCACCGCGGGCTGCTGTGACCGCAGGAACAGGTTCCCGCCGGCCGGCTCGCTCAACGCGTTCGCGAACCGCGCCCCGGCCGCCAGCCGCTGCGCGAAGAACCGCGCCACGTCCGGCTCGGCCATCTCCACCAGCCCCGCCGCCGCGCCGATGTGCATCACCCACACACACGCCGTCGACGGGCACGCCGCACTCAGCACCCGGACGATCGCACCGTAGCTGCGGTAGCTGAGGTCCTGGCCGCCGTACTCCGCCGGCAGCAAGGCGACGTCGAGCCCGCTCGCGTTCAGCCTCCGGAGGTTCCCGACGGGCAGCTCGCCCGTCCGGTCCCGCTCGGCGGCCGTCAGCGCGAACTCTCGCGCCAGGTTTGCCGCGAGGTCCACCCAGTGCTGCTCGTGCGCCGGCGGGCCGAGCGGATGTCCGGCAACCATGACGCCTCCCGGTGTTCGGCAACTCCCGACGGGCGATCTTGCCAGGAAACACCGTCGCGGGCAGGGGCGAGCGCGGGCAGAATCCCCGCATGCGTGACCACCGGCACGAGCCCGCGCTGAACGCCGTCGTCGAGAAGTACGTGACGCCGGGCCGCCGGTACTTTCACCTGGCCAACACCTGTTTCCTGAGCGACCCGGCGCAGCGCGAGACGCTCGGGCGCACGCTGGCGCAGGACGCGCTCCGGATCACCGACGACGAGCTCGAGCTGCTGCTCGGCTACGAATGGCGCGCGCAGCTGACGGCGTCGTGGCTCATCGCTTTCGCGCGGCGAGTAGCGCACCGCGACCGGATCGGCGAGCTGCTCCTCGCGAACGAACGCATCTACGCCGGCCGCGGGTTCTGCTTTGCCCTCGCCCGATTCGGCGCGGACGAAGACGCGCGCCTGTTGGTCGAGTACCTCCGCGCGTTCCTGCCGAGCACCGACCGCGGCGAGCAGGACTCGGCCCTGGGCGCGCTCGCGTACCTGGACGCGCGGCTCGGCACCGGGCACTCGGCCCCGTTCCTCGGCGAGAACGGTGCCTGGGCCCGGTGGCTGCGCACGACGTCGCCGCTCGCCGACCCGGTGGCGGCCCTCGATCACCTCCGCGAGGTCATCGAAACGCAATGCGCCTACGCCGACGAGCGCATGAGCGCGTCCTGAAGCGACCGGAAAGGCTCAGACCTGGCGTGCCGTCGCCATCGCGCGTTCGGTTTCCCAGAAGGCGCGCATCGAGGTGATCAGGCCGTCGTCGCCGATGCGGTAGACGAAGACGCCGTCGGTGTCGACGCGGTAGCCGCCGGGCAGGTAGGTGGTGATGGTGCCGACGTTGGCGCACTCGGCGCCCGCGGCGAACGAGTCGCGGATGACGAACTCGAAGCGCTCCACGTGGGCGATCGTCAGGTCCCAGAAGGAGCCGATGCCCTCGTGGCCGTGGTGGCCCTTGCCCTGCTCGTCGAACATCGACGGGCCCACCGGGTCTTCCACCACGGCGTCCGGTGCGAACAGCGCGAGCCACGCGTCCTTGTCGCCCGCCGCGACGGACGTCATGGACCGGAACGACGCCAGGCGAGCCGGCGGCTGGTCCGCGTCGACGTCCCAGCTGACCTCGACACTCATGTCACGCCCCCGATTCACGGAACTTGGCGATGACCTCGTCGCCGAACTTGCGGATCGCGTCGACCTTCGGGCCCACCTCGGCGTCGAAGCCGAGACCCTCGAACACCCACGGCATGGTGATCGCGTCGGTCACGCCCACCTCGGCCTGCTCGCGGAAGCCGTCGAGCCCGAAGCGGTCGACGCACACGGCCTGGAACTCGAACGGATCGGCCTCGCGCCCGCGTTCGGCGAGCAGTTCCTTGAGCCGCTTGATCGTATCGCGCAGCTGGTCGAGCGTCATCATCGCCGACGACCAGCCGTCGCCCACGCGCGCGGCCCGGCGCAGCGCGATGTCCGTGTGGCCGCCGATGTAGAACGGCACGCGCTTCGGCGGCGTCGGGCTCATGCGCAGCTTGTCGAAGTCGAAGAACTCACCGTGGAACTCGACCATGCCGCCGTCGAGGATGAGGCGCAGCACCTCGATGGCCTCGTCGAAGCGCTTGCCGCGCCGCTCGTACGGCGCGCCGCACCACTCGAACTCCTCCGGCGACCAGCCGATGCCGAGCCCGAGACCGAACCGGCCGCCGGTCAGCGCCGCCACCGAGTTCACCTGACGCGCGAGCAGCACGGGGTTGCGCGAGCCGAGCTTCAGCACGGAGGTGTAGAACTCGAGCCGCTCGGTCACCGCGCCCATCGACGCGGCCGCCACCAGCGGGTCGACCCACGGCGTCTCCTCGGTCCAGAACCGGCTGCCGTCGGGCGTGTACGGGTAGTCCGCCGACACCTTCTCCGAGTAGAACAGGGAATCCGGCAGGACGATCGAGGAGAATCCGGCCTCCTCGGCGGCGCGGGCGAGCTCGCCCAGCTGATCGAGGGGGTTCATCGCGATCGACAGGGAGAACTTCATGACCCGACTGTAACGTGTTCTACTTTGCCCGGCCAGAGGTGCTCCCCGTCACCTCTCGGGAACCCTCAGCGTACTGTCCGCGTTGTCCGGTTCAAAGGCGGCCGCGGGGCCGCCGAGACAAGCTCACCACGTGGAGTGACCCATGGGCACCGCGATCCTGTTGATCGTGCTCGTCGTCGTGATCGTCGGGGGCGGGCTGTACTTCGCCCGGTCGCAGGCCGCTTCGCGGCAGCGGCAGCTCGACGACGCGAAGGCCGACGCGCGCCGCCTCGTCGAACGCCTCGGCGGACAGGTCCTCAACATCTCCGGCACCGACACGGCGTCCCAGCAGGCGATGGCCGACGCCAGCGAGCGCTACAACGCCGCCGGCTCCCAGCTCGAACAGGCGAAAACCGTCGAGCAGGCCCGGCTCGTCAAGGAAACCGCGCTCGAAGGCCTGTACTACGTCCGCGCCGCCCGCACGGCCATGGGCCTCGACCCGGGCCCGGCGCTGCCGGACGAGGCCGAGCGCGAGCGCGCCGGCAAGGTGACCGAGCACCGCAAGGTCGACGTCGAGGGCCAGCACTACGAGGCCTCGCCCGACCCCGGCCAGGAAACGCCGTACTACTACCCCGGCGGCCGCGTCGCGGGACGTCCGGTGCCGCAGGGCTGGTACAGCGAGCCGTGGTGGAAGCCCGCGCTCGTGGCCGGCGCGTGGGGCCTGGGCTCGATGTTCCTGTTCAGCGCCATGTTCTCCGGCATGAGCGGCATCGCGAGCGCCTCGGCCTGGGAATCGGGCTACGACGCCGGCCAGCAGGACGCCCTCGAGTCCGGCGACCAGGGCGGCGACGGCGGCGACGGTGGCGATGGCGGCGGCTTCGACGGCGGCGACAGCGGCGGCTACGACGGCGGCGGCCAGGACTTCGGCGGCTTCGACGGCGGCGGGTTCGACGGCGGCGGCTTCGGCGGCGGCGGCTTCGACTTCTAGCCGGCGGCAACGTCGGTGAAGGGCACCTTGCGGGACTCCGGTTCCCGCGAGGTGCCCTTCACCGCATTCAGGGGCTGCTGCGGGGCCGGTTCGGGGTACTCGGCAAAGCCACGGGTGCGCCGGGCTCGAGCAGGCCGCGCCCAGACCGACAACCCGGCCCGGCCCGACCAAGCACGGCCGAAAGCCGAGGCCCGGCAACGGCGCCGACCAGCCGAGCCCAGCACCGCCGGGCCTGAGCGCACAGTTGACCGGCGGCGCCGGCCCGACAGGACTCAACCAGACGCTGCCAACAGCCGAGGCCCATCAACGGCGCCAAGTCAGACAACCCCGGGTACGGCTCGGCGGAAACCCGCAGCTGACCACCGCGCGCCGACCCGCACCAGCCCGACGCCCCCTGCCGGGCGCGGAAAACCGCGCCCGGCAACACTGCCAGGCCAGACAAGCCCCGATACAGCTCAACGGAAACCCGCGGCTGACCACCACGCGCCGGTCCGCACCAGCCCGACGCCCCGTGCCGGGCGCGGAAAACCGCGCCCGGCAACAGCGCCAGGCCAGACAAGCTCCGATACAGCTCAACGGAAACCCGCGGCTGACCACCGCGCGCCGACCCGCACCAGCTCAGCCGGTTGCCGCGCAAACCCGGGGCGCACCAACCATTCCCCCACCCCAGTCCACATCGGACTCACCCCGTGATCGGCCGGATCCCCACCAGGGTGCCCGACAGGTGTTCGGCCGCCGGGCTGCACAGGAAGGCCGCGAAGGGCACGATGTCCTCCGGCTGGCCGACGCGGCCGCCCGGGTAGCGGGCGCTGACGCGCGCGATGTGCTCCTCGCTGGCGGCCACGCGCATGCCCGGCGTGACCGTGAGGCCGGGCGCCAGCGCGACGGTGCGGATGCCATGGTCGGCCAGTTCCTGGTGCACCACGTTGCTCAGCAGGTGCACGCCGGCCTTCGACGCGCCGTACGCGCCGGCGCCGGGGCCGGCCTGGGTGCCGACCATGCTGCCGACGTAGATGATGCGGCCGCCGCCCCCGCGGATCATGAGCGGCGCGAAATGCTTGGTGACGAGGAAGCAGCCGACGAGGTTGCTGTCGAGGATGCGCCGCAGGTCGGCCAGCTCGAAGTCCAGCACGCGCATCGTGCCGGCGGGTGGCATCCAGCCGGCGTTGCTGATCAGGGCGTCGACGCGGCCCCAGTGCGCGTCGACGGCCTCGGCCGCGGCGTGGACCTGGTCCTCGTCGGACACGTCCGCCACGACGGCCAGTGGCTTCGGTGCGTCCGGCACCGAAGCGACGATCTCGTCCACGGTGCCCGCCGCCTTCGCCGCACTGCGGGCGAGCACCGCGATCCGCGCGCCCTCGCGCGCCAGGCCCAGCGCGAGCGTGCGGCCCAGTCCCTGCGCCGCGCCGGTGATGACGATGACCTTGTCGCGGATGTCCACCTGCATGGTCAGCTCCTTCGAAGTTTAGTCTCCAGCCTAAGTTTAGCCTCAAGACCAAACTTCGGTAAGCTGGCACCGTGACTGGACGGCGGGAAGCGAACCGGGCCGGGATGCGGGCGCGCCTGCTCACGGCCGCGCTCGAGCTGTTCGAGGCGCACGGCTACGAAGCGACGACGATCGACCACATCGCCGCCGAAGCCGACGTCGCGCGCCAGACCGTGCTCAACCACTACCCCCACAAGCGCGATTTCCTCGTCGCCTGGGGCCAGGATCGCCGTGACCAGCTGCTCACCGTCGACGACTCCGACGAACCCGCGCGCACGCGGCTGCACCGCTACTTCCGAGCGCTGGCGGCCGTCAACGAGCGCGAACGCACCCTCACCCGCATGCTGCACGTGAGCCTGCGCCACGACGAGGTCGTCGCCCACCAGCACCCGGTGCCCGACGCGACGATCGCCACGATCCACCAGGGCCAGGAACGCGGCGAACTACGCGCGGAGCTCCCGCCGCGCACGGTGGCCGAAGTGGTCACCGCGATCTACGGCGACACCCTCCGCCGCTGGCTCGCCGACGAAGCGCCGCCGTTCGACCTGGCCGCCGCGCTGGCCGAGCGGCTCGACCTGCTGCTGGACGGCCTCACCGCGTGACTCAGGCGGGCTGGCAGGACGGGCACCAGTACAGGTTCCGCCCCACGAGCTCCTGGTGCGCCACCGGCGTACCGCACACCAGGCACGGCATCCCGGCGCGCCGGTAGACGTACACCTCGCCACCGTGCCGGTCGTCGCGCGGCGCGCGGCCCTGCGCGGCCGGCATGTGCTCCGGCGCCACCGTGTCGATGCGGCCGATGCGCACGCCGTGGCGCATCAACGTCACCAGGTCGGCCCACATCGCGTCCCACAGCCCGCGGTCGAGCGCGCGCCCGGGCACCATCGGGCCGACGCCGTGGCGGAACAGCACCTCGGCGCGGTACACGTTGCCGACGCCGGCGAGCACCACCTGGTCCATCAGCAACGCGGCCACCGACGTGCGCGAACGCGAGATCCGGTCCCACGCGAGGTCGGGCTTGGCGTCGCGGCGCAACGGATCGGGCCCGAGCCGCGCCTTGATCGCGTCGACCTGGGCCGCGTCGAGCAGCTCACACCGGGTGGGGCCGCGCAGGTCGGTCCAGTGCGTGCGGCCGATCAGGCGCATCCGCACCTGGCCCACCGGTTCGGTCTCGGGCAGCGGCGTTTCGCCGAACGTGCCGTACAGGCCGAGGTGGACGTGCACCGTCCCGTGTGGACCGTAGTCGTGGAACAGGTGCTTGCCGTACGCCTCGGCCGACTCCAGCACCTGCCCGTCGAGCTTCGCCGCTTCCTCGGCGAACCGGCCCTGCGGGCTGGACACCGAGACGGGCGCGCCGGCGTAGCGGCGTTTGTGCAGACGGGCGAGGCGGTGGAGGGTGTGCCCTTCGGGCATCAGGCTTCCGGCAGGGGCGGCGGGGTGCCGGTGCGCTCGTAGTCGAGCAGCTGCTGGATCCGGCGCCCGTGGCGCTCCTCCGGCGACGGCTCCGTCGCCAGGAACGCCTCGACGATCTCCGTGGCCTGCTCGACGGTGTGCATCCGCGCGCCGACGCCGAGCACCTGGGCGTGGTTGTGCTCGCGGCACAGCTGCGCCGTCTCGACGCTCCAGCCGAGACCCGCGCGGATGCCGGGCACCTTGTTGGCGGCGATCTGCTCGCCGTTGCCCGAGCCGCCGATCACGATGCCGAGGCTGCCTTCGTCGCCGGACACGCGCAGCGCCGCGGCCACGCAGTAGGCGGGGTAGTCGTCGACCGGGTCGTAGGTGTGCGGACCGACGTCGACGACTTCGTGCCCTTGGCCCGCGAGGTGGCTGGCCAGGTGGTTCTTCAGCTCGAAACCGGCATGGTCGGATCCCAAGTAGACACGCACAGCGGCGAGTCTGCCATCACCGCCCATGGCGGGCATGCTCTGGGGGTGGACACATGGAAACAGCCTGGACACGACGTGCGGCTCGAATGGGGCGCCGAAGGCATCACGGCGCTCGGCGGCGCGTGCGCGGTGCTCGTGGTGGTCGATGTGCTTTCCTTCTGCACCACCACGGATCTCGTCATCGCACGCGGCGGCCGGGTGCTGCCGGTGCGCTGGCGCGACGACCGCGGCGTCGCCGAAGCGCGCGCCGCGGGGGCGGTCGTCGCGGGCGAGAAAGCGTGGACGCTGCGGCCCTCCTCTGTGACGGACATCCCGTCGGGCACACTCCTCGCGCTGCCCTCGCCCAACGGCGCCACCCTGATCGCCGCGGCCGCCGCCACAAGAGCGCACGTGCTGGCCGGCTGCCTGCGCAACGCCTCGGCCGTCACGGCGAAGGCGCACGAGCTGGCGGCCGGGCGGCCCGTCGGCGTTATCCCGGCGGGCGAACGCTGGGGCATCGATCTGCTGGGCGAAGAGCAGCACTTCGGACCGCTGCGCCCGTGCGTGGAGGACCAGCTGGGCGCGGGTGCGATCGTCGCGGCACTCGCCCGCCACGGCGGCACGCTCTCGGCGGAAGCCGCTCTCGCTGCCGCCGCCTACGCGGGCACCGACGTGGCCCAGGCCTTGCGCACGTGTTCGTCCGGCCGCGAACTGGCCGCGGCGGGCCACGCGAACGACGTCGAGCTCGCCGCCCAAGCGGACGTCAGCACCACCGCGCCCACCGTGCGCGGGAAAATCCTGGAGGCGCAATGACCTGGACCGAAGTGGCCGAAGGTGTGCACGCGCGCCGCTACGAGGAGCTCGACCTGACCACGGGCCTGGTGATCGGCACCGAGCGCTGCCTGGTGATCGACACGCGCGGCGACGTCGACCAGGGCGCGGAGCTGGCCGCGGCCGTGCGGGAGCTGACGGACCTGCCGTGGAGCGTCGTCTACACGCACGCGCACTTCGACCACAGTTTCGGCACCACGCCGTTCCTGCCGTGCGACGTCTGGGCGCAGGAGCGCTGCCTGCGCGAGTTGCTGGACCACGGCGAAGCCGCGAAAGCGAGGTGGAGCGCGCACTACCGTGCGGAAGGCAAGCCGGAGACCGCCGACGCCCTCGACCGGACCGGCCTCATGCCACCCGACCGGCTCGTGACCGACCGCGCCGAGCTCGACCTCGGCGGCCGCACCGTCGCGCTCGTGCACCCCGGCCGTGCCCACACCAACCACGACCTGGTGGTGCACGTGCCCGACGCGGGTGTCGTTTTCGCCGGCGACGTGGTGGAGCACGGGCCCGAAGGTTTCACGGAGTACTCGTTCAGCGACGAGACGCACCTGGGCGAATGGCCGGGCGCGCTCGAGGCGATCCTCGCGCTCGACCCGCGGATCGTGGTGCCCGGGCACGGCGAGCCCGTGGGTCCCGGGTTCGTCCGGGAGCACCGCGACGGGCTGCGCCGGCTCAACGAGCTGAAGGCCGCCGTGGCGGCCGGCGCCCGCGGGGCGGACGAAGCCATCGCGGCTTCGCCCTACCCCGCCGGCGTCACGAGGGCCGCACTCGCGACCCCCTGAGCCGTCAGTCGAAGTTCAGCTCACCCGTGCGGGTGCGCTTGAGCTCGAAGAAGTCCGGGTAGCTCACCATCGCGACGGCGCCGTCGAACAGCTTCAGGGCGTCGTCGCCCCTCGGGATCGAGCTGAGCACCGGGCCGAAGAACGCGACGCCGTCGATGTGGATGGTCGGGGTGCCGACGTCCATGCCGACCGGGTCCATGCCCTCGTGGTGGCTCTTCTTCAACGCCTCGTCGTACTCGGTCGAGTCGGCGGCCTCGATCAGCTCGGGCGGCGCGCCGACGGCCTCGAGGGCCTCCTTGAGGACGACGTCGAAGTCCTTGTTGCCCTGGTTGTGGTAGCGCGTGCCGAACTCCGTGTAGAAGTCGCGCAGCACCCCTTCGCCCTTCGCGGCGGCCAGCGCGGTGGCCACGCGGACCGGACGCCAGCCCTTGTCCATCAGTTCCTGGTAGCGCTCCGGCAGCTCTTCGCGGCCCGAGTTGAGCACGGACAGGCTCATGATCCGGAAGTTCAGGTCCAGCTCGCGGTGCTTCTCGACCTCGAGGATCCACCGCGAGGTGATCCACGCGAACGGACAGATCGGATCGAAGTAGAAGTCCACCTTGGTGGGCTGGGACGCAGCGGTCATCTCAACGAGCTCCTCGCGAGGGTCGACGTCGGCAGGCATGCCTTTTTCAGCGGGGTATCCCCCAATGACGGCCAACGCGCGCGACAGGCCCGGTTGTTCCCCGTCGCCCGAGGACCGCTTCGCATGATTGGATGCTCGACAGCCCGAAAACCGCAACCGGAATCGAAGACCAGAGGTGCCCGTGCCCGCCCCCAACCTGACTCGTGACGAAGCCAAGCAGCGCTCCGGCCTGCTGGATGTCGCGTCCTACGACATCGTGCTGGACCTGACCGACGGCCACGGCGGTCCCGGTGAGAAGACCTTCCTCTCCACCACCACAGTGCGCTTCTCCGCCACCCGGCCGGGCGAGTCGTCGTGGATCGACGTCGTCGCCGAGGGCGTCCGCTCCGCCGTGCTCAACGGCACCGACCTCGACGTGAGCACCTACGTCGAGGACAAGGGCATCGCGCTGCCGGAGCTCGCCGCGGACAACGAGCTCGTGGTGACCGCGGACTGCCGGTACATGAACACCGGCGAAGGCCTGCACCGCTTCGTCGACCCGGTCGACAACGGCGTGTACCTCTACACGCAGTTCGAGACCGCGGACGCGAAGCGCATGTTCGCCTGCTTCGACCAGCCCGACCTGAAGTCGGTGTACAAGCTCACGGTCCACGCGCCGCGCGACTGGAAGATCGTGTCCAACGCGCTCGTCGAGACCGAAGAGGACACTCCCGACGGCGCCCGCGTGACGAACTTCGCCGTGTCCGAGCGGATCTCGACGTACCTGGTCGCGCTCATCGCCGGCCCGTACGCCGAGTGGCGCGACGAGTTCTCCGACGCCCACCGCACGATTCCGCTCGGCATCTACTGCCGCGCCTCGCTCGCCGAGCACATGGACGCCGACCGCCTGTTCGTGGAGACCAAGCAGGGCTTCGGCTTCTTCCACGAGAAGTTCGGCACGCCCTACCCGTTCTCCAAGTACGACCAGCTGTTCGTGCCGGAGTTCAACGCGGGCGCGATGGAGAACGCCGGCGCCGTGACCTTCCTGGAGGACTACGTCTTCCGCAGCCGCGTCACGCGCTACGCCTACGAGCGCCGCGCCGAGACGCTGCTGCACGAGATGGCGCACATGTGGTTCGGCGACCTGGTCACCATGCGCTGGTGGGACGACCTGTGGCTCAACGAGTCGTTCGCGACGTTCGCGAGCGTGTTCGCGCAGGCCGAGGCGACCGAGTACAAGAACGCGTGGACCAGCTTCGCGAACATCGAGAAGTCGTGGGCCTACCGCCAGGACCAGCTGCCCTCCACGCACCCGATCGCGGCCGACATCGTCGACCTGCACGCGGTCGAGGTGAACTTCGACGGCATCACCTACGCCAAGGGCGCGAGCGTGCTGAAGCAGCTCGTGGCCTACGTGGGCATCGAGCACTTCCTCGACGGCCTGAAGGTCTACTTCGGAAAGCACGCGTGGGGCAACGCCACGCTGGCCGACCTGCTGGCCGCGCTGGAAGAGGCGTCCGGGCGCGACCTGTCGTGGTGGAGCGCGCAGTGGCTCGAGACGACCGGCCTCAACTCGCTCAGCCCGCGCTACGAGGTGGCGGCCGACGGCACGTTCGCGTCGTTCGCCGTGGTGCAGACGGGCGCCAAGCCGGGCGCCGGTGAGCTGCGCACGCACCGCGTCGCGGTGGGCGTGTACGACGACGTCGAGGGCAAGGTCGTGCGCACCGAGCGCGTGGAGCTGGACGTGTCGGGCGACCGCACCGAGGTGCCCGCGCTCGTCGGCAAGCCGGCGGGCAAGCTCGTGCTGGTCAACGACGACGACCTCACCTACTGCACGATGCGCCTCGACCCGGCGTCGCTGACCACCCTGATCGACCGGATCGCCGACATCGTCGAGCCGCTGCCCCGCACGCTGTGCTGGTCGGCCGCGTGGGAGATGACGCGCGAGGCCGAGCTCAAGGCCCGCGACTTCGTGACGCTGGTGGCGCGCGGCATCCACGCCGAGAGCGAGGTCGGCGTGGTGCAGCGGCTGCTGCTGCAGGCGCAGACGGCGCTCAACTCGTACGCGGACCAGAAGTGGGCCGCCGAGCAGGGCTGGCCGGCGCTCACCGGGCGGCTGCTGGAGCTCGCCCGGAACGCCGAGGCCGGGTCCGACCACCAGCTGGCGTTCGTGAACTCGCTGGCCGGTGGCGTGCTCGACGAGGCGACGCTGGGTGTCGTCGCGGGCTGGCTCGACGGCTCCGCGCCGCTGCCCGGCCTCACCGTGGACACCGACCTGCGCTGGCGTCTGCTGCAGGCGCTCGTGGCCCACGGCAAGGCCGGCACCGCGGACATCGAGGCCGAGCTGGCCAAGGACGACACGGCCGCGGGCCGCCGCCACGCCGAGCGGTGCCGCGCGCTGCAGCCGACCGCCGAGGCCAAGGCCGACGCGTGGCAGCGCGCCGTCTACGACGACGAGATCCCCAACGCCGTCAGCGACGCCCTCATCTCGGGCTTCTCGCACCCGGGCCAGAAGCAGCTGCTCGGCAGCTACGTCGCGCGGTACTTCGAGGTCATCGACGAGGTGTGGGCCCGCCGCTCCAGCGAGCGCGCCCAGCCGACCGTGATCGGGCTCTACCCGTCGTGGGCCGTCGAGCCCGCCACGGTGGCGGCGTCGGACGAATGGCTCAAGGGCGAGCACCCGGCCGCGCTGCGCCGGCTCGTGTCCGAAGGTCGCGCCGGCATCGTCCGCGCGCTCGCCGCGCGGGAGTTCGACAGCCAGGTCTGACCGCGGTGGGCCGCTCACGCCCGAGCGGCCCACCCGGAAACGCCGAAGGGGGCCTCCTCGACTTCTCGAGGAGGCCCCCTTCGGTGCGTCAGGAAGACGTCAGTGCTTCGGGTCCGGCCCGGCCTGGTCGCTCAGCATGCGCAGGGCGTTGACGAGGCCACCGACCAGGTCACCCTCCTTGAACGACGCGACCATGCTCGCCACGGCCAGGTTGGCACCGCGGTCGGGCAGGCGGACGTGCGAGCGCTCGCCGATCACGATCTCGATCGCGCGCTGCGCGGGCGAGACCGCGAGGACCACGGCGTTGGCCGGGTCCTCGGTCGACGCCAGCAGCTTCTCGGCCGCGGCGCGGGTGTCCTCGCCGAGGTCGCCGAGGTACACGCTGAAGGCGACGCCGGACTCGCGCGTCGCGAAGGTCAGCGCCTCGTCCAGGCGAGCGAGCTGCTGCACCGAGAACGGGCTGGTCGGCTCGGCCGGCTCGTACATCTTGGCCGCCGAACGGCGGCCGCTGTTGGTGATCACCTCACCAAAGGGCAGGTCCTTCTCCGCAACGTCGACCGCAGTGGCCGAGTGCGCGAGTTCACCACTTGCCACGTGCGCCTCCGGCAGCGGTCACGGTGCCCGAGGGCACCACAGAGTCCGGATCGACGGCGTGGTGACCCGCACCGACACCCTCCGGGTTGGCGGTCCACCACATCGCGGGGTACTCCCACGGCTGTCCCGGCCGGTACCGCGGCGTCCCCGAGAACTTCTTCCGCAGGGTGGCCGCACCGACCACCAAGTAGATGGCCAGGGGGATGACCGCGTAGACCAGGATCGTCTCGACAACGTTCACGCCGGTGAGCGTATCGGATGGCCCTGGTGGCCACCGCGCGGCGCCGCGCCGGAAGGCGACCGCTCGTCGTGCGGGACCGTCCGTCCGCCGCTTGGCTCGCCCGCGCTGGAACGTTGGGGCGAAGCCGGGCGGGCCGAAAGGTTGCAACTCAACGTACAGGCGGCCGTACCGGTCGCCCCCGTCTTGTCGGCGCACTGAAATGCTCGTAGCTTTTTCACCTGTACGGGCCTTGCGGTCCGCTCCTCAGCCCCAGCAGGTCACGCACCGGTCCCAGGAGGCCACCTCATGCAGAGCGTCCAGCCCCCCGCTCAGGCGATCACCGAGCCGATTTCGTCACCCAGCGAGACCGAATTCCTGACCGGAACGCGTGTGACGTCCGGCACAAGGGTTACCCGCGGTACTCGGGTTACTCGCGGTACTCGGGTTACTCGCGGTACCCGCGTCACCGGGGGCACGCGAGTCACGCGCGGCACCCGGGTCACCCGCGGCACGCGAGTCACCCGCGGCACCCGCGTCACGGCCGGCACCCGCGTCACGAGGGGCACCCGCGTGACCCGGGGCACCCGCGTCACCGGCGGCACGCGCGTCACGTGCGGCACCCGGGTCACGAGGGGCACGCGAGTCACCCGCGGCACGCGCGTGACCAACGGCACCCGCGTGACCTCGCAGGCCGACTTCGCGCTGGCCGCCTGACGAAAGCAGAACGCGCGCACCCGGACGGAGGGCGCGCGAGAGGAAGCCGCCGCGCGGAGCACGCGCGGGCACGGCTCAGCGACTCATCGGCTCGCCCCGGCCGCCGCACAGGCAGCCGGGGCGCCGACGTCTCAGCGGCCCGTCAGGCCGCCGAACCCAAGTACGGCTGCCACAACGGGTCGGCCTCCTTGGAGTGCGCCAGCAGGCGCCAATGCGGGCCGTGGGGCGCCCTCGGCACCACGCGCAGGCGCCAGCCCAGCTCCGAGAGGAGCTTGTCGGCCTTGCGGTGGTTGCACTTGGCGCAGCAGGCCACGCAGTTGGTCCAGCTGTGCGGTCCGCCGCGGCTGCGCGGCAGGACGTGGTCGATCGTCTCGGCCCGGCCACCGCAGTAGGCGCAGCGGTACCGGTCGCGGTGCATGAGCCCGGCCCGGGTCAGCGGCACCTTCGCGCGGTACGGCACACGCACGTACGTGCTGAGCCGGATCACGGACGGAACGGGCAGCGACACGGTCGCGGCGTGCAGCTCCACGCCACCCGGGTCGCCGTGGACGACTTCCGCCTTCCCGCACATCACGAGCACCACCGCGCGCCGCATGGGCAACGCGGTGAGGGGCTCGAAGGTGGCGTTCAGCAGCAATACGCGACGGCGGCCCCAGGGCGGGGTCGCCGGGTCCCGGCCTCTACGCTGTCCGGGCGGACGGGAAACTCCCCCTGGTCGGGTCCCCGGCCCGGCCGGGTTCGTTCCGCCGGGTGCGGAACCTCCCGGGCAGGCGCGCAGGACCGTCTCCGGCGACTGCTCGGCCATGGCTTGGCCGGCGCCGCCGAGGGGGACGGGTTGTCGGTCTGGCACTCGACCACCTCCACCGGTGCAGGCATAGTCGACCACACATCAGCCCCAAAGTGCACGTGTGTTACGTGACGTGTCACGTGCCCGCGACCCAACATCCACTTGCCGTTGGGTGAACCGAAGCGACGGAAGGACTGTTCGACCCCGTGAACGCCGTGCTCAGCGCCCCGCCAGCGTGCATCTCCGACCCCAGCACGTGGTGCTCGCAAGTCTTTTCGATCACGCACAACGAGTGGCTCGCCGGTTCGGCGGGCTGGGTCGTCACCAAGCCCCTGCGGATCATCCTGATCCTGGTCCTCGCGTTCGTGGTGCGGTACCTCACACGCCGGGTCATCAACCGCGTGACCACGCTGCCGCGCGGCGGCAACGGCAAGCTGCCCGCCCTGTTGAGACCGCTGCGCGAGCGCGCCCCCGACGTGCTCGGCCCGGCCGTGGTGGAGCGGCGCCGGCAGCGCGCCGCGACCATCGGCTCGGTCCTGAAGTCGATGGCCACGTTCCTCATCTACGGCCTGGCGTTCATCCTCGTACTGGGTGAGCTGGGCATCGACCTGGCGCCGATCATCGCGTCGGCGGGCATCGTCGGCGTCGCCCTCGGGTTCGGCGCGCAGAACCTCGTGCGCGACTTCCTGTCCGGGATCTTCATGATGATCGAGGACCAGTACGGCGTGGGCGACGTCGTGGACATCGGCCCGGCGACCGGCACCGTCGAGGCCGTGGGCCTGCGCATCACCACGCTGCGCGACCTGGGCGGCACCGTCTGGTACGTGCGCAACGGCGAGGTGCTGCGCGTCGGCAACTCCAGCCAGGGCTTCGCCGTGGCCGTGGTCGACGTGCCGCTGGGCTACTCCGCCGACGTCGACCTCGCGACGACCGTGCTCATGGGGGCGGCCACGAAGGCCGCCGAGAGCGAGGCGCTGGCCGTCAACGTGATGGAGCCGCCGGAGATGCTGGGCGTGGAGAAGGTCACACCGGAGGGCATCCAGCTGCGGCTGACGGTGAAGGTGCGGCCCGGCAAGCAGTGGGCCGTGCAGCGGGCGCTGCGCGCGCACCTGCTCGCCGCGCTCGAGGAGGCGGGCTTCGAGCCGCCGCTCGGGCGGTACCTGTCCGCACCGGGCGCCGACAAGTAGCCGCGGTAAGGGCAAGATGGAGGGGTGTCGACTGTGAGTGGCTCCGAACCCGCGAACCTGTACGAGGCCGTGGGCGGCGAACCGACGTTCCGGCGGATCGTGGCGCGCTTCTACCAGGAAGTGGCGACCGACGAGATCCTGCGCCCGCTGTACCCGGAGGAGGACCTCGGCCCGGCCGAGGAGCGCTTCCGGCTGTTCCTCATCCAGTACTGGGGCGGCCCGCACACCTACTCCGACCGCCGGGGCCACCCGCGGCTGCGGATGCGCCACGCGCCGTTCAAGATCGGGCCGATCGAGCGTGACGCGTGGCTGCGCGCCATCCGCGTGGCCGTCGACGAGGAGAACCTGCCCGAGCCGTACCGCGAGCAGCTGTGGGCCTACCTCGAGATGGCGGCGCACAGCATGATGAACAGCTTCGTCTGATGAGACGCCCGGTGGCGGGCCACCGGCGGTCCCCGGAGGGCCGGCCCCGCCCGGCGTGGTGGTCCGACGCCGTCTTCTACCAGGTCTACGTGCGCTCGTTCGCCGACTCCGACGCCGACGGGGTCGGCGACCTCGAAGGCATCCGCAGCCGGCTGGGGTACCTGGAGCTGCTCGGCGTCGACGCGCTGTGGCTCACGCCGTTCTACCGCTCCCCCATGGCCGACCACGGCTACGACGTGTCCGACCCGCGTGACGTGGACCCGATGTTCGGCACGCTCGGCGACTTCGACGTGCTGCTCACCGAGGCGCACAGGCGCGGCATCAAGGTGACCGTGGACATCGTCCCGAACCACACCAGCAACCAGCACTCGTGGTTCAAGTCCGCGATGGCCGCCGCGCCCGGCAGCGCCGAGCGCGACCGCTACGTGTTCCGCGACGGCCGCGGCCCCGACGGCTCGGAACCGCCCAACAACTGGGTTTCCGTGTTCGGCGGGCCCGCGTGGACGCGCGTGCCCGACGGGCAGTGGTACCTGCACCTGTTCGCCCCGCAGCAACCGGATCTCAACTACGCCAACGCCGACGTGCGCTACGACCTCGAGCGCACGCTGCGCTTCTGGCTCGACCGCGGCGTGGACGGCTTCCGCATCGACGTGGCCCACGGCATGGCGAAGCCGCCCGGCCTGCCCGACATGGACCCGCGCGCGGCCGGCTTCGGCGGCGGCGAGCACTTCGACCCGCGCTTCGACGACGACGGCGTGCACGAGGTCCACCAGATGATCCGCAAGGTGCTCGACGAGTACCCGGACACGATGGCCGTCGGCGAGATCTGGGTGCACGACGAGGAACGCCTCGCGCGCTACCTGCGGCCCGACGAGCTGCACCTGGCGTTCAACTTCCGGCTGGTGCTCACGCACTTCGACGCCGACGCGATGCGCACGTCGATCGAGCGGTCGCCGGCCGTGCCGCGCGCGGCCGGCGCGCCCGCCACGTGGACACTGTCCAACCACGACGTGTGGCGCACCGTGAGCCGCTACGGCGGCGGCGCGGCCGGGCTGCGGCGCGCGCGGGCCATGGCGCTGGTGGAGCTGGCGCTGCCGGGTGCGGTCTACCTGTACAACGGCGAAGAGCTGGGCCTGCCGAACGTCGAGATCCCGCCCGAGGCGATGGCCGACCCCCGGGCGCGCAGCCAGGGCCCGCAGTTCAGCCGGGATCCCGAACGCGTGCCGATGCCGTGGGAGGGTTCGCTGCCGCCGTTCGGCTTCTCGCGCAACCCGCGCACGTGGCTGCCGATGCCGGCCGAGTGGGCCGGGCTGACGGCGGAACGTCAGCTGGAAGACGCGTCGTCCACACTCTCGCTGTACCGGCGGGCCGTCGAGCTGCGCAAGACGCACGCCGCTTTCCGCGTCGGCGACGAGCTGGAGTGGTACGGCGCGCCCGCCGGCTGCTTCGCGTTCCGCCGCGGCGGCAAGGGCGGGCTGATCTGCGCGCTGAACACGTCGGCGAGCTCGATCGCCTTGCCGCCCGGCGAGCTGCTGTTGTCCAGCAGCCCGCTCGTGGACGGCAGGCTGCCGCCGGACTCGGCGGCGTGGCTGGTCTGAACCTGGTGATGAGGAGGAGCTAGCCGCGGGCTCCGGCCTCGAGGCCGAGCATGGCCAGCAGGCCACGCAGGTCGTCCACGTCGCGGGCACGGCCGGCGACGGTCCGGGCCGCCTGGTCGCGCTGGTGGCGCAGGCCCAGCTCCGCGGAGACGCGGGCTCGGGCGAACTCACTGGTGTCGGGGGACAGCGGACGACGTTCCGAGCGCATCAGGCTCCTCTGTGAAATGCAGTCGTCGAAAGACGGGTGGGACGACGGCCGGACCGAGCAGCCGGCTCGGGCCTCGCGGTCGGCCGAAGACGGCGCCGGCTCTGCTGCCGGCGCACGGAAGAACTCTCTCGACGTGACCGACGCTACACGACGTGCACCCGCGGGCACAATGAAGCACTGGTCAGCACCAGCGCCGGCACGCCTTGAGTCCACAAGGGACAGACAGTGTGGACTGGTTCCGGCCACGGTTGCCCACCTGATCAGTGGGCTGGTGCGACCGCGTCGGACGTGGTTAACTGGCCGCGGTCATATTTTGTGTTCGTGCGGTGGGTACTCCCCGCAGCCACGCTCGCAAGATGCGCGGGCGTAGTGGTTCTCCCTCACCGGAAGATCAAACCGTCGGTCTTCGACCCGGGTGCCGAAGTGGTACCTCGATCGTTTTCAGTGGTGGAGACATTTATGACGCAAGGCACCGTGAAGTGGTTCAACGCCGAAAAGGGCTTCGGCTTCATCACGCCGGACAACGGCGGTGGCGACGTGTTCGTGCACTACTCCGAAATCCAGGGCAACGGGTTCCGTAGCCTGGAGGAGAACGCGCGCGTGGAGTTCGAGATCGGCCAGGGCCAGAAGGGGCCGCAGGCCACTGCCGTCACGATTCTCTGACGTCACAACGGTTTCTCCGAGGGGTCGGTGCCACGTGCACCGGCCCTTCGGCCGTTCTCGGGGAAGTTCCGGGAAATCCGCCGGGAACCTTGCCGGCGCACCGTTCGTTGACCGAGAAGGTCAAGGCCGGCCCTCCGGGGCCGGACCGCACGAACGGTGTGCGCCCCCGCAACGGCAATGCCGCCCGGGCACACCGTCGAACCGGCCTCGGTCCTGCAGAGTGCAGTGATCGGACCAGCTCGACAGGAGCGTTCCAGCATCGACACCCCTCGCGACACCCTTCCTTCCCCTGCCCCCACCTCATCGAGCACGGCAACCGCCGTCCGTGAACGGCCCGCACCCGAGCCCATGCTCGCCGGGCAGAAGACGGGCACCGAAGCCTTCCTCGTGAAGCTGTTCGCCGTGCTCCCCCTGCTGGCGGTCGTCGCCGCGGTGCCCCTGGCCTGGGGCTGGGGGCTCAGCTGGCTCGACATCGGCCTCGCCGTCGGCTTCTACTACCTCAGCGGCCTCGGCATCACCATCGGCTTCCACCGCTACTTCACCCACGGCTCGTTCCGCGCCCGCCGTGGCCTGCGGATCGCACTCGCCGTGGCGGGCAGCATGGCGATGCAGGGCCCCGTGATCTCGTGGGTCGCCGACCACCGCCGCCACCACGCGTACTCCGACCGCGACGGCGACCCGCACTCCCCGTGGCGCTACGGCACGACGCCCGCCGCGCTGGCCAAGGGTTTCTGGCACGCGCACATGGGCTGGCTGTTCGACCGCGACAAGACCAACTCGCGCCGCTTCGCCCCGGACCTGCTGGACGATCCGGACATCCGCCGCGTCGACAGCCTCTTCCCCGTGCTGACCGCCGTGACGCTGCTGGCGCCGGCCCTGATCGGCGGCCTCGCCACGATGAGCTGGTGGGGCGCACTCACGGCGTTCTTCTGGGCCGGGCTCGTGCGGGTGGCGGCGCTGCACCACGTGACGTGGTCGGTGAACTCGCTGTGCCACATGATCGGTGAGCGCCCCTTCGAGGCGCGGGACCGTTCGGCCAACTTCTGGCCGCTGGCGATCCTGTCGTTCGGCGAGTCGTGGCACAACTCCCACCACGCCGACCCGACCGGCGCCCGCCACGGCGTGGGCCGGGGCCAGCTGGACACCTCGGCTCGGCTCATCTGGCTGTTCGAGAAGCTGAACTGGGCGTCTCAGGTTCGCTGGCCCCGCCGGGAGCGGCTGGCGCGAAAGCTCAAGACCGCCTGACGACGGGACGGACACGTCGTTCCAGCCGAGCCGCCAGCTCGCCCCGATCGGCGGCGGCACGGCTGGGCGGCGTGGTCCACGAGCTGTTGCCGGGGGCCGAGACGACCTCGGCGACGAACCGGCCCACGAGGGCGGGCTCCGGCACGACGTCTCCGCCCAGGCGCGCGACGACGAGGGGCGCCTCGGCCGGCCTCGTCTCCACGGAAAGCGTCCAGCCCTGCCGGGAGTTCCAGAGCAACATCAGGTCACGGCCGGGGTAACGCGGCGAGCGGCGGCTCAGCGCCACATAGGCGGTGACTGTGTCGGCAACCTCGCACGACGTCCCCTCCGCGGAGACGTCCACGGCTTCGGCCACCGCGTGTACGTAGCCGACCAGCGCGCGTCTCAGCACCAGTGGGTCTTCGTGTACGGCTTCGGTTGTCAGACGATCGGGACCGGACAGGAGCATGGGTCTCCCCTCCACCGTCGGCAATTCGGCTCTGGCGGGCGGAAACGGCCTGCGGACCGCGTGCGCGCAATAAGCCACGACAACCGGCGGTGCGGTGTTCGAGGTCGCGCCGAATCGGACATCGGCGGCTCATCCGGCACCGACTCTACCCGGAGTTTCGGTCCACGGGGACCACCTAACCGTTCTGGCCTCCGTTCATTCCGCCCGAACCGTCGCCGGAATCGGCCACTGACGTGGCGATCCACGCCGCGAACAATGCGGCTTGCACATACGGCGCAGCCTCACCCACGGCTCGGCCGACCCGCGAAAAACGCCCGGGGCGCACGGTTTGGCCCGTCTGCTCGGGCCCCTCGGCAGCCACCGGGCGGTCGGTGCGCCACGGTGTCTGCTCGGCCCGTACGCCGGCGAGGAAATCCGCCGTCGGGTCACCGTCGGGGTCGGTCATGTCCCCACCCTCGCACCGCCGCCGGGAAAGCACCACGGCCGCAAGGGAATCGCAAGGAAATCAGAAGCGAACGGGCAATGGCGCGTGCCTTCCGCGCGCTTATTCCAGACAAAGCGAACAGACAATGTGACCGGAACGAGCCCCGCGGAATGGCGAGGCTCGTCCCGGGAATGGCGAAGATCCGTTCAGAACAGAAGGGGCAACAACGCATGCCTGCGCTTCAGCACCGCCCCATATCGGGCATCCAGCCGTAGCCACGAGTCCGTGGCCGTCACGCGGACGACGTCGCCGTCGATCGACGAGTCGAACAGCCCCATACCGGACAAGGCGAACAAACAGCGCAGCTGCACCTTCACCTCGAGCTCGCCGCCGGTGACCGTGAGCACGGCCTGGTCCATCAGCGACGCCGGCGGCGTGCCGTGCGGGCCGACGTTGTCGCGGGCCAGCGTGACGCCGCGGTCGGCCAGGTCGGACACCACGCCGACCGGCAGGTCGTCCACGAGCTGCCAGCGGCCCGGCGCGGGCAGCTCCGCGTGCCAGAGCAGGTCGCGCGCGGGTCCGGGGTCCATGACCTCGCCGCCGGCGACCGTGAGGGCCGCCAGCAGCTCGTTGCCCGACACGGTGATGTCGGCCGGGGTCACGGTCCCCGCCACCGCGCGGGTGGCGAGGACCTCGAACGGCGTGGCCGTCCACGCTTCGACAACGCCGCCGTCGCCGGAAGCGCGGTTGCGCAGCCGCACGGCGGTGTTGCCGTCGAGCCGCACTGCGCGGGCGACGAACGCGCCGAGCGTGTCGCGGTCGCCCGCGTCGGGGATGCGCAGCTCAGGCATCGGCGAACACCTTCTTGAGGAACTCGGTCTCCTCGGGGGAAAGGCGCCGCGGCCGCAGCTTGACGGTGTCGTACGGCGCCAGCACGGTCTCCGCGGTCACCGCCACCGGATCCGACTCCTCGGGCCCGGTGTGCACGACGTAGGCCAGCGTGATGGTGGCCGACTTGACCTCGGTGAGCGTGATCTCCACCCGCACCGACGTCTCGGGCGTGACGACGATCGGCGCGCGGTAGTGCACGCCGAGCTTCACCACGACCACGCCCTTGGGCAGCTCGGTGAGGCCGGCTTTCACCGCGTCGCCGAACAGCACCGGGATCCGCGCCTCCTCCAGGAGCGTCACCATGTTGGCATGGTTGACGTGCCCGTAGACGTCCATGTCCGACCAGCGCGGCCGGACGTGCGAAACGTAGGTCACCGCACCGTGCTCCTGATCTGGCGCGCCGCCACCGACAGCGTCGCGAGGTCGAGGCGCCCGGAGCGGGTGATCTCGTCGAGCGCCACGCGAGCGCGCGACAGCCGCGACGCGTTGGTCTTCTCCCACTGCGAGATCTTCGCGTCGGTTGCCACGTCCAGGTCGCTGTGGCGCAGCGCGTCGAGCGTGATGGCGCGCAGCGAGCCGTAGACGTCGTCGCGCAGCGAGAGCCGCGCGAGGGCGTGCCAGCGGTTGCCGCGTTCGAGCTTGCTGATCTCGGTGAGCATCTTGTCGATGTCCAGGTGGTCCGAGAGCGCGTAGTACAGCTCGGCGGTGTCGGCCGGGCTGTGCAGCGCGTCGAGCCCCACCTGCTGCTCGGCCAGCTCGGCGACCTCGACCACGTCGAGCAGGCCGTAGCTGTGCAGCAGCAGCGCCACGCGGCGGGCGAGGTCGGCGGGCACGCCGTCGGCCACGAGCCTGCCGGCGTGCTCCTCCACGGACTCCAGCTCGCGGCCGCGCAGCAGGTCGCCCAGCTTCGGGCCGAGCTCCCCGACCACGGGGCCGAAGCGGTTGATCTCGGCCAGCGGCGCGAGCGGCTGCGGGCGGTTGGTGAGGAACCAGCGGGCGGCGCGGTCGAGCAGCCGGCGCGTCTCCAGCACCATCGCGTCGGCGACCGCGGTGGGCACCACGTTGTCGAGCGCGTCGATCTCGGCCCACAGCTTCGGCAGGTCGTAGACGTGGGTGACCACGGCGTACGCGCGCACCGCGTCGGTGGCCGTCGCGTTCATCTCCTCCATGAGGCGGAAGACGAACGAGATGCCGCCGCCGTCCACCAGCTCGTTGGTCACGAGCGTGGTGATGATCTGACGGCGCAGCGGGTGCTGCGTGATCGCGTCGGAGAACTGCTCCCGCAGCGGCTTCGGGAAGTACTCGGGCAGCCGGCGCGTGAACACCTCCGAGTCGACCAGCTCACTGGCCAGCAGCTCGTCCTTGAGGTCGAGCTTCACGTGGGCCAGCAGTGTCGCGAGCTCCGGCGACGACAGGCCTTCGCCCGCCTTCTCCAGCGCGCGGAACTCCGAGGACGTCGGCAGGGCTTCCAGCTTGCGGTCGAACGCGCCCTTCGCGACGAGCGACGACACCTGCCGCGCGTGCACCGACACCATCGGACCGGCGTGCGCCCGGCTCACGCCGAGCACCGCGTTCTGCCGGTAGTTGTCGGTCAGCACCAGGTCGGAGACCTCGTCGGTCATCTCCTCCAGCAGCGAATTGCGCCGCGTGTGCTCGAGGTCCCCGGTCGCCACGAGGTGGTCGAGCAGGATCTTGATGTTGACCTCGTGGTCGGAGCAGTCCACCCCGGCCGAGTTGTCGAGCGCGTCGGTGTTGATCTTGCCACCGGAGCGGGCGAACTCGATCCGGCCGAGCTGGGTCAGGCCGAGGTTGCCGCCTTCGCCCACGACCTTCACGCGCAGCTGGTTGCCGTTGACGCGGATCGCGTCGTTGGCCTTGTCGCCCGCGTCGCCGTGGGTCTCGGTCTCCGCCTTGACGTACGTGCCGATGCCGCCGTTCCACAGCAGCTCGACCGGCGCCAGCAGGATCGCCTGGATGAGCTCCATCGGCGGCAGGTGCGTGATGCCCTCGTCGATGCCCAGCGCCTCGCGCACCTGCGGGCTGATCGGGACCGTCTTGGCCGAACGCGGGTAGATGCCGCCGCCCTCGCTGATGAGCGAGCGGTCGTAGTCGTCCCACGAGCTGCGCGGCAGGTCGAACAGCCGGCGCCGCTCGGCGAACGACGACGCGGCGTCCGGGTTCGGGTCGAGGAACACGTGCATGTGGTTGAACGCGGCCACCAGGCGGATGTGCTCGCTCAGCAGCATGCCGTTCCCGAAGACGTCGCCCATCATGTCGCCGATGCCGACGGTGGTGAAGTCCTCGGTCTGGGTGTCCTTGCCCAGCTCGCGGAAGTGGCGTTTCACGCTCTCCCACGCGCCCTTGGCGGTGATGCCCATGGCCTTGTGGTCGTAGCCGACCGAGCCGCCGGAGGCGAAGGCGTCGCCGAGCCAGAAGCCGTACTGGCCCGAGACCTCGTTGGCGATGTCGGAGAACTTCGCGGTGCCCTTGTCGGCCGCGACGACGAGGTAGCTGTCGTCGGCGTCGTGGCGCACCACGCCCGGCGCGGGCACGGTCTTGCCCTCGACGCGGTTGTCCGTCAGGTCGAGCAGGCCCGAGATGAACATGCGGTAGCACGCGATGCCCTCGGTGAGCTGCGCGTCGCGGTCGAGGCTCGCGTCCCCGGTGGGAGCCGGCGGGCGCTTCACGACGAAGCCGCCCTTCGCGCCCACGGGCACGATCACGGCGTTCTTCACCGCCTGCGCCTTGACCAGGCCGAGCACCTCCGTGCGGAAGTCCTCGCGCCGGTCGGACCAGCGCAGGCCGCCGCGCGCGACCTCGCCGAAGCGCAGGTGCACCCCTTCCACGCGCGGCGAGTACACGAAGATCTCGAACTTCGGCAGCGGCTCCGGCAGCTCCGGCACGCCGCTCGGGTCGAGCTTGATCGCGAGGTACGGCCGCGTGGCGCCGTCCGCGCCGGTCACGTGGTAGTTCGTGCGCAGCGTCGCGTTGATCACGGCCATGAGGCGGCGCAGGATGCGGTCCTCGTCGAGGCTCGTGACCTCGTCGATCATCGCGGTGATCTCGCCGACGAGCGAGTCCTCGCGCGTCTTGCGGTCCACATCGGACAGTTGCGGGTCGCAGCGCGTCTCGAACAGGTTCAGCAGCCGCGTGGCCACTTCGGTGTGCTTGAGCACCGTGTTCTGGATGTATTCCTGGGAAAACGGGCTGCGGGCCTGCTGCAGGTAACGCGAGTACGCGCGCAGCACCGCCGCCTGGCGCCAGGTGAGGCCGGCGCGCAGCACGAGGCCGTTGAAGCCGTCGACCTCCGCGTCGCCGCGCCACGCCGCGTGGAACGCGTCCTGGAACCGATCGCGCAGCGCGTCGAGGGCGACGGTGCTGCTCTCGTCGAGGTACTTCGCCGAGATGCGCAGGCCGAAGTCGTAGATCCAGCTGGCGCCGCCGTCTTCGCGAAACAGCTCGTACGGCCGCTCGTCGACGACCTCGACGCCCATCGCCTGCAGCAGCGGCAGGACCTTCGACAGCGTCACGCCTTCGCCGCGCAGGTAGAGCTTGAAGCGGCGCTCGCCCGGCTCGGCGTCGGCGGGCAGGTAGAACGACAGCGCCAGGTCGCCCTCGTCGGCCAGCGTGTCGAGCTTGCGCAGGTCGGCGAGCGCCTCGTCGGCGGTGAAGTCCTCCTTGTAGCCCTCGGGGAACACCGCGGCGAAGCGCTGGCCCTGGTCGACGGCGGACTCCTCGCCCATCACGCCGATCGGCTGGCCGTCGCCCGCGCGCTCGCGCCGCTCGGCGAGGATCGCCTCGACCATGCGGTCGTCCCAGCTGCGCACGACGGTGTTGAGGCGTTCCTGGATCCGCAGCGTGTCGGGCTCGATCCGGTGCGCAGGGTCGGTGTGCACGATGAAGTGCACCTGCGCGAGCACGGTCTCGCCGATGCGCGCGCTGTATTCGAGCTGCGTGCCTTCCAGCTCCTCCAGCAGCACCTTCTGCATCGCCAGCCGCGAACGCGTCGTGTAGCGGTCGCGCGGCAGGTAGACCAGGCAGGAGTAGAAGCGGCCGTACGGATCGCGGCGCAGGAACAGCCGCAGCCGGCGGCGGTCCGACAGCGTGATGGCGCCGGTGGTGGTGGCGTAGAGCGAATCCGTGTCGGCGGAGAACAGGTCGGCGCGCGGCCAGTTCTGCAGCACCTCCAGCATGCGCTGGCCGGAGAACGACTCCATCGGGAAGCCGGCGCGGTGGATGACCTCGCGCACGCGCTTGCACACCACGGGGATGTCGAGCACGTTCTCGTGCAGCGCCGTGGTGGTGAACATGCCGAGGAACCGGTGCTCGCCGGTCACGGTGCCCTCGTCGTCGAACGTCTTCACGCCGACGTAGTACGGGTACACCGGGCGGTGCACGGTCGAGGGGGCGCTGGCCTGCGTGAGCACCAGCAGCGTCGGGGACAGCGCGCTGGCGTAGTCGTCCGGGCCCGCGGTGAGGCTGCGAGCAGCGAGGCTGTCCTGGCGCAGCACACCGAGGCCGGACGCGAGGACCGCGCGCAGGGCCGGCTCGTCGGAGTCGGGGTGCGGGTTCTCGACCAGCTCGTAGCGGCGGTAGCCGAGGAAGGTGAAGTGGCCGTCCGCAAGCCAGCGCAGCAGGCGGGCGCCCTCTTCCACCTGCGAGGGGTCGGGCAGCTTCGGCGGGTGCTGCTCCAGCGACTCCGCCACGGAGCACGCCGTCTGCGCCATCTTGTCGGCGTCCTCGACGACCTCGCGGACGTCACCCAGCACCGAGGCCAGCCGGTTGTCCAGCTCGCGGGCGCGGTTCGGGTCCGTGACGAGGTCGATCTCCAGGTACATCCACGACTCGGCCGCCGACATCGCCGGCGGGTTCGCCGGGTCGGCGTCGGGGTGCAGGCCCGCGAGCTCGCCCGTGACGTCGCGGCTGACCACGACGATCGGGTGGACGATGCGGTGCACCTGCACGCCGTCGCGCGCGAACTCGGCCGCCACGCTGTCGACGAGGTAGGGCATGTCGTCGGTGACCACCTGCACGACGGTGGCCTCACGGGTCCAGCCGTCCTGCGCCGCAGTGGGGTTGAGCAGCCGGACCGCCGGGCGTCCCGGCATGCGCTGCTTGGCCAGCTGCAGGTGCGAGCGCACCGCACCGACGAGCGCCACGGGGTCGTCGCCGACGATCTCCTCGGCCGGGATGTGGCGGTAGTACAGGCGGATCAGGTCACCGATCTCGGGCGCCAACGCCGCCGCGGCGTCGATCAGCTCGTCCCGGAGCTGCTCCGGGCTGGCCGAGCGACGCAACGCGCCGACCTCGGCACCGACATCTGTTCCGGGCGGGGACGAGACTCCCGTCGAGCTCATGTGAGGCAACTCTCCAGTTTCGAGATCGAGACGCGTCCGTCACCACAACGTGGCGGACTCCCCCACACTAATCCGACCCCGCCGGACCCGTGACAAAGACCAGGAGTTGTCCAGACTTACGTTTGCCTTACAGGACGAGGACTTTCGGCGTTGATCGGTTCAGCTACCCGGGAGTCGGGTGATACCCGTTCCGGGGGGAATCCCTTGGCCCCGGGCACGCCCCGCGGTCACCCGGGGTGTCCGGTGGTGCCGGACCGGGTTCGTGATCGGTTCAGTCCGCGCGCGGCCGCACGGAAGCCCGCGGCCAAACCGGAAAAGGTTGCCTTCCGGCACTGCGAGGATTCCCACACCGAAACCGCCCGGACGGGCGACCGCACGGGGGCGGTCCAAGGTGGAGGTGCCCCGAAGCCGGCGTCGGCAAACCCGCTGGAGCTCACCGGTTTCCGGGTACGTCGAAGAGGGCGTTGTCCGCGCTGGGGCTTCGGCGACGGCCTCAGTCGCCGTTGCGCTTGCGCTCTCCCGAAGCGTGCCCGTTGACCGGACGGCGCTTCTTGTCGTCTTCGGAGCCCAGCCGCTTCACCAGCGCGGCGGCGCTCGCCGTTCCCGCCTGGTGCTCGGCCAGCGCGCGGGCCAGCAGCTCGGCCAGCCCGGCGTCCGGCGGCGGCTCGTCCTCGGCGATCGCCCGCGCGTAGCTCTCCGGGAAGGGCTGCGACGTCGGCGTCCACGAGTCGAAGTCCTCGAGCGGATCCAGCGCCGGCGGCATCCGCAGCCGCGGCAGCCACGGGTCCACGGCTTCCTCGGACACCTCTTCGTCCCGCGGCGCCGGTGCCAGGTCCGGCGTCTCGCGCTTCCACGGCGGGTCCGTCACGTCGGAGACGGCCTCGGGCTCCTCCGTGCGCGCGGTTTCCTCGCGCGCACCGGCCTCGTCCGCTCGCCGGCGACCGCCACCGCCGCCCGCGGAGATCCCGAGGCGGTCCAGCACGGAGCGCGCGGCGACAGAACCGTGTTCCGCGTCGTGCCGGGTCTTGCGGCCGCGCGAGATCTCGTCGCGGCGGGCACGTTCCTCGCGGGCCCACTCGTCGCTCTCCCACAGCGGCGCGGCGGGTTCGTCCGCGGGTGCGGGGGCCATCGGCAGCTCGGGCAGGATGTCCGAAAGGTCCGGCAGCGCCAGGCGCGGCAGGTCCTCGGCCACGGCCGGGATCGGCGGGGCCGGCTCTTCGCGGACGACCTCGGCGACGGGCTCCGGCTTCGGAGCCCGCACGGCTCCGGGCTTCTTGAACGGCTTCACCCAGCCCGGCAACGCCGCCGGCGGCTCGGGTGCCGCCCGGCGGCCCGTCTCCGCGGGAGCCTGGCGGGAAGCCGGGTGCGACCCGTTCACGGGCCGCTTGGCCGGCGCTGCGGGCGGCTCGGCGACGCGCGGGCGGTCCGGAGCCTCGGCGCGCGGCGCCGACAGCGTGAAGCGGGCGACCTGGTCGCTCGGTTCGACAGGCGCCACGGGCTCCGGCTCGTCGCGGATCACCGGGATCACCGACGTCCGCTCGGCCTCCGACTCCGCGGCCGCTCGCCCGAACGACCACGTCGGCGTCTTCGACCCGGATTTCTCCGGCTTGCGAACCGGCTTCTCCGGCACCGAACCGGCCGCGCGCACGTACGTCGTCTCCGCCGGAGCGGCCGGCCGCGGCGGTGCTTCCGCACGCGCCGGGGTTTCCGTCCGCGACCGGGTTTCCTTCTGCGGCTGGGCTTCCGGACGCTGAGCCTTCGCCACGGCCGGCTTCGCGGCGACCGGCTTCGCGGCGGCTGGCTTCGCGGCGACCGGTTCCGGAGCAGCCGGCTCGGCGGGGATCGCCCGGATCAGCGCCGTCGTCTCGACGTCGCGCACCGGGGGCTCCACGGCCATCGGCACCGGACGGCCACCCTGCGGCGCCGACCGCGCGATCACGTCGTCGAGGTCCAGCGGCGCCACCGTGCCGGCGCCGAACTCGCCCGCGAGCAGCCCGCACGCCTGGCGGCGAGCACGCGAGTGGACGTGTTCCGCCGCGCGCGAGCGGTGCAGGCACGCGATGGCTTCCTCGGCGCTGCCGAACCGTTCCTCGATCTGCCCCAGCTCCAGCCACAGCCGCGCGGTGATCGCGGACAGCCCGTGGCGGTCCGTGCTCGCCACGGCTTCGCGCACCAGCTCGGACGCGGCGTCGCCGGCACCGGCGGGCAGGTGGATCCGCGTCGCGACGGCCAGCCGCAGCCACGCCGTGGGCGCGACACCCGCCGCGCGCACGGGCTCGTTCAGCATGGGTTCGGCTATGTCGTACGCCATGTCGGTGTCGCCGCGGTCGAGCAGCGTGCTCACGAGCTGCAGCACGAGCCGCACGCGCACGAGCCCGCCGTCATCGGCCGGGTTGTCGAGCTTCTCGAGGAACCCGAGGCCGGTGCGGGCGGCGTCGGCGGCCGCGGTGAGGTCACCGTGGCGGCGCCGGTGGGCCGCGGCTCCGTTGCGCAGCAACGCCCGCACGAGCAGGCGGGTGTCGGCGTCGAGCGACTCGTCGGCGACCACCAGCTTGTCGGCCTCGACGAGCACGCGGTCGAGCTCCGGCTTGCGGCCGAACTGCGCGAGGCAGCCCACCAGGTGGCACAGCGCTTCGGCGCGGTGCACGGCCGAAACCGCCGGCTCCGACAGCACGGGCCGCAGCGCCGCGAGCCCGGTCAACGGTGTGCCGAGGCTGCGCGCGCACAGGGCCAGGTCGATCCGCAGCCGCGCGGCCGTGTCGGTGTACCCGGCGTGCTCCGCGGCCCGCAGGGCGGCGACGGCGCGCCCGACGGTCGACGTGCGACCGCCGAGGCGCACGCGCGCCGCGACCACGAGGCTCTCGGCGCGGATCCACTGCTCGTCCGCGCCCGCGGCCTCGGCGAGCGCGGCCGCGCGCTCGCCGAGCACCAAGGCGAGCTCGGGCGCGCGCAGGTGCAGCGCGTCCGCCCGCTCGATCAGCCGCCCGAGGTCGGAGAGGGTCGCCCCGCCGGCAGCAGCGAGCCGCCCGCCCGCGGGTGCGGGCGAGCTCGACCGGTTGTGCCTGCTGGCTTCCACTCCCGCCCCCGGCGTCAGTCGCGCTTCAGCTTGCGATGGGTGACCCGGTGCGGCCGCGCCGCTTCGGCGCCGAGGCGCTCGATCTTGTTCTTCTCGTAGCCCTCGAAGTTGCCCTCGAACCAGAACCACTTCGCGGGGTCTTCGTCCGTGCCTTCCCAGGCCAGGATGTGCGTGGCGACCCGGTCGAGGAACCACCGGTCGTGGGAGATGACCACGGCGCAACCCGGGAACTGCTCCAGCGCGTTCTCCAGCGACCCCAGCGTTTCCACGTCCAGGTCGTTGGTCGGCTCGTCCAGCAGGATCAGGTTTCCGCCCTGCTTGAGCGTCATCGCCAGGTTCAGCCGGTTGCGCTCACCACCGGAGAGCACACCCGCGGGCTTCTGCTGGTCCGGACCCTTGAAGCCGAACGCGCTCACGTACGCGCGCGAAGGCATTTCGGTCTGCCCGACGTGGATGTAGTCGAGCTTGTCCGACACGACCTCCCACACCGTCTTCTTCGGGTCGATGCCGGCGCGGTTCTGGTCCACATAGGACAGCTTGACCGTCTCGCCGATCTTGACCGTGCCGGCGTCCGGCTCCTCGAGCCCCACGATCGTCTTGAACAGCGTGGTCTTGCCGACGCCGTTGGGGCCGATCACGCCGACGATGCCGTTGCGCGGCAGGTCGAACGACAGGCCGTCGATGAGCACGCGGTCGTCGAAGCCCTTGCGCAGCTTCTCGACCTCGACCACGACACTGCCCAGGCGCGGGCCCGGCGGGATCTGGATCTCCTCGAAGTCGAGCTTGCGGTGCTTGTCGGCCTCCGCCGCCATCTCCTCGTAGCGGTCGAGGCGCGAGCGGGACTTCGTCTGGCGGGCCTTGGCGTTGGACCGCACCCATTCGAGCTCGGTCTTGAGGCGCTTGGCGAGCTTCGCGTCCTTCTTGCCCTGGACCTCGAGGCGCTCGCGCTTCTTCTCCAGGTAGGTGGAGTAGTTGCCCTCGTAGCCGACGACGCGGCCGCGGTCGAGCTCCATGATCCACTCGGCCACGTTGTCCAGGAAGTACCGGTCGTGGGTCACGGCCAGCACGGCGCCGGCGTACTTCGAGAGGAACTGCTCCAGCCACAGCACGCTTTCGGCGTCCAGGTGGTTGGTGGGCTCGTCGAGCAGCAGCAGGTCGGGGGCGGACAGCAACAGCTTGCACAGCGCGACACGACGGCGCTCACCACCGGAGAGGTGGGTCACGGGCTCGTCCGGCGGCGGGCAGCGCAGGGCGTCCATGGCCTGCTCGACCGTGGAGTCGAGCTCCCACGCGTCGGCGTGGTCGAGGTCCTCCTGGAGCTGGCCCATCTCCTCCATGAGCTCGTCGCTGTAGTCGGTCGCCATGAGCTCGGCGATCTCGTTGTAGCGGTCGAGCTTCTGCTTGGTCTCGCCGAGGCCCTCTTCGACGTTCTGGCGGACGGTCTTCGTCTCGTCCAGCTCCGGCTCCTGCATGAGGATGCCGACGGTGGCACCCGGCTGCAGGAACGCCTCGCCGTTGCTGGCCTGCTCGATCCCCGCCATGATCTTGAGAACGGTGGACTTACCGGCACCGTTCGGCCCCACCACGCCGATCTTGGCGCCGGGGTAGAACGCGGTGCTGACGTCGTCGAGGATGACCTTGTCCCCGACGGTCTTGCGCACCTTCTTCATGGTGTAGATGAACTCGGCCATGCCATCGATCGTAGAGTGGCCCGATCCGCGCCCTGACGGCGGTCACCACCGCGCTACCGAGGGTCATGCCCACATCACGCGGACGACATCATCCGCGTGGTCATTCCGCCCGTTTGCCGTCGGCCAGGTTCTTGAGCATCGCGTTGTAGGCGGCCAGCTCTTCGCCGCCGGTGGTCTCCTCGCGGCGGTCCTTGCGCTTGGCTTCGCGCTCGTCGGCGCGCGCCCACTGCACCAGCAGCGCGATCAGCACCAGCAGCACGGGCACCTCGCCCGCGGCCCACGCGATGCCGCCGCCGAGGCGCTGGTCGGTGAGCAGGTCGCCGACCCACGGCAGGCGCAGTGACGTGTAGAACTCCTGGCCGATCACGGCCTGCATGTTCATCAGGATCACGCCGAAGAACGCGTGGAACGGCATGGCGGCGAACATCATCCCGAGCCGCCCGACCGGCGGGATCTTGCGCGGCGCCGGGTCGACGCCGATCACCGGCCAGTAGAAGACGTAGCCGGCGAGCAGGAAGTGGGCGTTCATCGCCAGGTGCGCCCAGTGGTAGTTCAGCGCGGCGTCGAACAGGCCGGAGAAGTACAGCGCGTAGAACGAACCCACGAACAACAGCAGCGCGACGATCGGGTGCGTCAGGAACCGCGACACGGGCGAGTGCACGGCCGCCAGGAGCCACTCCCGCGGCCCCGGAGGCGCGCCGGCACCGGCGGTCGGCAGGGCGCGCAGCGCGAGCGTCACGGGCCCGCCCAGCACCAGCAGCACGGGCACGACCATCGACAGCAGCATGTGCGTGCCCATGTGCACGCTGAACATCGCCGGCGAGTAGCGGCCGATGCCCGACGACGTGGCGATCAGGAGCACCAGGCAGCCGGCGAGCCACGCGACGATCCGGCCCGTGGGCCACGAGTCGCCGCGCTTGCGCAGCCGCCGCACGCCGGCGAGGTAGAGCCCGGCCAGCACGATCGCGGCCGTGCCGTAGATCAGGTCGAAGCGCCAGTCGGTGAGCAGGCGCCAGAAGGTGGGCGCGCCGTCGAGGTTGTAGCCGATCAGCAGTTCGGTGGTGGAGGGCTGCGTGACCGCGTCGGCCGGAGGTGGCGTGCGGGCGAGGCCGGACGCGATTCCGAGCGTCACGAACATGATCAGCACCTCGACGGCCGCCAGCCGCAGCAGCTGGCCGCCGCCCTTGCCGTCGACGAGGTCGCGCACGCCGCGCTGGCGCTGCTGGTGCCCGAAGACGCCGAGCAGCAGCAACGCGACGACCTTGGCGACCACGAGCAGGCCGTAGTCGGTGGTGAACAGGTCGCCGAGGTTGATGCGCACCAGCGCGTTGATCACGCCGGAGATCGCCATCACGACCCAGCAGACCAGGGCCAGCTTGGAGAACCGCCGGGCGGCCAGCGACAGGTGCGCGCCCCGGCGCCAGCCGAGCGCGAGCAGCGCCACGAGGCCGCCGACCCACAGGGCGGCCGCGATCAGGTGGAACAGCAGGCTGTTGGTGGCCATGTCGTGCGAGCCGCCGCTCGCCGAGTGCCCGGTGACGGCGACGGGCACCAGGCCCGCGACCGCCACGAAGAACAGCACCGCCGTCCAGCCCCACGTGAGCACGAGCCGGCAGCCGAGCGCGAGCAGCACCGCGATGAGCGCCGTCCACAGCCACGCCTTGGGCTGCTCGATCGCGTCGACGAGGTCCAGGAGCGTTTGGGGTGAAAGGACTTCCAGGAACGGCTTGCCGGCGCCGTCGGCCGCGGTGAAGGCCACCGACAGCAGCGACGAGGCGAACCACACCCAGGCGGCGATGCCGGCCGCGCGCACGGCGGCGTAGCCCTCGGGCCCGAGCGTGCCGGACTTCTGCGGCGGCACCAGGAACGCGGCCAGCAGCAGCGCGCCGACACAGACCACGGACGCGGCTTCGGCGAGCACCCGGACGACCGTGATGCCGTAGCGCGTGACCAGCCCCGGGTCGGGCAGACCGGTGATCAGGTAGCCGGCGCCGCCGGTGAGCGCCACGAGCCCGACCGCGACGACGGCGGCGAGCACCACGCCCACCGAGAGCAGCGGCAGCACACTGGTCCTGCGTCGCGCTGCCGGTTCGGGTTTCGTCACTGCGTCGGTGCTCACCGTTCGAGATTAGGCCGGTCTCGTTTTCCGCGGCACGGGGGTGCGGCCAGGCATGATGGTTTCGTGCGGATCATCCTGCTGCGTCACGCCGAGTCCCTCGGGAGCGTCGACCAACTCGCGTACACCCGGATCCCGGACCACGCGATCCCGCTGACGGAAAAGGGCCGGGCGGAGGCCGCCGCGACGGGGCCGGAGATCAAGGAACTGCTACGCGGCGAGCGCCCTGCGGTGTACGTGAGCCCCTACCTGCGTACACGCGAGACGCTGCGGCTGCTGAACATCGAGAGCGACTGCGACCGCGTGGTGCAGGAACCGAGGCTGCGCGAGCAGGACTGGGGCAACCTCCAGGACCCTCAGGACCAGGAGGTGCAGCGGCAGCGGCGGCACGAGTTCGGCCACTTCTTCTACCGGCTGCCCTTCGGCGAGTCGGGTGCCGACGTGGACGACCGCGTGGCCGGTTTCCTCGCCGAACTGCTGCACAGTGGCGGAACTCACCCCCGCAGCGTGCTGGTCGTCTCCCACGGCCTCACGCTGCGGTTGCTGTGCCGCCGGCTGTTCGGCTGGAGCGTGGACCTGTTCGAGTCGCTGTCGAACCTGCGCACGTGCGAGTACCGAGTGCTGGAGCACGACGGGGACAAGTGGTCGCTCGACCGGCCGTTCGGGCAGTGGCGCGAGTCACCGGACGGGGAGACCCAGGGCTAGGTCCTCGCGCCGCCGCGCGCGGGCCGCGACGAGGGCAGCCGGCACGATCAGCGCCGCGATGAGGCCGACGACCACGAACGACACGGAGTAGGACGTCGCCTGCGCGATGCCGCCGATCATCGGCGGACCGGCGAGGAAGCCGGAGTAGGCGATGGTGCTGACGAACGCCAGCTCGCGTTCGCCGCCTCCCCCGTCGGCGCGTTTGCCGGCGCTGCCGGCCAGGCTCAGCGCCAGTGGGAACGCCGCGGCGAGTCCGGCGCCGGCCAGCGCGAAGCCGGCGTACGCGAAGGCGGCCGGGGTGAACACGGCGGTGCAGACGAGGCCGATCGCCGCGACGCCCGCGCCGACGGCGAGCGAACGCGTTGCGCCGAAGCGTTCCTGGCTCCACGCGCCGCCGAGCCGGGCCAGCGCCATGGCGAGCGAGAACCCGGAGTAGGCCAGCGCCGCGGCACCTTGGCCGACGCCGTGGACGGTGACCATGAGCAGGGCCGACCAGTCGGAGCTCGCGCCCTCGGCGATCGCCGAGCACAAGGCGACGGCCGCCAGCAGCCACAGGGCGGGCCGGCGGATCGGCGCTTTCCCGCGTTGCGGCGGCGTGGTCTCCTTCGGCGGCCGGTCCCCCGGCACCGCTTTGACCACGACGACGAGCACGACGAGGGCGGTGACGGCGGCCACGGAGAGGTGCCGCGCGGGCGACCAGCCGTGGCCCGCGGCCAGGCCCGCGAGCAGGGAGCCGCCGAGCGCACCGAAGCTGAACCCGGCGTGCAGCGTCGGCATCACGGCGCGGCCGGTGCGACGCTCGACGGCGACGCCCGCGATGTTCATGGCGACGTCGAGGGACCCCACGCCCGCGCCGAGCACGAACAGGGCACCGGCGAGCAACGGCACGTTCGGCGCGAACCCGACGAGGGCGAGCGCGACTGCGGCCACCACGGTGCTGCCCGCGACGGCCGCGCGGGCACCCACGCGTTCGGTGATCCGGCCGGAAACCGGTGCGGCACACAGCATCCCGACGCTCGCACCGAGCAGCGCAAGCCCGAAGACGCCGGGCACGGCGTGCACGTGCGCGGCGATGGCGGGCGTGCGCGGGGCCCACGAACCGAGGGCCGCCCCGTTGAGCGCGAAGACCGCGAACACCGCCGTCCGATCGCGCATCCTCCGCCGCCTCTCTGCCGGGAGTCCTTGGCCCAGAATGACTTAAGCGCTTCAGCAAGGCAAGGCCGCGCTATGCTCCGCCGATGACGAGCACCCGGCGCCGGCGTCCGACGCTGGACGACGTCGCCGAGGCGGTCGGGGTGTCCCGCGCGACCGTCTCGAACGCCTACAACCGGCCTGACCAGCTGTCCGCGCAGCTGCGGGAGCAGGTGCTGCGCGCGGCCAAGGAGCTGGGCTACCCCGGCCCGAACCCGACCGCGCGCAGCCTCGCCACGAGCCGGACGGGCGCGATCGCGTTCCTGCTCGACGCGTCGCTGTCGGCGGCGTTCTCGGACCCGGCCTTGTCGATCACGCTCGATGCGCTCGCGAAGGCCGTGGAGCCGACCGGTCACGCGCTGCTGCTGTTGCCCGGCGGCGAAGCGCACGGCGGGCCGGCGGCCGAGCGCGTGCTGGCGGCGCAGGCCGACATCGCCGTGGCCTACTCACTGGCCGACGGCAGCCCCGCGCTGGAGGCCGTGCACGACCGCGGTTTGCCGCTCGTGGTCATCGACCAGCCCCTGCTGGCCGACACGGCCCGCGTCGGCTGCGACGACCGCGGCGGGGCCGCCCTGGCGACGCGGCACCTGCTGGAGCTGGGGCACCGGCGGTTCGCGATCCTGTCCGCGCCCCGGCTGTCGCCCGACGGCCCCTCCGGCCTGGAGTCCGCGCGGGCGAGCTCGTTCCACGGCACCCGCGAGCGCCTGGCGGGCTACCTGTCGACGCTGTCCGCGGCCGGCGTGACCGACGTCGCCGTGGCCGAGGCGCCGTGGCTGTCGGCGGACACCGCCCGGGCGAGCGCCGCGGAGCTCCTCACCGGCACGCCCCGCCCGACGGCGCTGCTGTGCATGTCCGACCAGCTCGCGCTGGCTGCCGTCGCCGCCGCCCGGCAGCTGGGCCTGCGCGTGCCGGACGACGTCTCCGTGGTCGGCTTCGACGACACCCCGCAGGCCGCCTGGGCGGAGCCGCCGCTCACCACCGTCCGCCAGGATCTCGCCGGCAAGGGCCGCACCGCGGGCGAGCTGATCCTGCACCTGCTGGCCGGCGACAATCCGCCTCCGCCGGTGGAGCTCCCGGTGTCGTTGATCCGCCGAAACAGCACGGCCGCGGTTTAGCAATACCGTTCACCGATCTGTGGACAACTCGCGCCGTTCGAGCGACGGAATACTACTTGTCCACAGACGTAGGAATGCGGGCAGACAAACCCACCCCCACCCGCCATCGTGGAACTCACACATTCCACGGCGGCCCCTCCGGCCGCCACCGAGGGGGGAGTTCCCACGATGTTCCGACGCCTGCTGCCGAAGCTGCCCACGTTCCCCGGCCACTCCGGCCGGCCCACCACGCCGTCCCGCCTGCCCGGCCTGCCGCCGCGCCTGCCCCGCGTACTCCTGCTGGCAACGGCAGGCTTGCTGGCCGGGACGGGGGTGGCTTCTGCTGCGCCTTCCGCGACTCCTGCTGCACCTTCTGCGGCTTCTGCTGTTCCTTCGTCGCAGGCAGCTTTCACTGCGCCTTCTGCCCACGCCTCCGCCACTCCGGACCCGTCCTGCACCGTCGGCGAACTGTGCCTCTGGACCACCGAAAGCTACTCCGGCACCACTCAGCACTACGACCTCCGCACCGCCAATCCCGAAGACTGCATTCCCCTGCCCGAGGGATTCGAGGGGCATTCCTTCGTCAACCGCCTGACCCGCGACGTCACCATCTACCAAAGCGAAGAATGCACGACCGAGGGAGACTTCACCACCTATCCGGGTGGCGGCACTTACGTTCCGCAATCCCCCTTCGTGGTCCGCGCCATCAAAATCTGGAACTGACGCCCCCACCGCACCCCGGGGCGCCAAGCACCCCCGCTTGCCACCCCGGGGTGCCCCACCGCCCCACGCTTGCCACCCGGGTGCGCCCTCATCCGGTCGCCCCCACGCCGAACGCTCCCTGCTCGCTCACCGCCGGTCGCCTCACCCGTGACACAGCCACCCGACTTGCCCACTCCGCAGCGCCCTCACCAACGAGATCTCCCCGGGGGACGACTTCACCGGACTTGCTCGCCTCCGGGCCTTCGCAACCAGCGAACCCACCTCGGGCCAGCCCACCCGACTCGCCCAACGCGGGGCACACCCAACCAACAACCTCACCCCACCGCACCCGTGCCCCACCGGACAGGCACTCCCTGCGGCTTCGCAACCAGCGAGCCCACCCCGGCCAGCTCACCCAACCAGCCACCACAGGGCTCGCCCAACCAACAACCCCACCCCGGCGCACCCATGCGCCCACCGACCTTGATCTCCTCCGGGACTTCGCAACCAGCGAACCCACCCCAGACAACTCACCCAACCAGCCACCACACGGCACTCCGAACCAGCGACCCCACCCCGCTAAGCCCGCACGCCCACCGACCTTGATCTCCTCCGGGACTTCGCAACCAGCGAACCCACCCCAGACAACTCACCCAACCAGCCACCACAGGGCTCGCCCAACCAACAACCCAACCCCGCGGCGCCCGCACGCCCACCAGCCTCGATCTCCTCCGAGGCTTCGCGACCAGCGAACCCGCCCCAGACAGCTCACCCAGCCAGCCGCCGCAGGGCACTTCCAACCAGCGATCTCACCCTGCGGCGCCCTGCCTTGCCCTCGCCGGAGCCGCCGACCCCGGCCACCAAGCCCAGCAGCACGCACACCACCGTGCCGCTGACCTGCCACCACCTCGACCACCCGACCGGGACCGGCTGATCGGTCATCCCGCGGCCCCCACCGCGCCGCCACACCGATCGCCGGCCCCCGGGGCCGTCCCCCGAGCGGCCCCACCCCCGTGGGCGCGCCACCTTCCCCGTGTCCAGCGCGCCCACGGGGCCTTACCCCGGTCCCCACCGCTCTCCCCGCCCACCGCCGGGCCAGATTCGCACCGGCCGTAAAACCGCCCAGCCCAGCGCCACTGTCCCGACCGAAACCCAGCCACCGATGCTCCGACCTCCGCCCGTCTCGTTCCCTGCGCTCCGCCCCGTCCCGAAATAGCACCGCAGCCGGCACCCTCCGCAGCGGCCGCAGTCGATCGCCCTGATCGGTTTCGACCCGCCACGACCGTCGCAGCGCGCCAGCCCGGCGCACCGATCAACCACCATTCATCACGTCTGGCCGAAGTCCCGGCCCCAACCCCACGAGGAGCTCCCCGTGCACCCCGACCCCCGCCCACCGACCTGCCGAAACCACCCCTCTCCCCGCCCGGCCGAGGCCCGCGCCGAGGAGTCGTGGCGATCCCACCCATTCGGGCGGGATGTCGTGGGCGGGCAACGGCCGCGAGCGAGCCCGGAGCGCCCGATGAACCCCTGGTGAACGCGCCGCCGGCGTGTCCCCGTGGCGACGACCAAGATCACCCGCGCGGGGACCGGGCAGGGGCGTGGCATCCGGCGAATCCGGCGAACGAGACCTGAAACGATTCGACGGTGTCGAACGATCGAGAGGATGGCGACGACTAAGCTGCCGGTGCTGGAGATCGGCAACCGTCGTCGACCCGGGCCCTCGTAGCTCAGCTGGATAGAGCAAGAGCCTTCTAATCTCTAGGTCGCAGGTTCGAGTCCTGCCGGGGGCACAAAACCCCTGGTCACGTCAGTGACCAGGGGTTTTTGCATGCCGACGCCCATATCT
>NZ_JBEYSJ010000036.1:0-93020 GCF_040704195.1 Amycolatopsis sp. NPDC047767
GAGGCCGAGCCCGAGCACCAGGACTACCTCCAGAAGTACCCGAACGGCTACACCTGCCACTTCCCCCGCCCCGGGTGGAAGCTGCCCAAGCGGGCGACGACCTGATCACGACGGCGCGCGGACTCACGTCCGCGCGCCGCGCGTTTTTCAGCACCTTCTTTTTCACCGCCTTCTTTTTCAGCACAGTTCCCGCGCGGCCGGCGCTGCCCCACCGGCGCGTGTCACGGACCAAGGCCCGGCCGACCCGAGGAGATCCCGATGCGCGACTACCCGGACGCGATCACCCCGACCGACCACGTCGAGCCCGTGCCCCGGCGGATCCGCGCCGTGCTCGGCGGCGAGACGGTGCTCGACACCACCCGCGCGCTGTACGTGTGGGAGTGGCCGAACTACCCGCAGTACTACATCCCGTTCGCCGACGTGACGCCCGGCGTGCTCGTGGACGAGAACCACCCGCAGCACCTCAAGCGCGGCACCGCGCGCCGCCAGACCCTCAAGGCGGGCGACCAGGTGAAGCCCGCCGCCGCGCGCCTCTACGGCGAGGACGCCGCCGCCGGGCTCGCGGACCACGTCCGGTTCGAGTGGGCCGCCCTCGACGCGTGGTTCGAGGAGGACGAGCAGGTGTTCGTCCACCCGCGCAGCCCGTACACGCGCGTCGACGCCCTGCGCTCCACCCGGCACGTGCGCGTCGCGCTGGAAGGCCGGACGCTCGCGGAGTCGTCGTCCCCGGTCCTGCTGTTCGAGACCGGCCTGCCGACGCGGTACTACCTCAACCGCACCGAGGTGGACTTCTCGCACCTCGTGCCCACCGGCACCGTCACCGAATGCCCGTACAAGGGCACCACCACCGGCTACTGGTCCGTGCGCGTCGGCGACGTGCTGCACCAGGACCTGGCCTGGTCCTACGACTTCCCGACGCGCTCGCTCAGTGCGATCTCCAACCTGATCTGCTTCTACAACGAGAAGATCGACCTGTTCGTCGACGGCCGGGAAATCCCCCGGCCGACCACGCACTTCTCCTGACGGTCAGTCCGCTTCGGACTGCAACCGGGCGAACGCCGAGGTCACGGTGCCCGCCAGCCGGTCGCCTCGCGCGGCGTGGCCGGCGGGCACCGTCACGCACACGGTGAACCGGTCGGCCCACGTCATCACGCCCACCGCCACCGGCACGTCCGGCGCCAGCGACAGCACGGGGTACACCGTGCGCACGAGGGAACCGTTGAGCACCACCGGCGAACGCGCGCCCGGCAGCACCGAGGCGATCATGCTGAACCAGGTGCCGCGGTAGACGAGCCGTGCCACGCGCCGGTGCAGCCACGGCGGCAGGATCCCGATCACGCGCACCACGGCGTTGCCCGCCCGCGGCGCGCCGCGGGTCACCTGCTCGGCCAGCAGCTCCCGCGTCGCGCGCACGCGTTCGGCCAGCGACATCGCGCCGGTCGGCAGGTCGACGCTCGCCGCCCCCGTGTGGTTGCCCAGCTGGCGGAACGTGCCGGTGTCGCGAATGGACATCGGGATCAGCACCCGCACCCGCTCCGGCGCGGCCGCGCCCAGCTCCTGGTGCACCGCCTCCGCGACGAGCGCGAGCACGAAGTCCGTGGTGGGCACGCCGACCTTGCGGGCGGCCGCCCGCACCTGCGGCGCCGACAGGTGGGCGCGTGCGTAATGCCGCCGCGGGCCCGAGATCCCGGTCTCCCACGGCACGCGCGGCGCCGTGCCCGCCCGCGCGAGCGCCCAGACGCCGCGGGCCAGCTCCTCGGCTTCCTTCCTGCGCCCGGGCCGTTTCCGCGTCACGGCCGACACGCGGTCGGCCGCGCCACGCAGCCGGCTGCGCCGCAGCGGCGCCGGCGGCGGGTCCAGCGGCGGTTTGCCACGGGCCTGCCCGACGAGGGCGCCGATCACCGCGATGCCGTCGCTCGCCGCGTGGTGCAGGGCGATGAGCAACGCGCCCTGCTCGCCTTCCAGGCCCGTCACGAGCCGCGCCCGCACCGGGTGGTCCGGGGTGACGGGCTCGGAGAAGAAGTCGTCCATCTGCGCGGTGAGCGAGGATTCGAGCTCGCTGCCCGCCGGCAGTTCGACGTCGCCGAGGATGCCGTCGGCGCTGCGCGCCGGGTCCTCCTGCCACTTCGCCCGCCACAGGCCGCCACCCGGCAGCAGCCGCGCACGCAGGCCGGGCGTCGCCGACAGCAGGTGGACGGCGTCCGCGTGGGTGGGGCGCGAACCGTCGGCCTTCGGGTCGAGCATCAGCACAGCGCCGACCTGCTGGGGCACCTGCGGGGTCGCGACGTGGAGGAACAGCGCGTCTTCGGGCCGCAGCCGCTGCGGCGCCGGGTTGAGCGGAGAGTCCACGAGCGACTCGAGCGCCGCCGTGAGCGACGTCGCCGAGTCGCAGTGCCGGGTGGCCGCCTCCGCCATCGCCTTGAGCCGCTCCGGCTCGGCGAGCAGCGTGCGGACGGAACCGGTCAGCTCACCGTCCTTCTCGGTCACGAGCGCGAGACCGGCCTCGGCCATCAGCCGGGCGTTGGCCTTGCCGTGCGCGGCGATCGGGCGGTGCATGAGCACGGGCCGCCCGCACGCCAGGGCCTCCAGCCCGGTCGCGCCGCCGGCGTTGGTCACCACGACGTCGGAGGCGATCGTGTAGTCGGCCATCCGGTCGGTCCAGCCGACGACCCGCAGCCGCGGCTCGCCGAGCCGTTCGAGCCGGTGCTGCAACGCCTCGTTGCGGCCGCAGATCGCCACGGGCAGCACCTCGGGCCCGGCCGCGAGCAGCTCGCGCACCGTGCCCTCGACGTCGCCGAAGCCCAGCGAGCCGCACGAAACCAGCGCCACGAACGCTTCCGGCGGCAGTCCCAGCCGATGCCGCGCGCCCGCGCGGTCGCCGGGCCGGAACTCGGCGCGCACGGGTGGCGCCGACACCCCCACCACGGCTGAGGGCGCGCACCGGCGGGCCAGGCCCACGGCGACGTCGTGCATCACCATCGTGAGGTCGGCCGAGCCGTAGACCCAGAACGGGTGCGGCGCGAAGTCCGACACCCACGCGCCGATCGGCGCCCGCAGCTTCCCGCGCCGGCGCAGCCACGCCAGTCCCGCGGTGCCCATCGGGTACGTCGACAGCACGAGGTCCGGCGCGAAGTCCGCCACCGGTTTCGCAAGCCGCCGCCCGCACCAGGACGCGGTGAAGCGCTTCGACGCCGCCGCGAACCACGCGAGGCGCCAGATGGCGTCGTAGAAGAACTCGTACAGCCAAGGGGTGGTCTCGACGTTCGCCACGTAGATGCGGCGGAACAGGCCCCCGAACCCCGGCCCCAGCTGGTCGAGGGCGTCGAGCCACTTGACCTCGGCGGCGGGCCAGCGCTCGCGCACGGCGCCCTCCAGCGCCCGTCCGGTGGCGTTGTGCCCTTCCCCCATGTTCGCCGAGACGATCAGCACGCGCTCCAACGCGCCCCCTTCGCCAGAGGTGCCGCGAGCGGCGGTCACCAACTGCATGTCAACAGGTGGATCCGGCCAGACCGTACCCGTCGTCGGGGTCCGACCCGGCGTGCTCGGCCTCGGCGTGTTCGTGTTCTTCCTCGATCGCGGCCACGTCCAGGTGCGCCGCGCGCGTCGAGAGCATCGCGATGCCGACCACGATCACGGCACCGGCGAACGCCTCGCCCGCGAGCCCCCACGGCGTGCCGTTGGCGCTCTCCCCCATCCACGACAGCCCGATCGCGACCCCCACGAGCGGGTCGAGCGCCGTGATCACGGCCAGCGCCGGCGTGAGGTAGCGGCCCTGCTGGAAGGTGTTCTGGCTGAGCAGGAACCCGAGCGGGCCCACCACGCAGACGATGTAGAGCGTCCAGTGCTTGAACGGTTCGTCCACGCCCTGGCGGAACTGCCCGGCGACGACCTTCATCAGGCCGGCGGTCAGGCCGTAGAGCACGCCCGTGGCCACGGCGAGCCCGAGCACGCGCCCGGAGCCGGAGTGGGTCAGCGCGGCGAGCGCGAGACCCGCGATCGTCACCACGGCCAGTGCGATGCCGAGCGGGAGCAGCGAGGCGCCGGTGACGAGCACGTCGCCGTTGCCGCTGGGACGCGCGATCACCAGGAACACGGCGAGCCCGGTGACGCACAACGCCGAGCCCGCGCTCATCACCCGGTCGGGGCCTCTTCGTTCGAGCCGCGCGAACACGAACCCGGCGAAGATCAGCGAAGTGATGAGCAGCGGCTGGACCAGCAGCAACGGCCCGAACGCGAGCGCGACGAGCTGCAGGACGAGCCCCAGTACGGTCGCCACGATGCCGATGAGCCACAATGGTCGCCCGACGAGGCGCCTGAACAACGTGAGATCGAGCGGGTTCGCCGGCTCGACCTCTTTGGCCGCCTTTGCCTGGGCGGCGCTGGCGATCCCCATGCACGCCGCGCCCAGCACCGCGGCAGGGACGGCCACGAAAAGCGACACCCCCGTGACACTCATGGAATACTCACCTCACACCATTCCCATCCGCCGTGCCTATGCTGTTGAAAAATTCGTGGGCCGTGGGGGGATGGTCACCCCGCACCGGAGGTACTTGAACCGCATGCGACACCACATGACGATCGACCTCCCCTCGTTCCGCAACCTGGTCGTGGGCGGGGGTCGGCATCTGCTGGAGTCCACGCTCGTACCGGCCGGCCTGTTCTACCTCCTCCTGACTCTGGTCAGCTTCGACAGCGGAGTCATCGCCGCGCTGTGCTGGTCGGTCGTCGTCATCGTGACGCGCCTGGTGATGCGCAAGCCCGTCCCCGCGGTCCTGTGGCTCACCTCGGCGCTGCTGATCGCCCGGACCGCATTGGGCCTGGCCACGGGCAGTGCCTTCCTGTATTTCCTGCAGCCGACCCTACAGAACTTCGTGATCGCCAGCCTGTTCCTCGTGTCCGCGCCGTTCAACAAGCCGCTGCTCGCGCGGCTGGCCGGGGACTTCTGCTCGTTCCCGGACACGCTTTCGGGCCACCCCGGCATGCGGCGCTTCTTCCAGCGCGTGTCGGTGCTGTGGGCGCTCGTGTTCGCCGTGAACGGTTCCGTGACGCTGGTGATGCTCGCGAAGGCGACCGTCGGCAACTTCCTCATGGTCAGCACCGCGGGCTCGTACAGCCTGGTGGCGCTGGCGATCGTCGGCTCGCTGCTGTGGTTCCGGCGCTCGTTGCGCTCGGAGGGCATCGTGCTGCGGATGGCCTCGCGCAAGCCCGCGCTCACCACCGTCTGATGCCCGCTCCCCGCGGCACGGCGCTCGTCACCGGCGCTTCCTCGGGTATCGGCGAAGCCACCGCGCGGCTGCTCGCCGCCGCCGGAACACATGTTCTGCTGCACGGCCGCGACCGCGAGCGCCTGGCCGCGCTCGCCGCGCACACGGGCGGCACCGCTCTCGAAGCCGACCTCGCGGATCCCGAAGCCGCCGGCAAGCTGGCCGAGCGCGCGCTGGCCGTCACCGGCCGCGTCGACACGCTCGTGAACAACGCGGGCCTCGGCTGGGCCGGTCCGCTGACCGAGCTGTCCCCCGAGCTCCTCGCACAGCTGGTCGCGGTGAACCTGACCGCGCCGCTCGAGCTCACCCGCGCGCTGCTGCCCGGCATGCTGGCGCGGGGTCACGGCCGGATCGTGTTCGTGACGTCGATCGCCGGGCGCACCGGCGTCGCGGGCGAAGCCGTGTACGCGGCGACCAAGTCCGGTCTCGACGCGTTCGCCGACAGCCTCCGCTTCGAGCTGCACGGCACCGGAGTGGAGGTCGGCGTGGTGGTGCCCGGCGTGGTGCGCACCGCGTTCTTCGAGCGCCGCGGCCGCCCCTACACCCGCACGACCCCCCGGCCCGTGTCCGCCCAGCGCGTGGCCGCCGCGGTCGTCCGCGCGACGCACCGGCCCGGCGACTACTACGTGCCCCGCTGGCTGCGCGTCCCGGTCGCCCTGCGTGGCGCGGTGCCCGGCGCGTACCGCGCGCTCGCGACGCGGTTCGGCGCCGAAAGCTGACCGCTTCGGGCGCAGACCGAGCACGGCACCTCCCTGCCTCCGGGTCATGACAGCAGTGTCTCCCCGCCGTCAACAAACTTAGCCCTGCTAACCATTCTGAGGGCAACCCTTATTCCTCGCACGCCGTGTGGCACGGGGCACGTCACTGCGGGTCGGTCTGCCCTCCCGGTGGGCCCCACGCCAGGGCCAGCAGCAATGTCGCCCGGGCGTCCGGGTCGTCGAGCGCGGGCCCGAACAGCTCGTGGAGGCGGCCGAGGCGGTAGGACACCGTCTGCGGGTGGATGTGCAGGTCCTCGGCCACGGCCTTGCGGTCGCCGAGGTGCAGCAGCCACGAGCGCAGCGTGGTCTGGAGGCGCTCGCGCGAGGAGTCGTTGAGCTCGTCCAGCGGGGCCAGCGACCGCTTGCGCAGGACCTCCAGCAGCCGGTCGTCGCGGTGCACGATGATCGCGTCGAGGTGCTCGTCGGCGAACACGGGGTCGTCGGACAGCAGGCGGTCGCGGCGCAGCCGGGCCGTCACCTCGGCGATCCGCAGGCTCGCCGGCAGCCGGTCGACGGGCACGGTCGCCCCGACCACGGCGCCACCGCCGCGCAGCGCCCGGGCCAGCCACGCGCGCCGGCCCGGTCCGCCCGGGTCCGGCACGATCGTCACGAGCTGGCCCGGCCGGCGCAGCCGCAGGCACGTGTCGTCGAGGCGGGCCACGAGCTCGCGGCCGAGCTGGTTCTCGTCCTCCACCAGCACCACCGCGGCCGACCGTGGCAGCCGCCACTCCGCGCGCAGCGCCGCGGCCTGCACCGCCGCCCCGTCGGCGCGGTCGGAGAGCAGCAGCTCGGTCAGCTCGTCGCGCAGCCGCTCGCGCATGCGCACGGCGTCGGACTGCTCCTGGAGGTAGCCCTTGAGCGAGGACTCCGACAGCTGGTCCACCAGCGCGAACACCGTGGTGGCGAGCGAGGCGAACAGCTCCGCGGGCACCTCGAGGTCCAGCGCGGCCTCAGACACGTGGCGCCACGCGACCCGCGCGCCCACGCGGTAGGCCGAAAGCAGGCTCGTCACCCGCCGGCCCTGGCGGTACTGCGTCCGCCCGATCTCCTCGAAGACCACTTGCTCGACGCCCGAGCCCAGCTCCGGCAGGTCCTCGTCCGGATCTTCGGCGAGGTTGATGAGCCGGCGCACGAACCCGGCGCTGGCCGTCACGATCTCCGCCAGCTCCTCGGTGAGGAACGCAGCGTAGTCGGGGTGCTGCTCGACGAGCTGATCACGAACTTCGTTCAGGATGACTGGGAGTCGCCTGGTCACGACAGTCTCCAGCTCACCCAGACGGGTCACCTGGTCTGATCCCATGTGCGCAGCTTGTCCTTCCGTAGCAGGTAGCAGGTCTACGGGGTCGGTCCGCCTTATCCTGACCCCACTTTGTCCGCTCGTGCCAAGTCGAAGCCAGCAAAATTCTTCTTCCGGTTGCAGAAGCCGCCCATAAGTGCGAGTCAGACTGTGTTCGATGAGATCGACTTCACCTGACGGTCACGCAGCGGACACGGACGGTCTGCTGGAGAAGCGGCACGCGGAGAACTTCCCGGTCGCGCTCCGGGTGCTGCCCCGGCGGCTGCGGTCGGATCTGCAGGCCGTCTACGCCGTCGCGCGCACGATCGACGACCTCGGCGACGAAGCCGACGGCGACCGCATCGCGCTGCTGAAGGCGTTCGGCGACGAGCTCTCGGCCGCCTTCGACAGCGCCCCGCCCACCGACCCCGCGATCCGCGGCCTCGTGCCGGCGATGCGCGCGGGGCGCGTGGAGCTCGAGCCGTTCCGCCGGCTGATCGAGGCCAACCTGCAGGACCAGCATGTGACGCGGTACGCGACGTACGAGGACCTGCGCGCGTACTGCCGGCTGTCGGCCGACCCGGTGGGCCGGATCGTGCTGCGTCTGTTCGACGTGCACGACCCCGAGGCCGAGGAGCTCTCGGACCGCGTGTGCACCGCGCTGCAGCTGCTGGAGCACTGGCAGGACGTGGCCGAGGACCACGGCAACGGCCGGATCTACCTGCCGCAGGAGGACCTCGCGGCCTACGGGGTCGCGGAGGACGAACTGGGCGAGGCGCGGGCCACGCGCCGGCTGAGAGAGCTGATGCGCTTCGAGATCGACCGCGCCGCGGCCCTCCTGGGCAGCGGCGCTGGTCTGGTCGGGCTCCTGCACGGCTGGGGCCGGCTGGCCGTGAGCGGGTTCGTGGCCGGCGGGCTGGCGACCGTCGACGCGCTGCGGAAGACGAACGGAGACGTGCTCGCCACGCAGGCCAAGCCGGGCAAAGCCGATGTGCTGGCGTGGCTCGTGTGGCTGCAGGTGGGTGAGCCCAAGACGGGGAGGCGGTCGGGATGAGCACGGTCGAAGAGGCGTACGAACACTGCGCGCTGGTCACCAAGGAGCAGGCGCGCAACTTCTACTACGGGATCCGGCTGCTGCCGCCCGACAAGCGCTCGGCGTTGTGCGCGGTCTACGCGCTGGCCCGGATCGTCGACGACATCGGCGACGGCGATCTGCCACCCGAGGCGAAGCTGCAGGGCCTGGCCGACATCCGCAAGTCGCTCGGCGACCTGTCCGCGAGCACCGACCCGGTGTACCTCGCGGTCGCCGACGCGGCCCGGCGCTACCCGATCCCGCTCGGCGCGTTCGAGGAGCTGCTCGACGGCGTGGAGATGGACGTGACCGGCCGCGAGTACGTGCGCTTCGAGGACCTCGTGGAGTACTGCCGCTGCGTCGCCGGTTCGGTCGGGCGGCTGTGCCTGGGCGTGTTCGGCAGCAAGCCGGAGCCCGACGCGCCGACATACGCCGACGAGCTCGGAATCGCGTTGCAGCAGACCAACATCCTGCGCGACATCCGCGAGGACCTCCTCAACGGACGCGTCTACCTGCCCAAGGAGGACCTCGACCGGTTCGGCGTGGAGCTGAAGGTCGGCGAGGACGGCCGGCTGGCCGACGACGGCGGCGGGCTGACCGCACTGGTCCACTTCAGCGCCGCCCGCGCCCGCGACTGGTACGCCCGCGGCCTGAAGCTCGTGCCCTCGCTCGACCGCCGCAGCGCCGCGTGCTGCACGGCGATGTCCGGGATCTACCGCACGCTGCTCGACCGCATCGACGAGCAGCCCTCGCTCGTGTTCGACCGCAGGCTTTCGTTGTCCGGCCGGGAAAAGGCGGTGGTCGCGGTTCGGGCGCTCACGGGGATCGGCCGATGACGGCCGAGGTCGCGGTCGTCGGCGGCGGGCTCGCGGGCATCGCGACCGCGCTGCGCTGCGCCGACGCCGGGCGTCCGGTGACGCTGTTCGAGGCGCGGCCCCACCTGGGCGGGCTCACGCACTCGTTCACGCGCGGCGAGCTGCACGTGGACAACGGCCAGCACGTGTTCCTGCGCTGCTGCACGGCTTACCTCGCGCTGCTGGACCGCCTCGGCGTCGCCGACCGCGTGATGCTGCAGCCCCGCCTGGAGATCCCGATCCGCACGCCGGGCTCCACGGAGTCGACGTGGCTGCGCCGCGGCGACCTGCCCGCGCCGCTGCACCTGGCCGCCTCCCTGCTGCGCTACGACCCCCTGCGCCCGCTGGATCGCGCGCGGTTCGCGTTGGCCGCGCTGGCGTTGCGCCGCGTGGACCCCACCGACGACCGCACCGACCGGCAGTCGTTCGGCGAATGGCTGCGCCGCCACGGGCAGAGTGCCGCCGCGATCGAGGCGCTGTGGGACCTCGTCGGGGTCGCGACGCTCAACGCGACGGCCGACGAAGCGTCGCTTTCCCTGGCCGCCACGGTGTTCCAGGAGGGCCTGCTCACCGACCCGGCCGCGGCCGACATCGGCTGGTCGCTCGTGCCGTTGCGCGAGCTGCACGGCGACGCCGCGCTCGACGCGCTCACCACGGCCGGCGCCGACGTGCGGACCGGCACGAAGGTGCGCAGCGTCGAGGAGACGGCCGGTGGCTGGCGGGTGCGCACCGATGACGGCGAGGCCACGTTCGGCCAGGTCGTGCTCGCCGCTCCCCCGCCCGTCACGGAGAAACTCGCGCCACCGGGCGCGATCCCGCTGCCGCCCGGGTGGTCGGGCGGGCTGGGCAGCTCGCCGATCGTGAACGTCCACGTGGTGCTCGACCGCCGCGTGCTGGAGGAGCCGTTCGTGGCCGGCGTGCGCACGCCGATGCAGTGGGTTTTCGACCGCACGCGCCAGTCGGGCCTCGAAACGGGCCAGTACCTGGCGATGTCGCTCTCGGCCGCCGACGACCTGATCGACCTGCCGACCGCGACGTTGCGCGAGCGCCTGCTGCCGGAGCTCACCGGGCTGCTGCCCGAAGCGCGCGGCGCGCAGGTGCTGGACTTCTTCGTGACCCGGGAACGGCACGCGACGTTCCGGCCCGGCCCGGGCACGGCGTCGCTGCGCCCGGGCGCGGAGACGTCCGCACGGGGGCTCTACCTGGCCGGGGCGTGGACCGCCACCGGCTGGCCCGCGACGATGGAGGGCGCTGCCCGCAGCGGTGCGGCCGCGGCGACCGCCCTCCTCGAGAAGAACGTGCACGAGGAGAAGGAGGGAGTCGGAGCATGACCGCCACCATGCGACCCGCCGCCGAGGCGGCCCCTGCGGTGCCGGCCACACTCGGCCGCACCCGTGACGCCGTGCAGCCGGCGCTGCGTGAAGCCGTCGACCGGCTGGACGAGACCAGCCGCGCGATCAGCGCGTACCACCTCGGCTGGACCGACGCCGACGGCACACCGGTGAGCGGCAACGGCGGCAAGGCCGTGCGGCCCGCGCTCGCGGTGCTCTCGGCGCTGGCCGCCGGCGCACCCGCCGAGACCGGCGTGCCCGGAGCCGTCGCCGTCGAGCTGGTGCACAACTTCTCGCTCGTCCACGACGACCTCATGGACGGCGACACCGAACGCCGCCACCGCCCCACTGTCTGGGCGCTCTGGGGTGCGCCGGCCGCCATCCTGACCGGTGACGCGATGCTCGCTCTCGCGCAGGAAGTGGTGCTGGACAGCGGTTCCCCGCACGCGATCCCCGCCGCTCTGCTGCTGTCGGAGACCACGCGCCGCCTCATCCACGGCCAGGTGCTCGACGTCCAGTTCGAACAGCGCGACGACGTGACGCTGCCCGAGTGCGTCACCATGGCCGGCGGCAAGACCGGCGCGCTGCTGTCCTGCAGCGCCGCGATCGGCGCCGTGCTCGCCGGCGCGCCCGCCGAGACCGTCGACGCCCTCGCGGTGTTCGGCGAAGAGGTCGGGTTGGCGTTCCAGCTCGTGGACGACGTGCTCGGCATCTGGGGCGACGCGGCCGTGACCGGCAAGCCCGTGTACTCCGATCTGCGGGCGCGCAAGAAGTCGCTGCCCGTCACCTACGCGATCACCCACGGCGGTGCGAAGGGCCGCGAGCTCGCGGAATGGCTCGCGGGCGAGGAGACGGGTGACGAGGCCGAGCTGGCGCGCGTCGCCGCGCTCGTGGAGTCGGCCGGCGGCCGCGAGTGGGCCACGACCGAGGCCGCGCGCCGCGTCGGGACGGCCGAGCGCGCGCTGTCGGCAATCCCCGAAGGGCCACGCGAGGAGCTCATCGGCATCGCCCGTTTCATCGTGCACAGGGAGGCGTGAATGACGCAGACCGTCCCCGGGACGTCCACTTCGGACACCCCGAGCGAAGGCTCGCGTACTCCGGAAGAAACCCTCGCCGCCGGCGTCGGGTTCCTGCGCGGGGAGCAGGACGCGGCGGGCTGGTGGAAGGGCGAGCTCGCCACCAACGTCACGATGGACGCCGAAGACCTGCTGCTGCGCCAGTTCCTCGGCATCCTCACCGAACAGCAGAAGCAGGAGTCGGCGCGCTGGATCCGGTCGCAGCAACGCGACGACGGCACGTGGGCCAATTTCCCCGGCGGCCCGGCGGACCTGTCGACCACGGTCGAAGCGTGGGTCGCGCTGCGGCTGGCGGGTGACCCGGCCGACGCGCCGTGGCTCGCCGAGGCGGCCGGCTGGATCCGCGCGAACGGCGGCCTGGAGAGCACCCGTGTGTTCACGCGGATCTGGCTCGCGATGTTCGGCCAGTGGTCGTGGGACGACCTGCCGAACCTGCCCCCGGAGCTGATCTTCCTGCCCTCGTGGTTTCCGCTCAACGTCTACGACTTCGCGTGCTGGGCGCGCCAGACGATCGTGCCGCTCACGATCGTCGGCACGCTGCGGCCGAAGCGGCGGCTGCCGTTCGACGTCGCCGAGCTGCGCGTCGGCGAGAGCCCGAAGAAGTCCGCGGCGCCGTGGTCGTGGGACGGGGTGTTCCAGAACCTCGACACCGCACTGCACACGTACGCGAAGCTGCCGTTCAACCCGGTGCGCAAGGTCGCGATGCGCCAGGCCGCCGAGTGGATCCTCGCGCGCCAGGAGTCCGACGGTTCGTGGGGCGGCATCCAGCCGCCGTGGGTGTACTCGATCCTCGCGCTGCACCTGCTGGGCTACCCGCTCGACCACCCCGCGCTCAAGGCCGGGCTCGAAGGTCTCGAGAGCTTCACCATCCGCGAGGAGACCGAGCAGGGCTGGGTGCGCCGGCTCGAGGCGTGCCAGTCGCCGGTGTGGGACACCGCGCTCGCGATGACCGCGCTGCTCGACGCGGGCGTCTCCCCTGGCGACGAGACGCTGGTGCGCGCGACGGAGTGGATGCTGGGCGAGGAGATCACCGTGCCGGGCGACTGGATGGTGCGCCGCCCGTCGCTCGCGCCCGGCGGGTTCGCGTTCGAGTTCGCCAACGACGGTTACCCCGACACCGACGACACCGCCGAGGTCGTGCTCGCGCTGCGGCGCATGGGCCGGCCGGACCACCTGCGCATCCGCGCCGCGATCGACCGCAGCGTGAAGTGGCTCGAAGGCATGCAGTCGAGCGACGGCGGCTGGGGCGCGTTCGACGCGGACAACACTCAGGTGCTGGCCACGAAGCTGCCGTTCTGCGACTTCGGCGCCGTGATCGACCCGCCGTCGGCGGACGTCACCGCGCACGTCGTGGAGATGCTGGCGGCCGAGGGCAAAGCGGACACGATCGAATGCCGCCGCGGCGTGAAGTGGCTGCTGGACAACCAGGAGGCCGACGGTTCGTGGTTCGGCCGGTGGGGCGCGAACTACGTCTACGGCACGGGCGCGGTCGTGCCCGCGCTGGTGCTGGCCGGCGTTCCCGCGTCCGACATCCGGATCCGCCGCGCCGTGCGGTACCTGACCGAGCACCAGAACCCCGACGGCGGCTGGGGTGAGGACCTGCGCTCCTACGACGACCCGGGGAAGTGGTCGGGCCGCGGCGAGTCGACGCCGTCGCAGACCGCGTGGTCGCTGCTCGCGCTGCTGGCCGCCGGCGAGCGGGACTCGGCGGCGACGACCCAGGGCGTGGCGTGGCTGTGCGAGCAGCAGCGCGAAGACGGGGGCTGGGACGAGGACTTCCACACGGGTACCGGATTTCCCGGCGACTTCTACCTGTCGTACCACCTCTACCGCGTGGTGTTCCCGCTGTCGGCGCTCGGCCGGTACGTGCGGAGCGGCTCGTGAGACCGGCCGTGCTGTGCGCGCCGCTGCGGATCGAGCGGGCGGCCTTGCGCGCCGCCGGCCTGCCGGTGGTGCGCACGGGCCTGGGCCCGCGACGGGCGGCGGCCACCGCTGCGCGCCTGCCCGAGGGACCTCGTCTCGTCGCCGGGATCGGCGGCGGGCTCGCTTCCCACGTGCGGCCGGGTGACCTGGTGGTGGCCGACGAGGTGCGCGGGCCGGACGGCGTGGTCGCGGTGCCGACCGCTCCCCTGCTCGCCGGCGCGTTGCGGCGGCTGGGTTTGACGGTCCACATCGGACCGGTGCTCGGGGTCGACCACGTGGTGGGAGAACGGGAACGCGAAACGCTGGCCGCCTCGGGTGCGCTGGCCGTCGACATGGAGTCCCACCGGCTTGCCGCCCCCGGGCAGCCGTTCGCCGTCGTTCGGTCCATTGTGGACACCGTTGGTGCACCGCTTGTGCGGCCCGGCACGGTTTCCCACGGCCTGGCCGGGCTGCGCAGCCTGCGGGCGGCCGGGCCGGCACTCACGGCGTGGGCGGCGGCGACCGGGCCGCGGCAGCTGCTGATGGCGAGCCCACGGTCGTTCTGCGCCGGCGTGGAGCGGGCGATCGACATCGTGGACCGCGCGCTGGCCAAGCACGGCGCGCCGGTGTACGTGCGGCGCCAGATCGTGCACAACACCCACGTGGTGCGGCAGCTGCAGGAGCGCGGCGCGGTGTTCGTCGACGAGGTCGAGGAAGTGCCGGAGGGCGCGACGCTCGTGTTCGCCGCCCACGGCGTGACCCCGGCGGTGCGGCGCGACGCGGCGGAGCGCGACCTGTCGGTGATCGACGCGACGTGCCCGCTGGTGACCAAGGTGCACAACGAGGTGCGCCGCTACAGCGGCCGCGGCGACACGGTGTTCCTCATCGGGCACGCCGACCACGAAGAGGTGGAAGGGACCGTCGGGGAGGCACCCGGTTCGGTCGTGGTGGTGGAGGACGTCGCGGCGGCCCGCACCGTGACCGCCACCGGCGGGGTCGCCTACACCATGCAGACCACGCTGGCGCTCGACGAGGCCGAGGAGATCGCGGGCGTGCTGCGCGAGCGGTTCCCCGGGTTGTCGGCGCCGCGCAAGGACGACATCTGTTACGCCACCACCAACCGGCAGCAGGCGCTGCGGGCGATCGCGCGCGAGGTCGACCTCGTGCTGGTGGTGGGCTCGGCCAACTCGTCCAACTCGCGCCGGCTCGTGGAAGTCGCGGAGCGAGAGGGCACGCCGGCCGTGCTGGTCGACGGAGTTTCGGACATCGACCTGCGCCGCCTGGCCGGCGCGGGCCGGATCGGACTCACCGCGGGCGCCTCGGCTCCGCCGCACCTCGTGGACGAGGTCGTGGCGGGCCTGGGCGGACTCGGGCCGGTCACCGTCGCCGAAAGCCGGCTGACGGACGAAGAAATCACTTTCACCCTACCTCGGGAGGTGCTCTGAGCCATGGCCATGCCGTTGCGTCAGTCCGTGCGACTGGGCGGTTATCTGATGAAGCAGAAGCTGCTGCGCAAGGAAAAGTTCCCGCTGCTGGTCGAGCTTGAGCCGCTGTTCGCCTGCAACCTCAAGTGCGCCGGCTGCGGCAAGATCGCGCAACCGCACACGCTGCTCAAGCAGCGCATGCCGGTGGAGCAGGCCGTGGGCGCCATCGAGGAGAGCGGCGCGCCGATGGTGTCCATCGCCGGCGGCGAGCCGTTGATGCACCCGAAGATCGACGAGATCGTGCAGCAGCTGCTCGACCGTCGCAAGATCGTGTTCCTCTGCACCAACGCCCTGCTGCTGCACAAGCACATCCACAAGTTCAAGCCCCACCACAACTTCGCGTGGATGGTGCACATCGACGGCCTCGAGCAGCGCCACGACGCGTCGGTGCGCAAGGAGGGCGGGTTCGCCGCGGCGGTCGAGGCGATCAAGCTCGCCAAGGAAAAGGGCTTCCGCGTGATGACCAACACGACGTTCTTCGACGGGGACACCGCCGAAGACGTGGTCGACGTGCTGAACTACCTCAACGACCTGGGCGTCGACAACATGCAGATCTCGCCCGCGTACGCCTACGAGAAGGCCCCGGACCAGGAACACTGGCTCGGCGTGCAGCAGACGCGCGAGCTCTTCACGAAGGCCTTCGGCGGCGGCAACCGCAAACGCTGGCGCCTCAACCACTCGCCGGTGTTCCTCGACTTCCTGGAGGGCAAGCGCGACCTGGAGTGCACCCCGTGGGGCATCCCGTCCTACTCGCTGCTCGGCTGGCAGCGCCCGTGCTACCTCCTCGACGACGGTTACGCGAAGACCTACAAGGAGCTCATCGAGGAAACCGACTGGGACGCCTTCGGCCGCGGCAAGGACCCGCGGTGCGACAACTGCATGGCCCACTGCGGGTACGAGCCGACCGCGGTGATCGCCACGCTGGGCTCGCTGAAGGAGTCGGTGCGGGCGGCCGTCGGTCACTGAGGTCCTGCCACTGGGGAAAGCCGCAGGTCTTTCGGGACCTGCGGCTTTCTTCTTGCGCGCCACGGGTTTGTGCCACACTGTCCGGCACGGAAACCGGCTCAGGGGGGCGTCACGGTCATCGAAAGCGCGGTGCTGAAGGTCGGCGAGGCCGTGGCGAAGCAGGTCGCCTTGCAGTGGCTGGCCGACAAGAAGGCGGCCGGCCGGCGGGGCCGTGACCTCGCGTTACTCGTGCGGGCCCGGTTCCCCTTGCGCCGCCAGGAACGCGACGTGCTGGCCGCGTTGACGAGCATCGAGGACGACGTGGCGGAACGGCTCAGGCCGGGCCTCACCGACGCCGCCCACGGCCTGGCCGAAAACGAGCGCGAGGCCGCGCTGGCCGCCGTCGCGGACGCGTTGCTCGCCGCCGACCTGTCCGACACCGGCTTGTTCGCGGCCGACCTGGATCCTTCGGCGCTGGCCACCGCGGTGCGCGCGCAATGGCCGGTGGCGCGGGCCGCGCTGTCTTCGCCGGCCGAGCGGCTGTTCGAGATCGGGCTGGACCGCGCCTGTGTCGTGCTGACGCACCTGGTCAGGGAGCTGCCGGAGTTCGACGCCGCCGTGGGTGTGGAGCAGCTGCGCCGGCTGCGGGCCGTGCTCGACGGCATCGACCGCGTCCTCGACCGGCTGCCTTCGCGCGAGCTCGGCGCGCCGGAGGGCACGGACTTCGACGCGCAGTTCCGCCGCCGGTACCTCGACCGCGTCGTGCGCTCCTACGAGCGATTGGAGGTCATCGGCCTCACCACGCACTCCTACGAACCGCGCACCACGCTCAGCGTCGCGTACCTGAGCTTGACGGTGACCGCGGACGCCGAACGCGCCGCGCGGCGCCCGCGTGACCGCGGCGTGCCGGGCCGGCCGGGCGACGACCCGGGCGCGCGCCAGGCGACGGACAACATCCGCGTCGAGGCGGCGCTGGGCGGCAGCCGCCTCACCGTGATCCGCGGCGAGGCCGGCGCCGGCAAGTCCACGCTGCTGCGCTGGCTGGCCGTCAACGCCGCCCGCTCGGCGTTCACCGACCAGCTGGCGGGCTGGAACGGCTGCGTGCCGTTCCTGGTCAAGCTGCGCGACTTCGCCGACGGCCCGTTGCCCCGCGGCGACGAGCTCCTGACCCAGCCGAGCTCCCCGCCGTGGGGCCCGGCGCCGCGCGAGTGGGTGCACCGCCGGCTCAAATCCGGCGAGGCCCTGGTGCTCGTCGACGGCGTGGACGAGCTCGTCGCCACCCGGCGGCCCGCCGTCCGCACGTGGCTGCGCGACCTGCTCGCGGGTTACCCCGACATCCGCGTCGTGGTGACCTCCCGCCCGACCGCCGTGACGTCGAAGTGGCTGCTGGCCGAGGGGTTCCGCTCGGTCGTGCTGGAACCCATGAGCGCCGCCGACGTCCAGGTCTTCCTCCGCCGCTGGCACGCGGCGTTGCTGGACTCCACGTCCGCACCCGACCTGCTGCCCTGCCGCCCGGAGGAGGTGCCGGAACACCAGCGCGCCCTGTTGGCGCAGCTGCAGGCCCGGCCGCATCTCCGCGCGTTGGCCCGCAGTCCCCTGCTGTGCGCGATGGTGTGCGCGCTGAACCTCGACCGCCGCGCGCGCTTGCCCCGCGACCGCCTCGCCCTGTACTCCGCGGCCCTCGACATGCTGCTGGAACGCCGCGACGCCGACCGCAACGTGTCTGCCGGCGACGACATCCAGGCCACGGTGGCGGAGAAACTCGCGTTGCTGCGGGCGTTGGCCTGGTGGCTGAACGAGAACGGCCGGACGGAGATGTCCCGCGAGCAGGCTCTGGCGCGGATCTCGTCGCGGCTGCGGGGCATGCCCGGGGTTTCGGAGTCTGCGGACGTGCTGCTGGACCACCTCATCGAACGCAGCGGCGTGATCCGGCAGCCGGTCGCCGGTCGGGTGGACTTCATCCACCGGACCTTCCAGGAGTTCCTGGCCGCCGGGGAAGCCGTGGACCGGGACAGCATCGACCTCCTGGTGAGCCACGCCCGCTCCGACCTGTGGCGCGAGACGGTGCTGATGGCCTGCGCACAGGCAAGCCCTGATCAGCGAGGACGGTTGCTGTCGGGGATCTTGGCCGCGGCGGCTTCGGCCTCGGCGAGGACCGCCCGGCAGTTGCTGCTGCTGGCCGCCGCCTGCCGGGAGACCGCGGTCTTGGCACCACCGGAGGTGCTGGCCCGGGTCGATACGGCCGTCCGAGGCTTGGTGCCGCCGCGCAGCGTGCGCGAAAGCCGCTCGCTCGCCACGGTCGGCGAGTCCATTTTGGACTACCTGCCGAAGGATCTGGCCGATCTCTCGGCGGCCCAGGCAGCGGCTTGCGTCCGCACCGCGGCCCTCGTGAACGGACCGGCGGCGCTCGAGACGCTGGCCGGGTATGCACCCGACCTGCGCTCGAAGGTCCAGGAAGAGCTGGTGGCGGGCTGGAAGTACTTCGACCCGGAGACCTACGCCGACCGGGTTCTGGCCGCCGCGCCCCTGACCCGGAAGATCGGCGGCAGGACCGAGATCGACTTCGCGGGCGCCCTTCCTTTCCTGCACCGGCTCAAGAACCTCGTTCGCACCAGGGTGGACCTGTGGGACCACGGCCCCGTCGAGGAGGAAGTTCACGAGCTGGGCCGGTTGCGCCACCTCGAGGAACTGGTGCTGCTCGGAGACTTGGCTCCCGGCTCGCTCCCCGAACTCGGCAACCTCACGAAGCTCGATTTCCTGTTCCTGAACTTCACGACGGGCTGGCCGAAGGAACTCCCGACGCTGGCCCGGCTGACCCGCCTCGAAAACCTCTACCTCACGAACGCCGCGGAAGTCGAAGACTTCTCGTTCCTGGGCGGGATGCCGAACCTCAACGGCATCTTCCTGGCGAACAACTCACCCGGCGCCTGGGTCTGCCACCTCGCGGAACCGGCGAAGATCATCGCCACCACGTGTGGCCCGGACACGAGCACCGAGGACCTCAAGACGGTCGCCGGGTCACTGACCGGCGTCAGGTACCTCACCTTCACCGGATGTTCGGACCTCGACCTGAGCTGCCTGGCATCGCACCACGTTCGCAGCGTCACGTTCATCCAGTGCTCGGACATCGACGTGGCTCCGCTCGCCGCACAAGCGTCGCTGCGCTACCTGACCTTGACCGGTTTCCAGGGCGAGGTCGACCTCGCGCCGTTCGCCGATCTCGAGATCACCATCCGGCTGGGGCCCGAAACCGTCGCGGCGAACGTCGGCAAGCTCGGACCAGGGGTCACTCTGCACCGAAAGTGAAGAGGATCTTGCCGCGGCGGCCGGCGGTCAGGGAGTGGGCGAAGGCGTCCTCGTAGTCCGCCAGCCGGTAGGTCGCCTCGACCGGCGCGGTGAGTTCGCCGGTGGCCACCAGGTCGGCGAGGTCGTCGTAGAGAGCGGTCACTTCGTGGGCAGGGGCGGTGCGGAGCCAGTTCATCAGCCAGAAGCCGGTCAGGGTGATGCCGCGGAAGACGATGTCCGCCGGGGAGATCCGGGGGGCGCCTTCGGGGAAGGCGTAGGTGACGACGGTGCCGCCGTCCTTCAAGGAACGGGTGAGGTCCTTGACGACCGGGCCGCCGGTGGCGTCGAGGATCAGCGAGAGCTGCTCGCCGGCGAGGGCGGACTTGAGGGAGGCGCGGAGGTCGCCGTCGGAGACCACGGCCTGGTCGCCGCCCGCGGCGAGGACTTCGGCGGCCGCGTCGGGGCGGCGCACGACGTTCAGCGTGCGCAGGCCGGCGCGCCGGGCGAGGGCGATGAGGTAGCGGCCCATGGCGGAGTTGGCGGCGGTCTGGGCGATCCACGAACCGGGCTCCAACTGACCGTGCGAGCGCAGCAGCTGGTACGCCGTCGCGGGGTTGACGGCGAGCATGGACAGCTGGAGGACATCGGCGTCCTCGCGGATCGGCAGGACGTTTCGCCGCGGGAGCACCACTTCGTCCGCCCACAGGCCCTGTTCCATGGTCGGCAGGATCAGCACGCGCTTGCCCATCAGCTCGGCATCGCCTGCCACGACCCGGCCCACGCCCTCCGCGCCGAGGGTCGCGGGCAGCGCCGGGCGGACGCCGTAGAGGCCGCGCATCAGCAGGAAGTCCGCGGGGTTGAGCGGCGCGGCGAGCATCTCGACCACGACGTCGTCGGGCCCGGGCGCCGGAACCGGGGCGTCGTCGAGCCGGACGGAGGCGGCGGGGTCGCCGAACTCGGTGAGCAGCAGGCGGGCCATCGGGAGGTCCTCTCGGGAAGTCGGCGGAAGGAACGGATCAGCGCGAACTCGCGGACGACGCAGTCCCGCCCTCGGAATCGGCCGAAGTCGGCGCGCCGTCAGAAGCGGCGAGACCCGGCGCGGCGTCGGAAACCGCCCGCCCCGGCGCGGCCGCGCCCCCGACCAGCCCCGCCAGCGCCAGCGCCGCCCCCAGGGGACGGTGGTTCACCACGATCTCGTCGATCTCGCCGCGTTCGTCGAAGTGGAAGGTGCCGGTGCCGAAGATGGTGTGCTCGCCGACCTGGGCCGTGTACTCCTCCACCTGCCGGTCCCCGGCGTCGACGCGGTAGCGGACCGTCATGCCCGAATAGCACGCCCCGACGGCGCGGACCTGCGTTTTCACGGCTGCCGGGCCGTGGAGCACGCCGTCGAGGATGGTGCCGGCGAGGCGGACGTCCGGCGAGAGGCGGGAGAAGAACCAGGGTTCGGTCACCCCGCAAGGCTATGACAGCTGTCATGATTGTCAAGCGCGACGGACGACACAACCAACCGGCGAACGGCTCTATCGAGCCAGCAGGTCGTGCAGCGCCGCGCCGACCACGGCCGCACCCGAGTGGGTCATGATCGTGGCCGCGTGGTCGGCGCCCGCGATGCGGCGAGGGCGGCGCAGGGTGGGCAGGGCGGCGCGGAAGCCGGCCAGGGCTTCATCGCTGTACGCGGGCGGCGTGCCCGGCCCGGAGCTCCACTCCGCGCACACCACCTCGGTCGGCACGGCGATCTCCCGCCAGCGCGACTCGCCGAAGAACACGTCGGTCGCGTCGGCCAGCACGGCTTCGCGGCTGAGGAACACGCGGCCGTCGGAGAGGTCGTGGTCGAGGCAGTCGCGCAGGAGCGGGTCGGCGGCGTCGAGCAAGGGGTTGGCGCGCGTGAAATAAGCCAGGTACTCGTCGACGCCGGCCCAGCGCCGCGAGACGCGCTCCAGCTGCGGCGTGAACGCGGCGGGCACCGTCTCGGGCGTGAGGCCCGGCGGCACGGCCATCGGGAGCCCGCCGTCGACCAGCACGAGCCCGCGCACCCGGTCCGGCCGGCGCGTGGCCAGCTCCACCGCGACGAACCCGCCCATGGACATCCCGCACACGTCGACCACCGGGTGCTCCAGCGCGTCGAGCACTCGCACGAGGTCGGAAGCGTGCTGCCGCAACGAAGACGGGCCGGCCACCGCGAAGCTCCCCGCACGCCCCCGCAGGTCCGGCATCACCAGCGACAGGTCCGGCGCCTCGGCCCGCAACCAGTTCCACAGCCGGCGGTTGCTCGTGACGCCGTGCACGGCGAGCACCGGCGCCGAGGCCGCGGCCACCACCTCCACGGCCAGCGCCCCGCCCTCGACCGCCACCGACACCGTCCTCGCGTCACCCACCATGAGGACACCGTAACGACCGAGGACCACTGTGGACAGTCACGGTCCGATCGACTCCCAGTCGCGGTGGTGATCCACCCACCACCGCGCGATGTCGAGCCGCCGCAGGAAACGGACCCCCGGCTGCTCCGTGGCATACCGGACGAAATCCCGCACGGCCGCCGCGCGCCCGGCCTGACCGCTCCACCGCGGGTGCAGCCCCACGGTCATCATCCGCGCCCCGAAGCCGTCGTCGGCTTCCTCGCACAGGTAGTCGAGCGCGAGCCGCAGGCTTTCGAAGAACTGCGCCGGCGAGCCGTAGGTCGGGCTCAGCAGGTAACGGGTGTCGTTGTACACCTTGGAATACGGCACGATCAGCAGCCCGCGCTCCGAAAAGTACGGCAGCTCGTCGTTGCACGGATCCGAATCGTAGAGGAACCCGCCTTCCTCCACGAGCAGGTCGAGCGTGTGCTCGCTCGGGAACGACCGCACGTACCATCCGCGCGGCCGCTGCCCCGTCGTCCGCTCCAGCGACGCGATCGCGCGGTGCAGGTGGTCGCGCTCCTCGTCGACGGACATGCGCGCGTAGTCGAGCCAGCGGTAGCCGTGGCCGATCACGTCGTGGCCGCGTTCGCGGATCCACTCCGCGACGGCCGGATTCCGCTCCAGCGCGACCGCGCACGCGCCGACGCTCACCGGCACCGCGTACCGGTCGAAGATCCGCGCCAGCCGCCAGATGCCGACGCGGCTGCCGAACTCGTAGTGCGTCTCGGTGCCGAGGTCACGCACCTCGGGGCCGACCTCGTAGGCGTACTCGCCCCAGCCATCGTTGCGGCCGTCGCCGTCGGGGATGGAGTACTCGGCCCCCTCCTCGTAGTTCACGACGACGTTCACCACGACCTTGGCGTCGCCGGGCCAGCGCACGCGCGGCGGGTACCGGCCGTAGCCGACGAAGTCACGCGGCGGCACGGTGGCCGGGTCACGGGGTTCGGGCACGAACCCAGCGTGGCACGGCCGCCGCGTCCCGGCAGGGTCAGTGCGGCGGGAGCTTCGCGGCCAGCACGCCCACCGGCGTGATCGTGGGCGCCGTGGCGAAAAGCTCGTCGCCGCGCAGCTCGATCTGCCGGCGCACCTCGCCCTGGAGATGCGCTTCGCGGTCCTGCTCCGTCTCGAAGGCGTCGAAGATCCGGAACGACGAGGGCCCGAGACGGAAGCCGAACCACGCCAGGGTGCCCGGCTCGGCGTCCACAAGGGACTTCGCGTCGATCAGGAACTGCGCGACATCGTCCTCCTTCCCGGCCTTCGCTTCGAACTCGACGAAAAATCCGTACGCCGGCATGGTTTCCTCCTCACCCGGGCCACCGTGGCCCGGCTCTTCGACGCTAGCTGGCGGAAAGCGTGGTGGACGCTCGGATCCCGCCAGATCGGGCCTCACCCGGCGCCGGGTTCGTCACGAGGCGGCCGGAGTGGCGCGAAAGGTGGCCCGGTAGCTGCCCGCCGTGGTGCCGACCTGGCGTTCGAAGTGGCGGCGCAGCGTCTCCGCGGACCCGAACCCCACCATCGCGGCGACCTCCGAGATCCGGTGGTCGGTCGTCTCCAGCAGCACCTTGGCGGCGGCCACGCGCTCGCGGTTGATCCAGTCGAACACCGTCATCCCCGTGGCCCGGCGGAACTTCCGCACCAGGCTCCGCTCGCTCAGGTGCACCTGCGACGCCAGCCCGGCCAGCGTCAACGGCTCGTGCAGGTGCTCCCGCAGCCACGCCAGGAACGACCCGAGCGCCGGCTCCCCCGCGATCCGGATCGAGTCCTTCACGAACTGCGCCTGCCCACCCGGGCGCCGCGGCGCCGTCACCAGCAGCCGGCCGACGTCGCCGGCGTAGGCCTGGCCCAGGTCCTCGGCCAGCAGGTGCAGCGCGAGGTCCGTCGCGGAGAAGATCCCGCCCGACGTGTGCACCGGACCGTCGTCCACGTACAGGCAGCCCGGTTCCAGCTCGACCTGCGGGAACTCCCGGCGGAACTCCTCGGTGAACAGCCAGTGCGTGGTCGCGCGGCGCCCGTCCAGCAGCCCGGCACGGGCCAGGAGGAACGCGCCCCCGCAGAACGACACCATGCGCGCACCGGCCTCCGCCGCACCGCGCAACGCCCGCACCACCGACCGCGGCCGCTCCGCCAGCGGGTCCTCGACGCCCGGCACCATCACCGTGTCGGCGGTCAGCAGTGTCTCCAGCGGCGCGAGCTCCCCGAAGTCCACCCCCGAAGGCAGCACCTGGCGCGGCTCCTCGCCGCAGAGCACCACCTCGTACGCGCTGCCGTGATCGCCGGTCAGCTCGGCGATCGCCGCCATCCGCGGGCCGAACACCTGGTGCACCACGGTGACCTCCAGCGCCACGGAATCGGGCACGACCAGCACCGCGATCACGTGCTTGGCGCGACCGCGCGAGGTGACGGGCGTCTTCGCGGGGTGCATCACTGCTCCTGATCCGGCGGGTGCCCAGGAGACCGGGGCCCCGCCGCCGAGCGGGGTCACAGCCGGACCGCTTCGAGCACGGCGTCCACGAACGCGCGCGGCGTTTCCTGGGGCAGGTTGTGCCCCGCGCCGGGCACGCGGTGGTGCACACGCGGGCCGGTGAAGTGTTTCGCCGACGCCGTGCCGTCGGTCGCCGGGAAGCTGCCGTCGGCGAGCCCGTCGAGCGTCACCGCCGGCACCGTGATCGGTGGCTGCGCCAGCAGCCGCGCCTCGATGGCGGCGTAACGAGGATCGCCCGGCGCCGCGCCCTGGCGCACGCGGTAGTTGTGGATGACCACGTCCACGTAGTCCGGATTGTCCATCGCGGCGGCCGCGATGTCGAGGTCGGCGCTCATGAAGCGCCACTGCGGCGAGTTGCGCCGCCACACCACTTCCGCCAGGTCACGGCGGGAACGCGTCAGCGCCGTGCGGCCACGCTCGGTCAAGAAGAAGTAGAAGTACCAGTGCGCCGATTCGGTGCCGGGCGCGTCCGGGGCGGACGCGAGCAAGTCCGGGTCCAGGTTCTGGATCAGGTAGCTGTTCACCGACACCAGCGCGCGGCACCGCTGCGGCCATAGCGCCGCGGCGACGTCGAGGGCGCGCCCGCCCCAGTCGTAGCCGCCGAACACCGCGCTCTCGACACCGAGCGCGTCGAGGAACGCGACCTGGTCGGCGCCGAGCGCGGCCTGCTGGCCGGAGCGGATCGTCGTGGCGTCGAGGAAGCGAGTGGCGCCGTGGCCGCGCAGGTAGGGCACCAGCACGCGGAAGCCGCGGCGCGCCAGGGCGGGCGCGACCTCGGCATAGGCGTGCGGGCTGTAGGGCCAGCCGTGGCCGAGCAGCACCACGTCGCCGCCGGCCGGGCTGACCTCGTGGTAGGCGAGGTCGAGCAGGTCGGTGCGCACGTGGCGGACCGGGCCCAGCCCGGAGGCCACGGCCGGGCCGGCCGCGGCCTCCGCGGGGAGGGCCGGGAGCGAAGCGGCGACCGCCCCCGCGCCCACGGCCTTCCCGAACGCCCGCCGGGAGATCATGGTGTGCTCCTCGTCGGTCGGGCGCACTGTCAGGCGACGGTGGCGTCGATGGTGACCTCGACGTTGCCGCGGGTCGCCTTCGAATACGGGCAGATCTGGTGCGCGGCGTGGCCCAGCTCTTCGGCGGTCGCCTGGTCCACACCGGACACTTCGAGGTGCAGGGCGGCGCTGAGCCAGAAGTCGGCCGCCTCGTTGTGCAGGGTGATGTCGGCGACCACGGCGAGGTCGGCGAGCTTCACCTTCTTCTGCGCCGCGACGATCTTCACCGCGCCGAGGAAGCACGAGGCCCAGCCGGCACCGAGCAGCTGCTCCGGGTTGGTCGCGCCGCCGTTGCCGCCGAGCTCCTTCGGGATGGCGAGGGTGACGTCGAGCGAACCGTCGGCAGCGGTCGCCCGCCCGCCGTTGCGGCCCTCGCCGGTGGCGGTGACGACCGCGGTGTAGGTGGTTTCAGTCATGGCAACTGTCCTTTCTCGACAGAACTTCGGGGAACTTCGGGGGTCAGGCGGGAATGCGGGCTTGCGCGAGCAGCACGTCGCGCAGGATTTCGAGCTGGCCGTGGTGCTGGACGAGGTCGGCGCACAGGTGCAGCAGCGCGCCGCCCGCGTCGAGCGGATCGCCGAAGCCGGCCAGCGCGGCGGGCACGGTGGCGTGCGGGTCCGCGCGGGTCACGTCTTTCTTGAGCTGCCGCAGGGTCTTGCGCACGCGGTCGAGCAGCGGCGCGACCGGACCGGCGGCGGTGAACTCGGCGTCGCGGTCGCGGTGGGCGGCGCGGCCGGAGACGACCTCGCCGGCCCAGTACGCCGTGGCGCCGAGGCAGTGGTTGAGCACCGCGTACGGCGTGTTGGCGCCGGGCAGCTCGAGCCGGGTGTTGGCCAGATCGTCGCCGAGCTGCTCGACGATCGCGGCCATGCCGGTCAGCGCCCGGGTGACGACGTGCAGGTACTGGCCGGTGGTGATCACCGGTACTCCCCCGGCCCGAAACCGGGCACCGGGTGCCGGTGAGCGCACCCATGGTGACGAGCAGGCTCCGCAGGACGAGCAGCAGCGAGACAGTCGGATCCATCGAAGGTGAGACCTTTCCGGACGGGGGCCGCGGTTTCCGCGGGGCCCCGGTGGCGATGCCGAAACTCTTGCACGCTTATTCGTCACCAGTCAAGACGGTTACGAATTTTTGCTACACATTCCGGTTAACCTGTTTTTACCGGTTAGCAATTGTTGCGCTCTTTTTCGTCACCTGTCAGACTGGTGCGATGGAACACGCCTTCCCCTGCGGGAACCCGGCACTCGACTTCGTCGGGACCCTGCGCGCCCGGCGCAACGCCGAACCCCTGGAGAAGCTCGGCTCGCCGCGCAACCTCGACGCGTGGTTACGCGAGTCCGGGGTCACCGACACCGACCCGGGCAGCCGGCCGCAGGACGTGCTCGCCGCCATCGAACTGCGCGAGGCCATCTACGCGCTGGTCGCGGCGCGGCTGACCCACCACGAGCCCGACCTGCGGGCCATGGACGTGGTCAACGAGTTCGCGGCGCACCCCTCGACGGTTCCCCAGCTGTCGATCGACGGTCGCCGCCTGGAGGCGACCCCGGCGCAAGCGCTGTCGTCGGTGGCGCGCGAGGCCGTGGAGATCCTCGGCGGGCCGGACGCCGATCTGCTCAAGGAGTGCGGCCGGCCCGAGTGCACGCAGGTCTACCTCGACCGCTCCCGCGGGTCGCGGCGCGAGTGGTGCGCCATGGCGACCTGCGGCAACAAGATGAAGGCCGCCGCCTACCGGGCGCGCCAGCGCGGCAACCCGCCCCTGTCCCCGTCGCGGCAGGCCGGCTGACCCGCTCCCCCGGCACGACCAGGCCGGTGAAGGCACTCCGCCTTCGCCGGTCTTTTTCGTGGCACAAGTCATAACTACTCTGACAGGTTACGAATAGACGCTAGGCTGCGAGCAATTCGTCCTCGGGGAGAAATCATGCTCACTCTTGTGCTCGCCGGTCTGCTCGCGGGAGCGGTCACGAGCATTTCGCCGTGCGTGCTGCCGGTGCTGCCCGTGGTGCTCACGGCCGGGTCGCGCCGGCCCGTGCGCGTGGTGGCCGGGCTCGTGGTGAGCTTCGGCCTGGCGACGCTGTTCGGCTCCCTCGTGCTCAGCGCGTTCCACCTGCCGCAGGACCTGCTGCGCGACGCCGGCATCGCGGTCCTCGCCCTGCTCGGACTGGGCCTCGTCTCGCGGCGCGTCGGCGAGCTGCTGGAACGGCCGTTCGCGCGGCTTCGCGGCCGCGCGGCCGATCCGGACGCGGGCGGGTTCACCGTCGGTCTCGCCCTCGGCCTGGTCTACGTGCCGTGCGCGGGCCCGGTGCTCGCGACCATCGCCGTGCTCGGTGCGACGCACCGGATCGGGTTCGGCGCGCTGGTCCTCACGGCGGCGTTCGGCGTCGGGGCCGGGATTCCGCTGCTCGCGCTCGCCCTGGCCGGCGACGCGCTCACGCGCCGCGTCCGGTACCTGCGCGCCCGCGCCCGGGCGATCCGCGTGACCACCGGCGTCGCGTTGCTGGCCGTCGCAGCGGCCACGGCCTTCGACCTCACCGCCGGCCTGCAGCGCACCGTGCCGGACTACACGGCGGCGCTGCAGAAGTCGTTCGAGGCCGGCACTTCCGCGTCCGCGAGCCTGCACCGGCTCACCGCCGCACCCGAGCCCACGGGCATCACCGCGTGGCTCAACACCCCGGGCGGGCAGCCGCTGACACTCGCGAGCCGCCGCGGGAAGGTCGTGCTCGTCACGTTCTGGACCTACAGCTGCGTGAACTGCCTGCGCGCCCTCCCCCACTACGAAAGCTGGTACCGCACCTACCGCGATGCGGGGCTCGTGGTGCTCGGGGTGCACACGCCGGAGTTCGCGTTCGAGCACGAGCCCGCCAACGTCGCCGCCCAGGCCAAGGCCCTCGGCGTCGACTACCCGGTGGCGATCGACAACGACTACGCCACCTGGAACGCCTACGGCAACCAGTACTGGCCCGCCTCCTACCTCGTCGACGCGTCGGGCCAGGTCCGCGGCTCCCACTTCGGCGAAGGCGCGTACGCGGACACCGAGCAGCAGATCCGCGACCTCCTCACCGACGCCGGCGCCGGACCCCTGCCACCGCCCACCGACGTCCCCGACGCAACGCCGGTCGAGGCCACCACGCCGGAGACCTACCTCGGGCCCGCCAACGCACCCGTCGACATCACCGGCGACCAGCCGCCGCCGGGCCAGACCCGCACCCTGCGCTTCCCCGCCGCCGTCGCGTCCGACACCTTCGCCCTCGACGGCACCTGGACCGCGTCCGGCGAGTCCCTCACCGCGGGCCCGTCCGCGCGGCTGCGCCTGAACTTCCGCGCCCGCGCCGTCCACCTCGTCCTCGGCGGCACGGGCACACTCACCGTCGAGCTCGACGGCACCCGCACGACAGTGCCGGCCTCGGGCGTGCCGAAGCTCTACACCCTCGTTTCCGGCCCGGCAGCACGCCATTCGACGCTGACGCTGTCGCTCACCCCGGGACTTCAGGCGTACGACTTCACCTTCGACTGAGCCGACTGGGCCGGCTGGCCACAGTGGACGGTCACTGCCCTCGCAACGGCAGCTTCGTGATCTTCCCCGTCGGCCCCTTCGGCAGCTCGTCCACGATCCGCACCCGCCGCGGGTACTTGTAGGCGGCGATCCGCTCCTTCGCCCACGCCACGATCTCCTCCGGCTCCGCCGAAGCACCCGGCTTCAACGAGACCACTGCGACGATCTCCTCCCCCAGCCGCTCGTCCGGCTCCCCGATCACCGCGGCCTCCGCGACGGCCGGGTGCCGGTAGAGGAGCTCTTCCACCTCACGCGGGTACACGTTGTACCCGCCGCGGATCACGAGGTCCTTCTTGCGGTCCACGACGAACACGAACCCGTCCTCGTCGACGTAACCCAGATCCCCGGTGTGGAACCACCCGCCCCGGAAGGCTTCGGCGGTTTCGGCGGGCCGCTTGTAGTAGCCCTTCGTGATGTTGTGCCCGCGCAGCACGATCTCGCCCACGTGGTCCGCGCCGGCGGGCAGCGGGCGGTCCTGCGCGTCGACGATGCGCAGCTGCACACCCCAGATCGGCTTGCCGATGGAGAGCACCTTGCGGTTCGCGGCACCGGGGTTCACCGTGGTCGTCGACGCGGACTCGGACAGCCCGTAGCCCTCCAGCACGGGGATGCCGTACTTCTCCTCGAACGCCCGCAGCACCTGCTCGGGGATCGCGGCGCCGCCGGAGCTGCCGATGCGCAGGCTGCTCGTGTCGTACGCGGAGCTGTCGGCGACGGCCAGCGCGTGGTACATCGTGGGCACGCCGGCCATGATCGTCACGCGGTCGCGCTCGATGGCCGCCAGCACCGCCTTCGGCTCGAACCGCCGGACCACCGACACGGTGCGCCCGTGCCGGGCGGCGGAGTTGAGGATGCTGGACAGGCCGTAGACGTGGAAGAACGGCAGCACCGCGAGCACCACGTCCTCGGGTTCCGTGCCGAAGGTCTGGCCGCCGATCGTGCAGGTCATGTACAGGGAGAAATGCGACAGCTCGGCGCCTTTCGGGCGTCCGGTGGTGCCACTCGTGTACAGCAGCACGGCGGTGTCGTCGGCCGCGCCCGGGTACAGGTCGCCGTCGTCCTCGGCGTCGAGCAGCTCGGCGAACTCGACCGCACCGGCGGGCCACCCGTCCAGACCACCCACGACGACCGCGGCCACCTCCGGCACCTCGGCGAGCGCCTTCGCCACCTCACCGGCCAGCGCCGTGTCGGCGATGAGCAGCCGCGCGTCGGAGTCGGCCAGGTGGTAGGCGATCTCGTCGGCCTTGAGCAGCGGGTTCAGCGGCACCATGGTGAGCCCGGCCTTGAGGATCCCGAAGTACGCGAACACGAACTCGGGCACGTTGGCCAGCTGCACGGCGATCTTGTCGCCGGGCGCGAAACCCCGCGCGCGCAACGCCGTCGCGACGCGGCCGGAGGTCTCGTCCACCGCGGCGTAAGAGTGGATTCCACCCGGAAAGCGGAGAAAGTCCTTTTCCGGCTGGGCGAGCGCGGACTCGTGCAAGATCGTGGCCAGGTTGAAGCTCACGCTACCTCCGAACCTCGTTCTGCCCGCGGGCACCGCGAACAGGAAACTTCGTTGTCGACCCAGTCCGGTCAAGGCCAGGCTACCGAATCCTGTTCGGCTCACCGAGACCCACTAGTTCGACGATCGAACAAACTGGGGTTACAGTCGGGATCATGCCGTCCTCCGGAGAATCCCGCGAGCAGACCGCGACGAGCGCCGTGCGGGCCCTGGCCCGCCTCTCGCGGCTGCTCGAGCGCTCGTCGGGAGAGCTGAACCTCGCCCACTACCGCGTGCTGTCCGCCATCGCCTCGGGCGACGAGCGCGCCTCCCGCGTGGCCCGGCGGCTCGCGCTCGGCCGTCCGGCGATCAGCGCCGCGGTCGACGCGCTCACGAAACGCGGCCTCGTGGTCCGCGGCGACGTCGACGCCGACCACCGTGCCACCGCGCTTTCCCTGACCCCGGAAGGCGAACGGCTGCTCGCCGCCACCGAGGCCGAGATGATCAAGGGACTCCTCGCGCTGGTCGCCCGCACACCCGACGGCGACGTGGTGCTCGAGTCGCTGGGCCGGCTCGGTGACGCGATCGACGAGGTCATGGCGGAGCGGATGGCCGGAAACCGGTGAGCGAACCCGAAGAGAAGTCCCGCTGGTTGCGCCGCCTCGGCGGCTACGTCCTGCGCCACCGCCGTGAGTTGCTGATCGCCTTCGGCGCCGCGGTGCTCGGCAGCGCCTGCCAGACCGTGGTGCCGCTGCTGGAACGCCAGATCGTCGACGGGGTGATCCTCAGCCGCTCGGCGTCGCTGTGGCCGTGGCTGATCGCGCTGCTCGTGCTCGCCGCGGCCGCGTTCGTGTTCGCCTACCAGCGGCGCTACCGCGGCGGCCGGGTCGCGCTGGCCGTGCAGTACGACCTGCGCAACGACATCCAGGCCCACCTGCAGCGCATGGACTTCGCGAACCTCGACCGCATGCCCACGGGTCAACTCGTGTCGCGCGCGACGTCCGACTCGGCGCTCGTGCAGGGCCTGCTCAGCCTGCTGCCCATCATGAGCGGCAACATCCTGCTGGTCCTGCTCTCGCTCGGCGTGATGCTGGTCCTGTCGCCGCTGCTCGCGCTCGTGAGCCTGGTCGTGGTGCCGCTGCTGCTCATGGTGTCCTACCGGATGCGCCGGCGGATCTTCCCCGCCACCTGGGCTGCGCAGCAGCGCGAGGGCGACGTGGTGCAGATCGTCGACGAGGACGTCAACGGCGTGCGCGTGGTCAAGGCGTTCGGCCAGGAGGGCCGGGAGCTCAACCGGCTGGCCGACACCGCCGGCGACCTCTACGGCATGCAGCTGCGGGCCGTGCGGCTGCAGTCGCGGTACCAGCCGCTGCTGCAGGCGATCCCGGCGCTCGGGCAGGTCGCGATCCTCGTGCTCGGCGGCTGGCTCGCGCTGCACCACGGCCTCAGCCTCGGCACGTTCCTTGCCTTCTCCACCTACGTCGGGCAGCTGATGGCCCCCGCGCGCCAGCTCGCCGGCGTGCTCGCGATCAGCCAGCAGGCCCGCGCGGGCGTCGAGCGGATCTTCCAGCTCATCGACCTGGAGCCCGCCATCGCCGACGCACCCGACGCCGTGGACCTGCCGACGGCCAAGGGCGAGATCAGGTTCGAGAACGTCCACTTCGGATACTCGCCCGACGCGCCGGTGCTGAAGGGTTTCGACCTGCACGTCGCCGCCGGCGAACGCGTGGCGCTGATCGGCCCGAGCGGCAGCGGCAAGACCACGGCGACCACGCTCGTGTCGCGCTTCCACGACCCGGAGTCCGGCGCCGTGCTGCTCGACGGGCACGACCTGCGCACGGTGCGGCTGCGCTCATTGCGCTCCCAGGTCGGCGTGGTGTTCGAGGAGAGTTTCCTGTTCTCCGACACCATTCGCGCCAACATCGCCTACGGAAAACCCGGCGCCACCGACGAGGAGATCCTCGCCGCCGCCGAGGTCGCCGAGGCCGACACCTTCATCCGCGCGCTGCCCCAGGGCTACGAGACCGTCGTCGGCGAACGCGGGCTGTCGCTTTCGGGCGGGCAGCGCCAGCGCGTGGCGCTGGCCCGCGCGATCCTCACCGACCCCCGGGTGCTCGTGCTCGACGACGCCACCAGCGCCGTCGACGCCAACACCGAGGAGTCGATCAACGCGTCGCTGCGCACGGTGCTGGCCGGGCGCACCACTCTGCTCGTCGCCCACCGGCGCTCGACGCTGCACCTGGCCGACCGTGTCGTGGTGCTCGACGGCGGGGTGGTCGCCGACCAGGGCACCCACGAGGAGCTGCTGGAGCGCAGCGCCCTCTACCGCACGCTGCTCACCGGGCTCGAGGAGGAAGCCGCCGAACGGGTCGGCGACCGCATCGAAGCCCTCACCGTCGGGGGCACCACCGCGTCCGCCTGGCGCGGGGAACGCAACGGGCACAACGGAAGCGGACAGAACGGCAACGGCCGGCGGTTCACCACCCGCGCCACCGGAGCGCCGGGCATCGGGGCCGGCCTCGGCGGCTCGGCCGGCGGCAGCGGCTGGCGCGCCGCGCTCCCGCCGACCCCGCAGCTGCTCGCCCGCGTCGACGAGCTGAAACCCGTGCGGGACTTCGCGAAGGTCGATCTCGCCAAGGAAACCCGCCAGGAGCGCGCGTTCTCCCTGCGCACGCTGCTGCGCGAGTTCCGCCGTCCGCTGCTGTTCGGGCTGCTGCTCGTGGTGATCGACGCCGTCGCGTCGGTGATCGGGCCGGTGTTCGTGAAGAGCGGCATCGACGACGGCGTGCTGCAAGGCTCGCAGGCCGTGCTCTTCGGCGCCGCCGGGCTGTTCCTGCTGATCACGCTCATCGCGTTCCTCGACGAGGTGGCGCAGACCTTCGTGACCGGCCGGACCGCGCAGCGCGTGATGCTGTCGCTGCGGATCCGCATCTGGGCCCAGCTGCAACGCCTTTCGCTCGACTACTACGAGCGCGAGATGGCCGGCCGGATCATGACCCGGATGACCACCGACGTCGACCAGTTCGAGTCGCTGATCCAGAACGGGCTGCTCTCGGCGCTGGTCGCGTTCGTGACCTTCGCCGGGGTCGGCGTAACGCTGGTCGTGGTCAACCCGCTGCTGGGCCTGTGCACGCTGTCGGTGGTGGTGCCGCTGGCCATCGGGACGGTGATCTTCCGCCGGCGCGCCGCGAAGCTGTACGACGTAGCGCGCGACCGCGTCGCGATCGTGAACGCCGACTTCCAGGAGAGCCTTTCGGGCGTGCGCGAGTCGCAGGCGTTCGCCCACGAGGACGAGACGATCCGCCGGTTCCGCCGGCTCGGGCGCGACTACCTCGACTCCCGTTACTCCGCGCAGCGGCTGGCCGCCACGTACTTCCCGTTCGTGCAGTTCCTCTCGGCGGGCGCCGACGCGATCGTGCTCGGGGTCGGCGCCGGGATGATCTACTCGGGCCGGCTCACGCCGGGTGCGCTGATCGCGTTCATCCTCTACATCGACCTGTTCTTCTCCCCCATCCAGCAGCTGTCGCAGGTGTTCGACTCGTGGCTGCAGACGCGCGTGTCGGTGAGCCGGATCTCCGACCTGATGCGGCTGGAGACGCTCACCCCGCCCGCCGTGCAGGCGATCGACCCCGGCCGGCTGCGCGGCGAGATCACCTTCGACGGCGTGCGCTTCGCGTACCCGTCGGCGCCGGCACTGGGCGCGGGCGAACGTCGCGGCCCGGCCGACCCGCGGCTGGTCGCGGGCTCGCAGGCCGTCATGAAGCCGCCGGAGGCGCTGCGCGAGGTCGACCTGACGATCGCGGCCGGCGAGACCGTGGCGCTGGTCGGCGAGACGGGCGCGGGCAAGTCGACGCTGGTCAAGCTGCTCGCCCGCTTCTACGACCCCGACACGGGCAGCGTCCGCGTCGACGGCCACGACCTGCGCTCGCTCGACCTCGCCGCCTACCGCCGCGCGCTCGGCTACGTGCCGCAAGAGGCGTTCCTGTTCACCGGCACCGTGCGCGACAACATCGCCTACGGCCGGGCCGACGCCACCGACGCCGAGGTGGAGGCGGCCGCACAGGCCGTCGGGGCGCACGAGTTCGTGGCCACGCTGCCCGGCGGCTACCTGCACGAGATCGCCGAACGCGGCCGGTCGCTCTCGGCCGGGCAGCGCCAGCTCCTCGCGCTTGCCCGCGCGCAGCTCGTGGACCCGGTGATCCTGCTGCTCGACGAGGCGACGTCGAACCTCGACCTCGCGGCCGAAGCCCACGTCGCCGAAGCCATGCGGACGCTGGCGGCCGGGCGCACGACCATCGTGATCGCCCACCGGCTGCAGACCGCGCAGTCGGCCGACCGCATCGTGGTGCTCGACCGCGGCCGCATCGCCGAGGCCGGCAGCCACGACGAGCTCCTCGCGCGCGGCGGCCGCTACGCCGGGATGTGGGAGGCGTTCGAGCTCCTGTCGGGACAGCGTTCGTAGCAAACCCCGGTTGGCCACTTACCAACTCGACGCTTCTCTTTGCCAGTTGTTGACCAAGGACCTTCTTCGGGGTTATGGTCTAGACCACAACGTCACCCTTCGCTCGCGCACCTCCCCGGCGGCCCGCCAGTGCGCTGTTTCGCCGTACCCGCGGCCGGGAAGCGAGCATTCCCCGAAGGAGCTGGTATGAAAGCGAACCGGAAAATCCTCGCCGGACTCGCGGGCGCCGTGCTCGCGCCGGTGCTCGTCCTGGTCAGCCCCGCCGGCATCGCGAGCGCCCATGGGTACGTGAACTCCCCCGCGAGCCGCCAGGCGCAGTGCGCGCAGGGCGTGGTCGACTGCGGTGAGATCAAGTACGAACCGCAGAGCGTGGAAGGGCCGAAGGGCCTGCACAGCTGCAACGGCGGGCTCGCGCAGTTCGCCGAGGTCAACGACGATTCCAAGCCGTGGCAGGCCGCTTCGGTCGGGAAGACGGTCACGTTCACGTGGACCTTCACCGCGCGCCACAGCACCTCCAGCTACGAGTACTTCATCGGCGACGAGAAGGTCGCGAGCTTCGACGGCCACAACCAGCAGCCGCCGGAAACCGTGACGCACCAGGTGGATCTGAGCGGCCACACCGGCCGCCAGACCGTGCTCGCCGTGTGGAACATCGCGGACACGGCCAACGCGTTCTACTCCTGCATCGATCTCCAGGTCGGCTGAGCGGGATCGCCTGCGCCCGACGAGAAGGCCGGCGCAGGCGATCCGTACCACCCCGCGCCCGGGATTTCCCCGGCGTGTCCCCGTTTTCGCCGGCCCGCGGTCCGGAACGTGGTCGGCGTTCCCGTGAACCCCAGGAGGCGGTTTCCTTGATTTCCCGGCGAGCTTTCCTCGGCGCTTCCGCTGCGGCAGCCACGTTTCCCTTGTGGCGCATGGGACGCGCCTCCGCCGCGACGCCCGACACGGTGCAGGTCGCGTTCGACGACCGCTCCGGCGCCGGCGCAACCTACGCCTACATCACGGGAATCGCGCCGGACAACCGGCCCGTGATCCTCAAGGCCGACGGCACGCCGTACTACCCGCCCTCACCGTCCGCGGACCAGACGCCACTCGCCGAGGACTGCGCCATCCCGGTGAAGTCACTGTCGCAGGTGAGCGTGCCGAAGATGGCGGGCGCGCGGATCTACGTGGTGACCGACGCGAAGCTCGACTTCTTCGTCAACCCCGGCCCCGCACTGGTGCACCCGAGCTTCGTGAACACCGCCGACCCGAACCACGGCCGGAACTGGTCGTTCTGCGAGTTCACCTTCAACGACGCCGTGCTGTTCGCCAACATCAGCTACGTCGACTTCGTCGCGATCCCGATGGGCCTGCACCTGAAGACGACGGGTTCGGGCGACCAGACCGTGCCCGGGCTGCCGGCGGGCTCGCTCGACCCGATCTGCGCCGCGCTCAAGGCCCAGGGCGGGGCTTGGGCCGAGCTCGTGGACGCCGGGGCCGACGGCCGCCCGCTGCGCGCGTTGTCCGCGCAGCACCGCGCCGACCGCTTCACGGGGTACCTCGACGGCTACCTCGACTCCGTCTGGCAGAAGTACGCGGGCACCGACCTCACCGTCGACTCGCAGATCCCGGGCCTGGGCAAGTTCACCGGCCGCGTCGGCGGCGACGGCGTGCTCGCCTTCGCCAACGGCGAGCGCTTCACCAAACCGGTCACCGCCGACGTGTGGAGCTGCAACAGCGGCCCGTTCGCCTTGAAGGACGGCGACAGCGACGCCCGCAAGGCCATCGTCCCCCGGCTGGCGGCCGCGCTGAACCGCACGACGCTGCTCGACAACCCGAATCAGCCCGACGGCGAGGACCCCGCGAAGTTCTACACCGCCGCCGAGACGAACCACTACGCCCGCATCGTCCACAGCCGCCTGCCGGACAACCGCGGCTACGCCTTCCCCTACGACGACGTCTCCCCCGGCCCGGACTTCAGCGGCGCCGTGCAAGCGGGTGACCCGGAGACGCTCACCATCACGATCAACGCGCTGCGCTGACGTCCCCGGAACTGTACTGTATGGTACAGACTGAAGGCGGGCACCGGACCCGCCGGAGGGACGGGCCCGAGCCGATGTCACGCACCGATTTCCTGGTCACCACCGAGTGGCTGGCCGCGCACCTGCACGATCCGGACGTCCGGATCGTCGACATCCGCGGCTCCGTGCCGCCGTTGCCCGGCGCGGGGACCCCGGCACCGCGGCCGGCCGGACTCGGTTACGAGAGCTCGGCCGACGAGTACGCGGCCGGTCACGTGCCCGGCGCGGTGTTCCTCGACTGGACCCGCGACATCGTCGACCCGGACGACGCCGTGCCCGTGCAGGTGGCCACCGAGCGGCAGTTCGCCGACGCGATGGCGCGAGCCGGGATCGGCGACGAGCACCTCGTGGTCGCCTACGACACGCACCCGGCATCGACGTTCGCCACGCGCCTGTGGTGGGCGCTGCGCTACTACGGCCACCAGCGCGTGGTCGTGCTCGACGGCGGTTTCACGAAGTGGCAGCAGGAGAACCGGGCCGTCGACACCGCCGTACCGGAGCACCCGCGCGCGGTGTTCACCCCGCGTACCCGCCCCGAACTGCGGGCCACCGCCGAGGACGTGCTGGCTGCGCTGGACAAACCGGAGATCCAGCTCGTCGACGCCCGCGACCCCGGCCAGTACACCGGCGAGATCGCCCGCCCCGGCAACCGGCGCGGGCACATCCCCGGCGCCGTGAACGTGCCGCGCGAGGACCTCGTGGACCTCACCACCGGCACCTGGCGCTCCGCGGCCGAGCTGAAGGACCTCTTCACCGCGGCCGAACTCGACCCCGGCCGGCCGGTCGTGGCCTACTGCAACGGAGGTGTCGCGGCGTCGACCGTCCTCTTCGGACTCGCGGTCGCCGGTTACCCTCTCGGGACCAACTACGACGGCTCCTGGAACGAGTGGAGTGCCCGAGCCGATCTGCCCGTCGAAACCGCCTGAGGGAGGCAACCGTGGTCACCGAAGTCGCCATCCTCACCGCGTTGCCCGGCGGTGAGGACGAGCTGGGCCGGGCCATCGCAGCGGGCGTGCCCTACCTGCGGGCGCACCCGGACTGCCTGTCTGCGACCGTCAGCCGATGCGTGGAGGAACCCGGCCGCTTCACCGTGGCGGTGGACTGGACGTCGGTCGAGGCGCACGAGCGGGGGTTCCGCGCCGGCCCGCTGTTCAAGCAGTGGATCGGCTCGATCGCGGGCAAGTTCGACCCCGCGACGCTCGACACCCGTCACTACGAGACCTACCCCGCGTAGATGCGCCCCGAACCCACCACGAGCCGCGGCCGCCGCACGCGCGAGAAGATCGTGACCTCGGCCGCGCGGCTGATGCACGAGCGCGGCATCGGCGGCACGCCGCTGGAGGACGTGCTCGCCGAGAGCGGCACCGGCAAGTCCCAGCTGTACCACTACTTCGGCGGCAAGCAGGACCTCGCCGTCGCCGTGCTGGAGCACCAGCTGGAACGGGTGCTGGCCGCGCAGCCGTCGCTGCACGACGAGGAGTGCACCGACCTGCGCCGCTGGCGTGACGAAGTGCTCGCCGCGGCCGACGAGAGCGGCTACGGCAACTGCCCGCTCGGCGCCTTCGTCGGCCAGGTCGACGACGACGCCGAGCTGCGCACCACCCTCGCGCGGCTGTTCGACCGCTGGCAGGACGCCATCACCACGCTCGTCCGCCGCGCCCAGGCGGCGGGCGAGATCCCCGCGGACGTCTCCGCGGAGCATCTCGCCCTGACGCTGCTCACCGCCCAGCAGGGCGGCACGGCGCTGTCCCACCTGCACGGCTCACCCGAAGCCCTGGCGCGCTCCCTCGACGACGTGCTCGCCCGCGTCAGCCGGTGAGGTCGCCTTCGGCGGCGTTCTTCGCCGCGTAGAAGGCGAGCTTGTCCTCGTCGACCTCCACGCCGAGTCCCGGGCCGGTCGGCACGCGCAGGCGGCCGGCTTCCAGGTGCAGCGGCTGCACGATGTCGTCGACGTGCAGGTAGTACATGCTGTCGATCGCGCGCGAGAGCACCGGCGTGCTGGCGACCACGGCGAGGTGCGCGGCCGTCGCGATGCCGAGCTCGCCGCCGCTGTGCAGGTTCATGCCGAGGCCGAACGTCTCGCAGTGCGCGGCGAGCGCCTTCGTCGCCGCGATGCCGCCCCACTTGTAGACGTCGCCGTGGATCACGTCCACCGCGCCGAGGCGCACCGCCGGGGCGAACTCCTCGAAGCGCACCACGCACATGTTGGTGCACAACGGGATCCGCACCTTCGCGCGGACCTGGCTCATGCCTTCGATGCCCACACACGGGTCTTCGAGGTACTCCAGGTCGAGCTCCTCGAGCGCCAGCCCCGCGCGGATCGAGTCGGGCACGGACCACGCGGCGTTCGGGTCCACGCGCAGCTGGACGTCCGGCAGCGCGCGGCGCAGCTCCCGCATGATCTCGACGTCGCCGAAGACGTCGGTGGTGCCCTTGAGCTTCACGGCCGTGAAGCCGCCCTCGGCCACCACCTTCGCCGCGTGCTCGGCGATCCCCTGCGCCAGCTCACGGCCCTGCGCGCCGGGCGCGTCGGCGCGGGTCACCAGCGCGGTGATCGGCACCTCCTCGCGCACCGGGCCGCCGAGCAGGTCGGTCACGCGCTGCCCGGTGGCCTTGCCCATCACGTCCCAGCACGCGACGTCCAGCGCCGCCAGCGCCGCGTAGCCGAGGTAGCCGTGGAAGAACGGCACCATGTGGTGACGCCGGTGGAACTCCTCCAGCGCGAACGGGCTCTGCCCCACCAGCTCCTTGCCGAGCTGGCGCGTGAGCTCGGCGACCGGCCGGCCCCACATCGTCTCGCCCCAGCCCTCCACGCCGGTGTCGGTGCGCAGGCGCACGACCGTGCGCGTCTCGCCCGTCTTGGTCTCGAACGAGCTGGTGAACGGGTTGGTCAACGGCAGGTTCACGACCTGCACGTCGACGTCGGTGATCTTCATGCCTCCCCTTCGGTGTGGGCGTGTTCGCGGGTCGCTCCCGCGAAGGCGCGGATCGCGGCGGCCAGCGCCGCCACCCGCCGGTCGAGCAGGTCGGTGCCGCGGTCGACGGTGGCCGCCGTGGCGTCGTCGGTGGAGCCGCCGACGCGGGCCCACTCGCCGTGGCGCTCGACCGTCAGCCCCGGGTAGGGCGGCCGGTCGAACAGCGGCGGCGGGGTCACGTCCGGCCTCGGTGCGGGTTCACGCACCAGGTCGGGTTTCGCGGCGAGCATCAGCGACGTCTCGAACAGCCCGGCGTGGCCGGGCGAAGCGGCTTCGCCGAGCGACCAGTACGAGCACGCGGCGAGCGCGACGTCGGCCTTCAGCGCGTACTGCTTCACGGCCAGGCGCATGATCTCGTCGTTGCCGCCGTGGCCGTTGACCACGAACACGCGCCGGAACCCGCTGCGCACGAGCGAGTCGAGCACATCGGCGAGCACGGCCTGCAGCGTGGCGGCCGAGAGCGACACGGCCGCGGCGAACAGGTGGTGCGGGCTGTGGCCGAACGGCAGCGCGGGCAGCCGCACGACCTCCGGGTCGCCGCCGAGGCGGGCGAGCGCGCCGTCGACCACGGCTTCGGCGAGCATCGTGTCGGTGCCCATCGGCAGGTGGCCCGCGTGCTGCTCCTGCGAGCCGATCGGCACCAGCGCGATGGCCGACGGCGCGGCCGCGCGCACCTCCCGCCAGGTCATCCGCGTCAGTTCGGGCATGTGGGCTCCCCTCGTCGGGCCGGGCGTGGCATCGTGACCGCATGAATTCCGGCGAACGGCCCGCGCTGCGGCTGGTCCCGGCCCCGGCCGCGGCTCCGGCGGCCGAAGCCGCGGCACCTCTGCTGGGTGCCGTCGAGCTGGTGCCCGGACGCGTGCGCGCCGCCTTGCTCGACCTGTCGGGCGCGGTGCTCTGGCAGGCCGAGGCCACCTACCCGCACGGCACGGCCGACCCCGGAGAGATCGACGCCGCGCTCGCCTCGGCGGTGCGGTTCCCCAGCCCGCCGGCCGGGGTCGGGATCGCCGCCGCGGGCCTGGTCGACGCGCCGGCGGGCGTGATCATCGAGGTCAACGAGGTGCCAGCCCTGCACGGCTACCCCGTCGCCGACGTCGTGACGCGGCTCGTGGGGGTCCCCGTGCACGTGGAGCACCGCGCCCGTGTGGAGGTGCTCGGCGACCGCTGGTTCGGCCCGGGCCGCGGCCGCACGACGTTCGCGTCCGTGTCGACCGGCGAGGTCCTCGGCGTCGGCATGCTCTACGACGGTGAGGTGCTCGCCCCGCCGGGCGGCCGCAGCGGCGCGCACATGACGGTGGCCGCCAGCGGCCTGCCCTGCACCTGCGGCGCGCGCGGCTGCTGGAAAACCGTCGCGACCACGTCGTGGCTGCGTGCCGAGGCCGAACGGCGGGGCCTGGCCGGGCGCAGCGTCCGCGAGCTGGCCGGCGACCCGTTGCTCGACGAGTACGCGGGCAACATCGCCCTCGGCCTGGTCAACATCCAGCAACTGTTCGCCCCTGGCCTGTTCATCCTGCACGGCGAAGCGTCCGAAGGCGGCGAAGCGTTCCGCGCCCGCATCGAGCACCGGCTGCGAGAGGACTCGTCGTGGGCCACCGGCGCGGAACCGCCGCAGGTGCTGGTCAACACCGGCCCGGCCGACGACATCGTGCTGCTCGGCGGCGCGGGCCTGGTGCTCTCGCGGCACTGAGCTCACGTCAGCCGCCTCACGACGTCGCCCATCGCCGGGCCCGCCGCGGGTCCGGGTCCGGCACCGCGTCGAGCAACGTCCGCGTGTAGTCGTGCTCCGGCGCGGAGAACAGCTGCTGTTTCGCCGCGAGCTCCACGATCTTCCCCGCGCGCATCACCGCCACCCGGTCGGCGATCTGCTGCACCACGGCGAGGTTGTGCGACACGAACACGTACGTCAGCTGCAGCCGCGACTGCAGCTCGGCGAGCAGGTCGAGGACCTGCGCCTGCACCGACACATCGAGGGCGCTCGTCGGCTCGTCCAGCACGACCAGTCGCGGTTCCAGCGCCAGCGCGCGGGCGATGGAGATGCGCTGCCGTTGCCCGCCGGAGAACTCGTGCGGGTAGCGGTCCTGCACCTCCGGCGCGAGGCCGACGGCGTCGAGCAGCTCCCCGACCCGCGCGCGCAACCGCGTGCGTCCCCGGCGACCGCGCAGGCCGCGCTCGTGCGTGACCAGCGGTTCGCCGACGATCTCGGTGACGCGCAGGCGCGGGTTCATGCTGGAGTACGGATCCTGCAGCACCACCTGCATCTCGCGGCGCACCTTGCGCAGCCGGGCCGCCGGCAGCGTCGCCAGGTCGGCGCCGTCGAAGCGGACGCTGCCGGCCGTCGGTTCGGCCAGGCGCAGCAACAGCCGCGTCAGTGTCGTCTTGCCGGAGCCCGATTCGCCGACCACGGCGAGCGTCTCGCCGGAGACCACGTCGAGGTCGACGTCGTCGACGGCGGCCACCGCGCCGTAGTCCTTGCGCAGGCCCCGGATCTCGACCAGGTTCGTCATACCCGCTCCAGCTTCGGTGTGGCGCGCAGCAGCTCGCGCGTGTACTCCTCTTGCGGTGTCTCGAAGACCGGCAGCACGGCGCCGGTCTCCACGACGCGGCCCGAGCGCATCACCACGACCCGGTCGGCGACCTCGGCCACCACGCCCAGGTCGTGGGTGATGAGCACGATCGCCATGCCGTGGCGGCGCTGCAGCTCCACCAGCAGCTCGAGGATCTGCGCCTGCACGGTCACGTCGAGCGCGGTCGTCGGCTCGTCGGCCACGAGCACCCGCGGCCGGCCGACCAGCGCCATGGCGATCATCACGCGCTGGCGCAGCCCACCGGAAAGCTGGTGCGGGTACTGGGCCGCCCGCCGTTCCGGGTCGGGAATCCCGGCTTCCCGCAACGCTTCGACCGCGGCCGCCGCGGCCTGCGCGCGGGAGGCACCCGAGTGGCGCCGCACGACTTCCGCGACCTGCGCCCCCACGCGTTTCACCGGGTTGAGGCTCGTCATCGGGTCCTGGAAGACCATGGCGACGTCGTTGCCCCGGATGCGCCGGAGGTCCTTTTCGGACAGTCGCAGCACGTCGCGCCCGTCGAGGAGCACCTCGCCTTCGTAGACGCAGGGCGGTTCGGGGTTGAGCCGCAGCAGCGACAGCGCCGTGGCCGTCTTGCCGCTGCCCGATTCCCCCACCACCGCCAGCGTCTCGCCCTCGTCCACGGCGAAGCTCACGCCGTCGACGGCCGTCACCGTGCCGGTGTCGAGCCGGAACTCGACCCGCAGGTCCTTGATCTCCACCAGGCTCATGAGCGGTACGCCTTCGGGTCCGCGACGTCGCGCAGGACGTCGCCGGTGATGTTGACGGCCAGCGCGGTGATCATCAGCGCGATGCCGGGGAACACGGCCACCCACCACGACGTGCCCAGGTACAGCTGGCCGTCGCTGAGCATGCCGCCCCACGTGACGGTCTGCTTCGGCACGCCGAGGCCGAGGTAGCTCAGCGACGCCTCGGCCACGATCGCCGCCGCCACGTGCAGCGTGCCGATGGTGGCGAGCGGCGCCATCACGTTGGGCAGCAGGTGGCGGCGCATGATCGCGAGGTCCGTGACGCCGATCGCCCGTGCCTCCGTGACGAACTCCCTGGTGCGCAGGGAAAGCACCTCGGAGCGGATCACGCGAGCGTAGGAGACCCAGCCCGTGAAGCCGAGCACCAGCACGACGTACCACAGACCGGAGCCGAGGAACCCGACGATGGCGAGCGCGAGCAGGATCGGCGGGAACGCGAGCTGGATGTCGGCCAGGCGCATGAGGATCCGGTCGAACCAGCCGCCGAGGAACCCGGCCACCAGCCCGATGACCGCGCCGACGATCCCGGCGAGCAGCGCCGCGCACGCGCCCACCAGCAGCGAGATCCGCGCGCCGTAACAAAGGCGTGAGAGGATGTCGCGCCCGAGCTGGTCGGTGCCGAGCAGGTGGCTCGCGTCGCCACCGGCCTGCCACGCGGGCGGGTGCAGGCGTACCAGCAGGTCCTGCGTGCCCGGGTCGTACGGCGCGATCAGCGGTGCGAACACCGCGCCCAGCACCATCAGCACGAGCACGGTCACGGCGACGGAGCCCAGCCGGTTGCGCAGCATCGCCCGCACGGCGCTCGGCCGGGCAGATCGAGCGGTGGCGACAGCGGTGATGGCGGTCATGAGGTCACCCGCACCCTCGGGTCGAGAATCGTGTAGGACAGGTCCACCAGCAGGTTCACGATCACGAACGTGGCGGCGAAGAACAGCACCGCGGCCTGCACGAGCGGGAAGTCGCGGTTCTGGATCGCCTCGACCGTGAGCCGGCCGAGGCCGGGCCACGAGAACACCTGCTCGGTGAGGATCGCGCCGCCCAGCAGGGAGCCGACCTCGAGGCCGATGACCGTGACCACGGGCAGCGCCGCGTTGCGCATACCGTGGCCGAGCACGATCCCGCCGGTGCCGAGGCCCTTGGCTTTCGCGGTGCGGATGAAGTCCGAGCCCAGCACGTCGATCAACGACGAGCGCAGCAGCCGCGCGATCACCGCCACCGAGTACACGGCGAGCGTGACGGCGGGCAGGATCAGGTGCTCGATGCCGCCGTAGCCGGACGCGGGCAGGATCTTCAGCTGCACGGCGAAGATCAGGATGAGCAGGATCCCGACCCAGAAGGCCGGAGTGGACTGTCCGACCAGGACACCGGCCATCACGCCGGAGTCGCCGGCGCGGCCGCGGCGCATCGCGGCGAACGTGCCCGCGGGCACGGCGAGGGCGAGCGCCACGAGGAGCGCGGACCCGGCCAGCTCCAGCGTCGCCGGGACGCGGGAGAACAGGACGTCGGTCACCGGCTGGTCGTAGACGAGCGAGTTCCCGAGCTGGAGCCGCGGCAGACCGGCGAGGTAGTCGAGGTACTGCGTGATGAGCGGCCGGTCGAGCCCGAGGCTCGCCCGCAGCGTCGCCTCCTGCGCCGCGGTGGCGTCGGGTGGCAGGATCAGCTTCACGGGGTCGCCCGAGAGCCGCACGAGCAGGAACGCCGCCGTGGCCACGAAGAACAGCACCACGATCGCCGTGAGCACCTTCGTCACGACCACGCGCAGCACGCCGGCGCCGGCGCGCGCGGGCGGGCGGGTCGCGGTGGTGACCGGCGCCGTCACGGGGTCACCGTCGCCGAGGCCATGGCGAGCACGCCGACGACACCGGGGTGCCAGCTGGGGCGCGTGTTGACCGCGTAGATGTTGTCGATCTGGTAGAGGAACACGAACGGCGCCTCCTGCTTGAGAAGTTGCTGCAACGACGTGAAGGCTTTCTGCCGGTCGGCGGGGGCGGGCGACAGCTCCTCGGCGTCGATGAGCCGGTCGGCCTGCGGGTTGTGCCACCGGCTCTGGCGCCGGTCGTGGCGGACGTTGGACTGCACGAGGCTCTCGGCGTCGAGCGTCCAGCCGGTGCTCGCGGCGAGGTAGATCGGGCCGAGGGCACCGCGGTTGTTCGAGGTCAGGCGGCTCGAGTAGGTGCCGGCGTCGACGAGGTCGACCCGCGCCCGCACCCCGACCTTCGCCAGGAGACCGGAGATCGCCTCGGCGATGTTGGAGTCGGCCGTCTGCGCGGTGAGGGAGGTGTCGAAGCCGTCCGGGAACCCGGCCTCCGCGAGCAGCCGCTTGGCTTCGCCCTGGTCACGCGTGTAGGGCGTGATCGACGGGTCGAAGCCGAACGACTCGCGCGGGAACATCGTCGGCACCTCGCGCGCCTTGCCGTCGAGCACCGCCTTGATCAGCAGCGGCACGTCGACGGCGTGGTTGAGCGCCTGGCGTACCCGCACGTCGCGCAGCGGGCCCTGGGTCGTGTCGAGCGAGAGGTACGACGTGCGGATGCCCGGGTAGTTGCGGATCGCCACGCCGGGATACCCCTGGATCTGCAGCGCGGCGTCGGGCGTCAGGTTCGCGACGATGTCGACCTCGTCGCTCTGCAGCGAGGCCAGCGCCGACGACGCGTCGGGCATCGGCAGGAACACCAGCTCGTCGTAGGCGGGTTTGCCGCCCCAGTAGGCGGGGTTCGGGCGCATCCGCAGCTGGTGGTCGCGCTGGAACTCCTCGAAGGTGAACGGCCCGGTGCCCACGGGGTGCTTCGCGAAGCCCGCGGAGCCCACCTGCTTGAGGTACCCCGGCGGCACGGCGACTCCGCCGAACAACGACACCTTCGCGGGGATGATCGGGTCGGCCTGGCTGCAGTGCAGGTCCACCGTCAGCGGGTCGACGACCTTGGCCTGCTTCACATAGCGCAGCTCGACGATCGGCGACTTCGTGGCGGGATCGAGCAGCCGGTTGATGCTGAAGGCCACGGCGTTGGCGTCACACGGCTCGCCGTTGTGGAACTTCACGCCGGGCCGGAGCTTGAAGCGCCAGGTCAGCGGGTCGGGCGAGGACCACGACAGGGCCAGCCCGGGTTTCAGCTGGTTGTCCGGACCTCGTGTGGTGAGTGTGTCGAACATGTTGATCAGCACGTTCATGGAGGTCAGGTCGCCCTGTTTCTGGGGATCCAGGGTTTTCGGGTCCGAGGTCTGGGCCACGCGCAGCACGGTGCCGGGAGTGCCGGCCGCGCTGCCGCACGCGGTGAGCAGGCCCGGCAGGGCGAGTGCGGGCAGCGCCAGGCCGCCGAGCCGGAGGGCGTCGCGGCGGGACAGGCGGGGACGCGGAGAGGCCACGGGGTGCCGGCTCCTTTCGATCGTTTCGTGAAGTGAAAGACCGTTCCGTCAGATGGAATGCGATTGCGCTAAGGTAGGCGCCGTGACCAAGGCTGTCAACGACTCGGCGAACAGTCCCCGCGGCGCGGTGGACAAGGCGCTGGAAGTGCTGGCGACACTCGCGCGCCCCGGTGGGCCGCACCGGCTCGCCGACCTCGCGAAGGCCTGTGACCTGCCGAAACCCACCGCGCACCGGATGCTGCAGACGTTCGCGGACGCCGGTTTCGCGGCCGCGGCGGGCGGCGGCCAGTACGACGTCGGGCCGCGGCTGCTCGGGCTTTCGGCCGCCGTGCTCGCCGGCAGCCGAGCCACCCGGGCGACCCGGCCCGTGCTCGCGGACCTGCGACGGCGGACCGGGCACACGGTGCACTACGCGGTGCGCCACGCCGACCGGGCGGTGTACGTGGAGAAGCTCGAGCCGGAGCAGGCATACCGGCTGAACACCCGGCCGGGCGGCGAGGTGCCGCTGTACTGCACCGGCGTCGGGCGGGCGATCCTGTCACGGCTGCCGGAGGCCGAAGTCACCGCGATGCTCGCCGGGCCGTTGAAGGCGTGGACGGCGAAAACGCTGACCGATCCGGCGGAGATCCGGGCGTCGCTGACCACTGTGGACAGTCTCGGGTACGTGGTGGACGACGAGCAGTACGAAGCGCACGTGCGCTGCGTGGCGGCGCCCGTGGTGGATGCCGACGGGGTGGTCGCCGGAGCGGTCAGCGTGTCGGGGCTGACGTTCACGCTGCAGCCGGAGGCCTTCGCGGCGCTCGGCCCCCTGGTGGCCGAGGCGGCGAACCGGATCTCGGCGAAGCTGGGGCCGGTGGGTCTGCAGGCGGTGTCCGATGAGGATTGAGCACCTTCTGGCTTCCGAGAAGGGGTTGTACTCGGCCGCGGCGTGGTCGGTCGGCACCGCTGACGGCGTGCTCGACCGCGGGGTGCTCGGAACGCGTTGGCACGGCGGTCCGGCGGCGACCGAGGAGAGCCGGTGGGATCTGGCTTCGGTGACGAAGCCGGTCGTCGGGATCGTGGTCGTGGCGCTGGCCGAGCGGGGCCTGATCGATCTCGACGATCCGCTCCCCCGGCACCTGCCGGCGTATGCGGGCGGAGACAAGGCCGCGATCACCGTGCGGCAGCTGCTCACGCACACGTCCGGGCTGCCGGGCGGGACTCCGCTCTACCGCGAGCATCCGACGTGTGAAGCGCTGCTGGAGGCGATCCGGACCGCGCCGTTGCGTGTCGCACCCGGCACGCGGGTCGAGTACTCGTCGCAGGGCTTCATCCTGCTCGGGCTGATCGCCGAGGCCGCGGGCGGCGCGCCGCTCGACCAGCTCGTGGCGGAGCTCGTGACGCGGCCGTTGGGGCTTACGGCCACCGGATTCGGCCCCGCTGAGGGGTTTCTGGCCGACGCGGTGGCCACTGAGGACTGTCCGTGGCGGGGCCGGGTCGTGTGTGGACAGGTGCACGACGAGAACGCCGTGGTACTGGGCGGGGTCTGCGGGCACGCCGGGCTGTTCGCCACCCTCGGTGATGTCGAACGTCTCGGCCGGGCACTGGCGGGCGGGGCGCAGGCGTTGCTCAAGCCCGCGTCGCACGCGGAGATGATCGCCTGTCACACCGAGGGTCTCGCGTTGCGCCGCGGGCTCGCGTGGCAGGGTCTCGACGTGCCGGGCTCCCCCGTCGGCACCGACCTGGAACCCGGCGCATACGGCCACACCGGCTTCACCGGAACCAGCCTGTGGGTCGAGCCGGAACGCGGCCGCTACTACGTGCTGCTGACCAACCGGGTGCACCCTTCGCGGTCGACGCCGGGGATCGAAAAGGTGCGGCGCGAATTCCACGCGCTGGCCGCGATTCTGTAATCCCACATCCTGGACCCCGGTTGTTTTCGTCGCCGGGCCGGAAGTCGTTGGCGGAGAACGACATCCGCTTCACCGTGTCCGTTTTGGGGTTTTTCCATCCAATGGCTGGACCACGATCCACTCCCTACTTTCGGCGCTTCTGAGTTTCGGACCGGAATCCGAAACTTCTCGCACGGGTCACTCGGGTTGGCCCTCTGTGCGGAAGGTAGACCGTATGTCTTCGAAACGGCTGGCCGTGCTGGCTACAGCAGTCACGGCTTCGTCGATCCTCGTGGCCGCCGGCGGCGCCGCGAGCGCGTCGCCCCAGACCCAGGTGAGCACCGACTCCCTCGGCCGCGTCATCGCCGTCCAGCCCGCGACCCCGGTCGCCGCCCGCGGTCTCGCCGGGAACGCCGCCGCGGCCGCGCAGTCGCACACCGCGGACCTGGCCCGGCAGTTCGGTCTCGCCGTCGGCGACCTCACCTTGACCAGCGTGCAGTCCCTTCCGGGCGGCAGCGTCGCGCGGCTGCAGCAGAACGTCGGCGGGGTGCCGGTGTACGGCGCGCAGATCGTGCAGGACCTCGACGGCAGCGGCGCGCTCATGGCCGCGCTCGGCAAGACCACGCAGCGCACGCAGGGCTCGTTCCCGGCCGACGCGAAGGGCGCCCAGGACCGGGCGGCGAAGGCCGCCCACGCCGCCGTGGCGCAGAAGGCCGCCGGCGTGCTGAAGACCGGCGCGGAAACCGCGTACTGGTACGACGCGAGCCTGGGCGGCGACGGCGCGAGCGCCACCGCCGTGCCGACCTACTTCGTGCCCGTCAACGGCGCGGACCCCGAGGACAAGTGGACGGTCGTCGTCGGCGCCGACACCGGCAAGGTCCTGCAGGTGTGGGGCGAGTCGGAGGCCGCCACCAACCGCGTGGTCTGCGATGCGAAGCGCAAGGTCGTGGACCTCGACATCGCCACGCTGGCCGACCTGCGCTGCGGCGTCGGCACCGCGTTCGGCGTGACCCGCGGCGAGGGCCAGGCCGCCGTCGCGACGGCGGACGTCAACAGCGTCTACGACTTCTTCGGCGACGCACAGAACTTCTACTCCCAGTTCGCCTCGTACGACCTCACCGCCAACATCGGCGCCGACTACCACGACGGCAAGGGCAAGGCCCTGCGCGGCACCGTGCGCATGTGCGAGGTCGAGACCGAATCGGACGGTCGCCGCCACACGCAGTGCCCGTGGGCCAACGCGTTCTGGGAGGGCGAGCAGATGGCCTTCGGCGAGGGCGTGACCACAATGGACATCACCGGCCACGAGCTCACCCACGGCGTCACCCAGCACACCTCGCAGCTCGGCAACGGCTACGCGGGCGCGCTCAACGAGGGCATGTCCGACGTGATGGGCCAGTTCATCGCCATCAAGTCCGGCGACGCCAACGTGCAGGGCGCCAACCGCTGGCTGATGGGCGCGGGCTCGTCCATCGGGCAGGTGCGCGACATGAAGAACCCGCCCAACTCGGGCGAGGGCCCCAGCCCCGACCGCGTCAACGGCCAGTTCTGGGTCGGCGCCAACGGCGACCCCCACATCGACGCCGGCGTCGTCGACAAGACCGACTACCTCATCACCGACGGCGACACCTTCAACGGCCAAACCGTCCACGGCATCGGCGAGGACAAGGCCATCGCCCTCTGGTGGAAGGTCGAGAACCTGCTGCGCCCCACGTCCACCTTCAAGGACCTCGGCACGGCCCTCAACTCCGCCTGCACCACCAACGCCCGCACCGGCGTCGCCGGCACCACCACGGCCGACTGCACCCAGGTCGCCAACGCGGTGAAGGCCACGCAGCTCAACCTGGCTCCGTAAGGGGGTTTGCTTCCCGGCCGCTGCCGGTGCTCGCTCGCGCGGGCGCCGGCAGCGGTTTTTTCGTGCGTGGCGCGAATCCGTGGGCTTTCGAGATGCGCGCGCGAGAGACACGGGGCGCGTGGGCGACTCTCGGCGGCAGCCGCGCAATCCGACTCGCTCCGTGGGGTCCTCCCGGGCCGCGAACAGCGGTCGGCGCGCATGCCGCAAACCTGCCGACCATCGCGACACGAACGCGAGACACATCGGGCCTACAAGCGACTCGCGACAGCAGCCGCGCGATCCGACTCGCTCCCCGAGGTCGCCTGCTCCCGGGCTGCGGTTTTCGGCGTACGTGCCGCGAACCTGCCGACCTCCACGACACAAGAGCGAGACACACCAGGCACACAAGCCACTCGCGGCTGCAGCCGCGCAATCCGGCTCGCAGGCCGCCCGCTGCCGGCCTGCGAGCCGCGGTTTTCGGCGTGTGTGCAGCGAGCCCGCCGCCGATCGCGACACCAGAGCGAGACACCGAGCGCACAGGCCACTCGCCGCACCAGCCGCGCCGACCTGCTCGCCCCGGTGACGCCTGCACCCGGCCTGCGAACAACGGTCGGCGTGCGTGCCGCCAACCTGTCGACCGTCACGACAAGAGAGCGACACACATCCGAGTACACAGAGCACCTCGCGACGACAGCCGCGCGATCCGGCTCGCTCTCGGGGTCGCTCGCGCTCGGGCTGCGAACGGCGGTTTTCGGCGTGCGTGTCGCGAACCTGCCAGCGTTCGGGGCTGAGGGCGGGGACGATGGGCTCGTGTCAGTCTTCCGAAAGCAGCTGCGCCAGGACGGCGGCCTGGCTGATGTCCAGGGCGCGGCTCGCGGTGAGCAGCGTGAGCGGGCCCTGCGCGGCGCGGGCGCGCAGGTCGGCGAGGGCGTCGGCAGCCGGGCCGGGGGCGGTGAGCTCAGCGCGGTAGCGGCGGGTGAACTCGGCGAACCGGGCGGGGTCGTGGGCGTACCACTTGCGCAGCTCGGTGGTGGGGGCGACGGCCTTGCACCAGTCGTCCAGCGCGGCCTTCGCCTTGGCCACGCCGCGCGGCCACACGCGGTCGACGAGGACGCGGGCGCCATCGTCGGGGCCGGCCGGGTCGTAGACACGTGCGATGCGAACCATTGGGGCATTGTCGCTCATCGGCTCGCGCCGCACAGCATTGTCCGACCCGGCACTGTCCGGCCCAGCACTGTCCGGCCCGGTGCTGCCCGGCCCCGCCTTACCGGGCGCACCGTTGTCCGGAACAGCTCTATCGGGCACGGCGTTGGCCAGCCCAGCCGTACCGGGTGCGGCGTTGTCGGGCCCAGCACTACCGTGCACAGCGTTGCCCGGCCCAGCCGTACCGCGCGCCGCGTTGTCCGGCCGAGCGTTGTCCGGCCCAGCCGTACCGTGCGCAGCGTTGCCAGGCCGAGCCGTACCGGGTGCGGCGCTGTCCGGCCCAGCACCGCCGGGTCCGGCCAAGTCGGGCGCAGCGTTGTCCCGCACCACGGAGCCGGCCGTGGCTAGCGGGCCCGAGCGCAACCGAGTGACGCCGCTGGGCGAGATTGTCGCGATTCCGCTGCGCGGCGCGTGGACAGGTAACCGCGGGATCCTCCACTCCGGACACGAGATCGTGCGCACCCACGCGAGCGACCTGTGGATCACCTGCCGGCTCGAGTTCCGCGGCCGGTGGCGCGAGCAGTGGCTGCCGCGCCGCTACACGCACCTGTACTTCCACGATGAGGCCGTGTCGTTCGCCGCCGGCCACCGGCCGTGCGGGGAGTGCCGGCGCGCGGACTACCTGCGGTACCGCGACGGCTGGGCCGAGGCGCTGAACGTCGCGCCGCCGTCCGCGCGGGCCATGAACCGCCGGCTGCACACCGAACGCCTCGACGGCCGCCGGCGCCGGCTCCACGAGCTGCCGTGGACCGAACTGCCGGATGGCGTGTTCGTCCTGCGCGACGACGGGCCCGCCCTGGTCGTGGACGGCGGCCTGACCTCCTGGACGACCTCCGGCTACGGCCCCCGCCACCCCCTGCCCCGCCGCGGAACGGCGCAGGTCATCACGCCGCCCGCGACCGTCGCCGTCCTCCGCACCGGCTATCCGGTCGAGATCTCCGCCACCGCGCAATGGCACTGAGTGCACTTATCAGTCCGACTCCGGGAACGCCGCACCGAGCCGGGCCATGACCTCCGGCAACGGCGTCGCCGTACTCAGCACCGCGACCACCGTCGTCTCGGCGTTCACCGGCCGGAAAGCCTCCCCCACCAGGGCGAACGCCCGCGCCGCGCTCGCCGCGATGTCGTCCTTGCCGCCGCTGCGCAGCCACCGCCGCAGCACGTGGTTGTTGGCCGCCGCGATCGCCGCCGCCGCGACGGCCGCCCGCAGGCTCGCCGTGGCGTCACCCTGCTCGGCGAACCGCGTCTGCAGGTACCGCGCGAGCACGCGCTGATACCGGTCGACGGTCGCGACTTCCTTGTCCCGCAACGAAGCCACCGTCCGCGTGAGCGTGAACCGCTTCAGCGACACGTCGAGATCCGCGGCGTAGTAGTCGAGCACCAGGCTCACCGTCGAACACGCCACCTCGACCGGGTCGCGTGCCGGATCGGCGCGTTCGAACGCCTGCTCCATCTCCGTGACGATCTCGTCGTGGTTGGCGAACAGCACGTCGTCCTTGGTGTCGAAATACCGGAAGAACGTGCGTCGCCCGACCCCCGCCGCGGCGGCGATCTCGTCGACGGTCGTCGCCTCGTACCCGTTGGCCACGAACAGGTCCACGGCCGCCGACGACAGCGCCCGGCGCAGCTGCCGTCGGCCGGCGGGCGTCGCCCCGACCCGGGTGGCCGGCGCGCGGCGCTGCGATTCCGTCATGCCCGAAGACGGTAGCAGGCCGTCTTGCTAGTGGCACTGAGTGCCGTTAGACTCAGGGTCGGACCTCGGGCCCCTGTGACCACTCCCCACGACCGGAAGGCGTCGACGATGACCCTCGACCAGCAGCTCCAGCCGACCGAGCTCGTGCCGGCCGAGCACGCCCACGAGCGGTTCGACGCCTACTACGGCCGCCTCTTCGGCTGGTCGGTGCGCTGGCAGGGCAGCCGGCTGTTCCTCGCGCTCGAGAACGGCCTGTGCGCCGTGACTCTGCCGAAGCTCGCCGCCGGCCCGGTGCTGCGCCACCTCGCCGACACCGGTTGCCGGGGCCCCGTCCTCGTCCTGCCGACGCAGCACGGCCCGCGCGTCGCCATCCTCGCCGAGACCGACGGCCTGGTCCCGCCCCGCACCACCCTGCCCGCCGACGTCGACCTCCTCGACTGCGGCGCCCTCGTCCCCCTGCCGATCGGCCCGCAGGTCCCGGGCGTCTCGACGGAGTGGCTCGCCGCCCCCGACCCGCGGCAGCGCTGGCTGCCGAGCCTCAGCGCGGTGCTGGCCGGAGTCCGCGTCCGGCACTGATCGCGTCCGGGTAGCTGTTCGCGCCCGGTCAAAGAGTGACAGGTAACGCACAAGTCCTGTGCGGATTCGAACACCCCGTGCGGGGAAAGCGTCAGCGGCTGACCGCGAGCTGTCCGCCGAGGATCGCCGCGGCCTGGTCCACGAGGTCGTCCACGCCGGCGACGAGCGTCTCGATCTCGGCCCATCGGCGGCGGTCGCGGTCGGCGTCGGGCGCCAGCGCGGTGTCGACGAGCAGCAGGAGCGTGTCGATCTCGTAGGCGAGGTCGGCGAGCTTCAGGAACGGCACGTGGTCCGGCGGCGACCCGGCCGCCGCGCGGGCGCATGCGGCGTGCCCCATCGAACGGCAGACGGCCTGCAGCCTGGCCCGGATCTCCTCCTTGCGAGCCCCCGCCCGCGGGACGCCGGTGCGGATGTTCCAGGCCACCGAGAGAAGGCAGCGGCCGGCGTCGTCGAGGGAGGTGTTCATCACCGGGCGAGTCTGGTCCAGACGCGGGGGTGACGCGCCCGCTCAGCCGTTCGACACGCGAAGGCCACCGGATCGGGTGAACAGCTCCGTGGTTTCACCGGTTTCTCCGCGTTCGACACCACGTCCTGCCCGAGTTCGCCGCGGCGGCTCACCCGCGAGTCTGACGTCCTTTGTGGACGCTACCGGCCGGCGGCCACCGGCCCGCGATTCGCCGCGCCAGCCAGGCTCGTGAGCATCATGTGCACCCACAACGTGTGCTCGGCCGTCTTCTCGATCGCGTGGCTGTCGTTCGGCTCGGCGACGAGGAAACCGCTCGGCACCCAGCTGCCGTCGGCGCGCTGGGAGTCGAGGTACCAACGGGCCATGCGCAGCACGTGCTTGAGGTGCTCGCCGGCCGGGTCGATCTCGGCGGCCATCGCGGAGCCCCAGCCGAACTTGCAGATCTGCATCGACTCCCAGTGGTTGTACTGCGCTTCGGTGCCGGACGCGGACAGCCGCAGCATGCCGGTGGCGATCTCGCGCGCCCGCTGGTCGCGCGTGACCACCAGCCGCGTCGACTTCCGCCAGTCGCGCCAGGCGTTCTACAACCCGGGCATCAGCGCCGCGTCCTCATCCGCTACTACACACGAGGACGGGCAGGTGTACGCGTCGCTGAACGTCTCGATGCACTCCACCCGGCGGTCGAAGGAAGAGATGCGCGCGCAGTTGCTCGAACCGCTGCGCCGCACCGCCGGCGAGATCGAGGCGGACCTGCGGGCCATCGCGCGGCGGCGCCAGTCGTTCGGCGTCGGGGACGAGGACGGGGCCTGACCTGGCCGTCCTCGGCCGGATGTGACCCGGGTCCCTCGATCGGTGTCACCGAGTGGTGCGAAGTTACCATCGGGTCATGGATGACTTCGCGGTCCAGCTGAAGCGGAGGGGACTGCGGAACACAGCCCAGCGCCGGGCGGTGCTCGGTGCCGTTCGCGACCACCCGCACACCACGGCGGCCGAGATCGCGGCCGCCGTCGAGGCCGGCACGGGCGGGCTGTCGCGGCAAGGGCTCTACAACGTGCTGGACGACCTCGTCGGCGTCGGCCTGCTGCGCACGCTCGAACCGGCCGGCTCGCCCGCGCGCTTCGAGCTCGACCGGCACGACAACCACCACCACCTGGTGTGCCGCGCGTGTGGCCGGATCGAGGACGTGCCGTGTGCCGTCGGCTCGGCGCCGTGCCTGCACCCGTCGTCGGCGCCGGGGTTCACGATCGACGAGGCCGAGGTCACGTGGTGGGGCCTGTGCGCCGAGTGTGCGGCGAAGGCTTAGCGCTCCTCGGCGTCAGTCCTGTTCGGGGTGCGGCTCGGGAGTCGCGGTCGCCGTCTCGCGAATTGTGGTGTCGGGAGTCGCCGTCTCGTCCACGGTCAGGGTGAGCAGGCGGATCATCGCCTCCACCGGCAGCTTGCTCTCATCGGCGTGATCGAGGAACGACAACACGCGCAACCCCTCCGGCGTGAGCGCCGAGGTGTCGTCGCCGATCTGCGCGCTCGCCGCTTCCAGGGTGCCGAGGCCGGCGTTGTGGTGGGCGTCGCGGACGGCGTTGCGCAGCACGGCGAGTTCGGCCGGGGACGGCCCGCGTTTCTCTTCGCGCAGCCGTTGGACGATTCGCACCACCTGAGGTGACCTCGCCGCCACGGACTGGCGAGCCGCGAACGACGCCACCATCCGCGGGGTGGAGCGCGTTTCCTGCGGGGAAGCCGGGATCACGGGTGCGGCGGCGCCTTCCACTCGCAGGCTGTCGAGCGCCGCGGCCCGGCGTTGTTCGCTTTCGCGCAGGCGCGCGAGCGGATCTTTACGCCGGGACGCCGCGAATGTCCGGGCTTCATCACGCGCGCGCTGCCCGGCCTCGGTGACGCGCGGGCGTCGCCGGCCCGTGCCCTCGGCCGCGGCCTGGCGGCGGTTGTTCTCGAACCACGCCTCGAACGACTGCCCGCGCCGCGGCGGCTCGTGGACCTCGGTCATCGCGGCCTGCGCCGCGTCGTTGAACCAGCCCTCCAGCCGCGAGCGCAGGAAGCCGCCGGGACGTTCGCCGGACTGGCGAGGGCGCTGGCGCGTGCCGTCGGGCAGGGTGCTGAGCGCGATCAGCAGCGCGTCGGGGCAGTAGCCGCTTCTGTACCAGAACTCGAGCTGCCGCTCGACGTCCTCGCGCTCCTCACGCGTCAGCGTCTCCGTGACCCAGCCCATGCGCCGGAACAGGACCCCGGTCGCCTGCGCACGTTCGTGCTCGTCGCTCGGGATCACCGTCGACGGCCAAGCGCGGTCCGACATCCGCACCATCCGACACCTCCTGCCCCGACGGTACGGCGCCCGCGTTCGCGCCGGTCACCCGACACGCCGCCACCGTGTTGGCCGCCACGATCACCGCGATCGCGGTGTAGGCGAGGGCGTCGAGCCGCTGGTGGAGCACCACTTCGCCGACCAGCGCGGCCAGCACCGGGTTCACGCTCATGAAGACCCCGAAGAACCGCGTCGGGACCCGGCGCAGCGCGAGCAGGTCGGTGAGGAACGGCAGCGCGGAAGACAGCACCCCCGCGGCGAGCGCGGCGCCGAGTGTGGCCGGTGTGGGGCGGTGGTGGAAAAACACCACGATTCCCACGGGCAGGTACAGCAGCCCGGAGACGCCCGCCGCCGCGGCCGAGCCCTGCACGCCCGGCAGACGGCGGCCGACGGTGCGGTTGAGCAGGATGTAGCAGGCCCAGCAGGCAGCGGCGACCACAGCGAGCGCGACGCCGAGGTAGTCGGTGCTGGGGCGCGGCCGCGTGAGGATTCCGACAGCCGCGGCGGCCGCGAACGCACAGATCAGGTCCGTCCGGCGACGCGAACCGGCCAGCGCGACGGTGAGCGGGCCGAGGAACTCCAGCGTCACGGCCAGTCCGAGCCCGATCCGGTCGACGGCGGAGTAGAGCGACAGGTTCATCGTCGCGAACACCGCCGCGAGCCCGAGGACCGGGCGCCACTGGCGGGCGGTGAACGACCGCAGCCGCGGCCGTCCCACGGCGAGCAGCACCACGGCGGCCACCCACTGGCGCACGGCCACCACGCCGGCGGGCCCGAGCACGGGAAACGCCAGCGCCGCGGTGGCCGCGCCGAGCTGGTTCGCGGTCGCGCCGCCGACCATCAACGCCACGCCGGCGCGCTTGTCCTGGGTCATGGCGTCGAGCCTGCGACACGGCCGTGCATGCGCAAAATGCATTCATCGCGCCACGCATACGCTGGAGTCATGGATCTGGAGCTGCGGCACCTGCGGTGCCTGGTGGCGATCGTGGACACGGGAACGTTCACGGACGCGGCGATCGAGCTCGGAGTTTCCCAAGCCGCGGTGTCGCGCACCCTCATTTCGTTGGAATCCGCACTCGGCGTGCGACTTCTCCACCGCACGAGCCGCAGCGTCACCCCGACGACGGCCGGCGTGCAGGTGCTCGCCCGCGCCCGCCACCTGCTGGCCGAGGCCGAAGACCTCGTGCGCGAGGCCACGACGGGACACACCCGGCTGCGCCTCGGCCACGCCTGGTCCGCGATGGGCCGGCACACGGCCGAGTTCCAGCGCCGCTGGGCGGATCGGCACCCCGACGTCGAGCTCCTGCTGGTCCGCACCAACACCGCGACCGGCGGGCTGGCCGAGGGACTGTGCGACCTCGCCGTGGTGCGCACCGCAGTGGACACCCGCAAGTACGCGCACGCGACCGTCGGCCACGAGGCGCGCTACTGCGCCATGGCCGCCGACGACCCGCTGGCGCGCCGCCGCACCGTCACGCTCGCCGATCTCAGCCGGCGCGTCCTGGTGATCGACCGCCGCACCGGCACCACGACCACCGACCTGTGGCCGGAAGCCGAGCGCCCGCGCGTGGAGCCCACCCACGAGATCGACGACTGGCTGGCCGCCATCGCCACCGGCCGCTGCGTCGGCGTCACGCCGCACTCCACCGTGACCCAGTACCGCCGCGACGGCATCGCTTATCGCCGCGTGCGCGACGCGGACCCCGTTCCGGTGCGGCTGATCTGGCACGGCCGAGACCCGCATCCGGCCACACACGCCGCGGTGGCGCTGCTGAGCGAGCTCTACCGGGCCCGTTGAAACCACCACAGTGGACGGTCACCCCTTCGGGCGTAAGGACCGCACAGGGGCAGACATCCCCGGCTGCACGGGGGATGCTCCATTTCGGACAATCGCGAACAGGAGGGGCGTTTCATGAGAAATCTCCGCTTCCGGGCCGCCCTGCTGGCGGCGCCGCTGGTGGCCGCGAGCCTGTTCGCCGCACCGGCCCCGGCGTCCGCGGCGCCCGCCGTCACCGATCTCGACTGCGGGTTCTTCGCGTGCAGCTGGGTGTTCAGCAAGAGCGCCACGAAACTGATCTCCGAGGGCGCGCCCGCGATCCGCGTCTGCAAGAACATCCCGACGCCGGGCAACCTCGCGTGCGGCGTCGCGATCGCGGCGCTGGTCGTGACCGCGAAGAAGGCCCGCAGCGAGGGCAAGTGCGCGAAGATCACCTGGACCAAGACGCCGGCGCCGCCCCTGGGCACGTGGTGGCCGTCGGTCGAGGGTGGCAAGCGCTGCAAGTAGGTTCCCTCCGGCCGTCGGGGTGTCGAGCACCCGCCGGCCGGGGAGGTGCGGGGCCGTCCCGTCCACTGTGGACGCGTGGGCGGCCCCGCGAAACATTTCCGGGGGCCGGCGAGGTCGTTCGCCGGGCGAATTATCACCGTTGACGCCGTCGCGCGAAGTCGGTCATGATGTGGTGGTACACCACCCAACCGAGGAGTGACGAGAATGTTCGGCGGCGAAGAGCGCATGGCCTGTCCGGGGTGCTTCGGCATCGCGGGCGATGCCCGGCGCCTGCCTTACGCTGCCGAGACACCAGGCTCCACGCCGTGACGCACCCAGATGTGCGTCGCAGCAGGGAGCCGCCCGTCGGGAGACCGATCAGGGCGGCTTTTTCGTTCTCCGTGACTATTTCGTGACATTTCCGGCCTCGATTTCCGATCCCCTTTCCGACCACGTGCCCGAACGGCCAGGGAACCGCCTGCAAAGCGGGTCAAACCGGTTCGACTCCGGTCGCGGTCTCCACCCGAGCGAAAACCGAAAAGGAGGTGCCCGTCGCCATGGGTGTCCTGGTCCTCAACGCCGGCTACGAGCCCCTGCACACCGTCTCCGTCCCCCACGCGATCCGCATGCTCGTGCGCCACGTCGCGGTCGTCCACGAGAGCGACGGCGCCGACCTGGGCATCTTCCCGCGCCCGAAGGTCGTGCGGCTGCTGCGCTACGTGGTGATGAAGTGGCGATATTCCGGCCCGCCCCGGTGGTCGCGCCGCGGCGTGCTCCAGCGCGACAGCTACACGTGCGCGTACTGCGGCCGCCACGCCACCACGGTCGACCACATCGTCCCGACGTCGCGCGGCGGTGAGCGCACCAGCTGGCTCAACACCGTCGCCGCGTGCGGCGGCACCGCGCGCAGCTGCAACGCCCGCAAGGCCGACCGGACCCTCGCCGAGACCGGCCTGACGCTGCGGATCACCCCGCACGTGCCCACGTGGGACCAGCTGCACCTGCTGCGCTGACCGTCCACATGCGACACCTGTGCGCGACGGCCGGGCGGCGCTAGGCTGGCTCCATGAAGGGGCTGCTCCTGCGCCTCTCGGCCGTCGACTCCGACGCCGAGGCCGCGGTACGGGTGATCGCGTACTTCGACGAGCTCGTCAGCCACCGCGCCACAACCGCCGACCTGGTCCGCGCCACGGCCGCCCTGGCCGAATGCGTCGCCGGCCTCCAACGCGGCGGCGAACCGGCGCTGCGCTTCCGTCCCGACGGAAGCCGTGCGGCTGGTCCGGGGCCGGGTGGGGTCGCGACTCTGTCTGGCAGGCTTGCGCGCGAGGGCGGGACTTCGGCCGAACCTCTGGGTGGGGAATCCGACCTCGGCGACGCGCGTGATGGCACCCGCGCGACCGGCACAGCGCCTCGTGCAACGGCCGGCCCCGGTGAAGTCACGTCCGATGGCGCGGTCCTGGCAGATCCACCTCCGGTGACGACCGGCTACGGGTCCGACGACGACGCCCCCACCCCGGCGAGAAGCCTCGGCGGGATGGGGGCGTCCCACGCCAAGGCAACCAACCACGGGGATGCGCGCGACGACAACACCCGCACCGAAACTCGAACCTCGGCGAGCGGCCTGGCCCTGGCAGCACCCCGCGTCGTGGCGACTGATCTCGGAGGTGAGGCGGCGGGCCGGGTGTGGCTCGAGCGGGACGGGGAGCCGGGGCCGCTCGACGATCTTGTGCTGGAGCGGTTCGCCATCGCCGCGCGGGTGCTGGGGCCGGCGCCGCAGGGTGCGCCGCCGCATCTGGCGGATCCGGCGTTGGTGGAGCTGGTGCTGGGCGAGCGGGCGGCGGCGGAGGACCGGTCGCGGGCGCTCGTGCTGCTGGGGCTGGACGTCGGGCGGCCGTTGCGAGTGGTCGCCGTCGGGACGGAGGACGGGCGCGACCCGGGCGCGGCGGCGGTCGCGCTGGTTGCCCGTGGAGGCACGGCGCTGGGGGCGCGCGTCGCGGTGGTCGGGGAGGTCGCGGCGGTGTTGGTGCAGCCGCGGGAGGGGCCGGGCACGGTGGTGAGGTTGTTGGAAAACGCACTTTCTCTGCGCGCTCGCGAACGTGGGTCGTCCGGAAATGTGCGGGTGGGCGTGGGCGACGCCGCCTCCGGGCTCGACGCGCGGCGGTCCTGGCTGCAGGCGCGGCTGGCCGAGCGTTTCGCCGTGCCCGCGACGGAGCCGCTCGTGGTCCACGAGAACCTCGGGTCGCTCACCCTGCTGGCCGAGATCCCCGCCGACCACCTGCGCGCCCAGCCCGACGTCCGCGCCCTCGACGCCCTCGCGCCCCCGGACCTCGAGGCGCTCGAAGCCTTCTGCCGCACCGGTTCCCTGCGCCAGGCGGCCGTCGCGCTGCACCGCCACCACAGCTCGGTCGCCACCCGCCTCGCCCACGTGGAGGACGCCCTCGGCTGGCCACTGGACGACCCCGCGAGCCGCTTCCGCACCCGCCTCGCCCTGCTGGCCCGCCGACTGGCCCACCGCACCTGACCGGCCACGCTGGCTCACCCGCTTGCGCAGCGATTGGCCCACCGCACCTGACCCGGCCCGCCGTCCCGCCCTTTCGGCACCCCGCAGCCGACCACCTTGCACTGCCGGCAAGCCGCCTCGCGCACCGCACCAGACCCGCCACGTCGGCCGCCCTTCTGGCACACCACAACCGACTGGCTGCGGCCAACTCGCCCTGCGGGCACGCCGTCTCACGCACCACACCTGACCCGCAGTGACCGCTGGGCCCACTGGCACGGCGATTGGCACACCACACCTGAACCTCCGCGGCCGATCGGCGTCCCGGCACACCGCCTCGCCCACTGCACCAGACCCGCCGCAGGCACCTCGCCTCGCCGGCACACGGCGCCTGGTCCGCCGCAGCTGGCTCGCCGTGCTGGCACGGCGCCGCATCCGCCGCAGCCGATCGGCCGCGGGCTCACTCCTCTTCCGCGGCGATTGGCCCACCGCACTTGACCCCGGCCCCGTGCTGGCCCACCGCACCTGACCGGCCGAGACCGGCGCCCGAAACCAAGCCGTGCAACGAAAACGCGGCGCCCAGGTCATCACCCGGGCGCCGCGTCATCGGTACAGTCGTCAGGTCAGTTCCACGCCCAGCGCCCGCGCCAGGACGGCGCGGGATTCGGCGGCCTCGCGGCGGGTGATGGTCGCGTGGCGGACCAGGGCGGAGCCGTGGAAGGTGCCGGGGAACAGGTGCAGTTCGGTGGTCACGCCGGCGGCCAGCAGGGCTTGCGCGTAGGCGATGCCCTCGTCGCGCAGGGGGTCGAACTCCATGACGGAGATGTACGCCGGCGGCAGGCCCGCCAGGTCGGTCGCGCGGGAGGGGGCGGCGTAGACGGGCACGCCGTCGGTGCCGCGGACGCCCGGGCCGAGGTAGCAGTCCCAGCTGAGTTCGGCGTTGGGGAGGTTCCACAGTGGAGTGTCGTCGAAGCGGCGCATGCTGGGCGTCTGCAGGCGGTCGTCGACCTCCGGGACGCCGAGGAACTGGAACGCGATGGCCGGCCCGCCGCGGTCGCGCGCCAGCAGGGCGAGCGCGGCGCACAGGCCGCCGCCCGCGCTGACGCCGTGGATGACCACGCGCTCGGGGTCGATGCCGAGCTCGTCCGCGTGCTTGACCGACCACACGAGTGCTGCGTAGCAGTCCTCGAGGCCCGCCGGGTACGGCGCCTCGGGCGCGAGCCGGTAGTCCACCGAGACCACGACCACCCCGAGGTCCCGCGCGAGCTCGACCACGCCCGCGTGATCGGTGTCGACGTCGCCGACGATGAAGCCGCCGCCGTGGACGTTGAACAACAGCGCGGGCGAAGCGATGTTGTCCGGTGTGTAAATCCGAACAGCCACATCAGGCGCACCCTCGGGGCCGGGCACGGTGGTGTCGCGCACGGTCACGCCGGTCTCGTCGACGTCGCCGACCAGCTCGGCCGTCATCTCCTTCATCTTTTCCCGCGCCGACACCAGGTCCCGCAGATCGCCGGTGTCGGGGATCATCGGGAGAGCGGCGGCGATCTCGGGATCGAACGCGTAGTCCATACGGGCCTCCAGGAGTGCGGGTGCCGTCCATCCTCCCGGTTCTCACCCGCCTCCTTCATCCGCCAACCGTCGCCGACCCACAGCGCCGAGCCCGCCACACGGCGGAGGGCAGCCGAGGCGCCGGGAAACGGCCGCGCCCACGCCTGTGAAATCGGCGATCTCCAGCCCGAGCGAACCGCGCCCCGTCGCGCAAGACCGGCCCAACCGGGCGTCCGCGTAGCTGCCCGGCGGCGCCGGAACGCTGCTGCGACCACGCCCGTGAGGTCGGCGATCTCCAGCCCGAGCAAACCCGCACCCCCGCGCAAGACCAGCCCGACCGCAACATCCGCGCCGCCGACCAGCGGGGCCGGGCCCGCCACGCGGCGGAGGTCAGCCCACGTGACGGAACACCGCTGCGCCCGCACCCCGTCGCGCAAGACCAGCCCGACCAGAACGTCCACGCCGCCGACCAGCGGGGCCGGGCCCGCCACGCGGCGGAGGTCAGCCCAGGTGCCGGAACACCGCCGTCGCCACTGCGGCGTCCGCCGCGCCGACGCCGGTGAGGTCGGCGATGGTCAGGCCGGTGCGGTCTGGCACCCCGTCGCGCAGGATGAGGCCGGCGGGGACGTCCGCGTCGGCGGCGGCGGTGCCGGCGCGGACGGCGGTGCCGAAGTCGCCGTGGGCGAGGCATTGTGCGTGGTCGTCGGTGGCGATGGTGGTGGCGTGGGTGAACAGGCCGGGCGGGAGTTCAGCCTTGCCGGGCAGGTCGGTGCCGATGCCGGTCACGTGGGCGGCGGTGAACGCCTCCGCCGGAGCCACCGGGGTGGTCGACGCCGTCGCGGTGATCACGCACGGTGTGGCCGCGGCTTCCTCCGCCGTCGCGGGCACGGCGGTCAGGCCGGCTTCGCCCAGCTCGGCGCACAGCTTGCGGACGGCCTCGGGACGCCGGCCGCACACCCGCACGCGGGTCAGCGGACGCAGATCCGCGAGCCACTCGACCTGCAGCCGCGCCTGCAGGCCCGTGCCGAAGACGGCCACCTCGTCGACGTCCGGCGGGGTCAGCGCGTGGGTGATCAACGCGCCGGCGGCGGCCGTGCGCCACGCCGTGAGCCAGCCCTCGTCCGCGAGGATCGCGGCGGGCACGCCGGTCGACGCGTCGAACACGAGCATGAGGCCGCTGTTGGTCGGCAGGCCGCGCTCGGCGTTGCGGTAGAAGCCCGACGCCACCTTCACCCCGAAGTGCGACGCGCCGTCGAGATAACCGGCCTTCACGTGGCAGTCACCCTCGGCCTCGGGGAACCACATCGCGATCGGGGCGGGCATCTGCGCGCGGCCCTCGGCGTGCGCGATCAACGCGCCGCGCACGGCGTCGAACACCAGCCCCCGCGTCGCCACGGCCTCGATCTCGGGCAGCCCCACCACGTCCGGCGTCATCGTCGCTCCTCCAGGAACTCCGCCCACGCGGCCAGCCCTTCGTCCGGACCACGACGGCCCACGCCGACGCGGAACCGGTCGTCCGGCGTCGCCGTGAGGTCGGATCGGTAGATGCTCGCCGGCAGCAGCAGCACTCCGCGCTGCTCGACGAGCTCGGTGCACATCGCCTCGACACCGTCGGCGCCGAGGTACCGCGGAAAGCACACGCAGCCACCCTGCGGAGGTGCCCAATCGAACAGATCTTGGTAATTTTCGAAAAACGCATCGAACTTCGGCACGTTCTCCGCGATCACCGCTCGGTTGCGCGCCAGGATCGCGTCCCGCGCGCGCAGCCCGATCAACGCGAGCACCTCGCTCGGCGCGGAGTTGCAGATCGACGTGTAGTGCTTGGCCCGTTCGAGCCGCCGCAGGATTTCCGGGTCACGGCAGGCGATCCAGCCCACGCGCAGGCCCGGCAGCCCGTAGGCCTTGGACATCACGTTGAGCGAAAGCGCCGACGCGGACAGGTCGGCGGCCTGCGGCAGCGTCGCCGCCGGGTCGGACTCCAGCCCGCGGTAGACCTCGTCGCTGAACAGCAGCACGCCGCGTTCCTCGCACAGCCGCACGAGCCGCGTCCAGGTCGCAAGGTCGGGCACGGCGCCGGTCGGGTTGTTCGGGAAGTTCACCGACACCAGGCGCGTGGTGGGCCGCAGCTGCCGCTCGATCTCGTCGACGTCCAGCGCCCAGCCGTCCTCGGGCCGCAGCGCGACACCGGACACCTCGCCGATCGAGAGCGGGATCGTCTCGGCCGCCTGGTAGTTCGGCGTGATCACCACGCTGTGGTCGCCCGGTTCGAGCAACGTCCGCATGGCCAGGTAGAGACCTTCTTCGGCGCCGGCGAAGCACAGCACGTGCTCGGGTCCGACACCCGCGTAGGTCGCCGCGATCTCCTCGCGCAGCGCGGGCAGGCCGTAGGTCTCGGTGTAGCCCAGCGCGAGGGTCTCCCAGCGTTCACGGCCGTCGTCGTCCGCCAGCGCCAACAGTTCCGCGACGGTCATCGTCTGCGCGTCGGACGCCGTGAGGTGGTGGCGGGCGGTGAACTCCCAGCGGGAGAAGTACGTCTCCAGGCGGAAGTCAGGAAGCGTCGGCATCGGGCTCCTTGCGCATCTCGGCGAGCAGTTGGTAGGTGGCCGAACGGGAGATGCGCAACGCGCGGGCGACCACGGGCACGGATCGGCGTTGCGCGAACACGCCGGCGCCGTCCAGACGTGCGAGAAGCACCAAACGCTGTTCGCGAGTCAACATCTCGGCCGGGGTCGCGTGATCGCGAACGAACTCGCCCACCACGTCGTTGAGCGTCTCGGTCCAGTCGCGCTCGAACAACGCCTGGGGCTGACCGGTCACCGGAGCCGCGAACCCGGACAACAGCTGCGCGGCCTGGTCGAACGCGGTGCGGTCGACGTTCACGCACAACACCACCTCGGCGTTGCCGTGTTCGTCTCTCACCACGGCGCTCACACTCGACAGCCGCCGCCCGTCGGGCAGCGACTTCGGGTACGGGCCGTAGACGTCCTTCCCGGCTGGGCGCAGGCCGTCGAGCTCGCCCAGCAACGACGGATCCCCGGGTTCCCGACCCGAGAACGCGTTCCAGATGCCGAGCACACAGTCCGTGCGCGGGTCGTGCAGCACCACCTCCGCGTGCGGCGAAAGCAGGCGCACGATCGCCTCGCACACCGGCGCCCAGCGCGCCGTCCTCCCATCCATGGCCCTGGACACTACATCCAGCGTGGACGAAGAGTCCAGCCGCCCACTGTACCGAACCGTACACTTCGTTCTGTACGATCCAGTACAGACAGTCAGGCAGCCGAAGGAAGGAACACGCGTGCCCGGTCTCTGGAGTCCCGTCGACGTCGGCCGCATGCGTTTGCACCACCGGCTGGCACTGTCGCCGATGATGCGCAACCGCGCCCTGCCCGACGGATCGCCCACCCCGCTCGACGCCGAGTACTTCGCGCAACGAGCGTCACTCGGCCTGCTGATCACCGGCGGCACACAGCCCTCGGCCGACGGCCAGGGGTTCCTGCTCAGCCACGGCTGCCACACCGACGCGCACATCGCCGGCTGGCAGCTGGTCACCAAGGCGGTGCACGACGCGGGCGGGCACCTGTTCGTCCAGCTCATGCACGCCGGCCGCGTCGCACACCCCGACAACACGCCGCACGGCGGGACTCCGGTCGCACCCTCGGCCATCGCCGCGGGCGTCGGCATCCACACCCCCAGCGGCAACCAGCAGGTCCCGCCACCGCGCGAGCTGTCCACGGACGAGGTCCGCGCGACCGTCGACGACTTCCGCCGCGCGGCCGTCGCCGCGATCGAGGCCGGCGCCGACGGCGTGGAAGTCCACGGCGCCAACGGTTTCCTCGTGCACCAGTTCCTCTCCGCCAACGCCAACCACCGCGCCGACGCCTACGGTGGATCCATCGCCGGCCGCACGAGGTTCGCCCTGGAGGTGACCGAGGCCGTCGCCGCGGAGATCGGCGCCGACCGCACGGCCGTCCGCCTCTCCCCCGGCCTGGGCGGCTTCGGCATCGACGAGGGCGAGACCGGGCCGGCGACCTACACCCACCTGGTCCGCGCCCTCGCCCGCCTCGACCTCGCCTTCCTCCACGTCACGCACCACGGCGACGACGCGCTCCTGGCCGAACTGCGCACCGCGTTCCCCGGCCCGCTGCTGCTGACCCGCCCGGGCGCCACCGTCGAAGAACGCGCGGCCGACGTCGAAAGCGGCCTCGCCGACCTCGTCACCCTCGGCCGCCTGGCGCTGGCCAACCCCGACGTCGTCACGCGCCTGCGGACCGGCGCCGCCCTCACCGCCCCCGACCCCGCCACCTTCTACGGCGGCGGCGCCGAGGGCTACACGGACTACCCGACGCTCTGAACCAGCCCGGCGAGCTCCCGCCACTGCGGCAACGCCAACCCGTCGACGCCCACCACGTGCAGGGCCACGTGGTCCGCGCCCGCCTGGAGGTGTTCCGCCACACGCTTTCCGATCGCGTCGACCTCGCCCCACGCCAGGACGCTGTCCACGAGCCGGTCGCTGCCGCCGTCGGCGAGGTCGGCCTCGGTGAACCCCTGCGCCAGCAGGCTCTTGCGGTAGGCCGGCGCGCCGAAGAACCCGGCGAGGAATCCCCGCCCGGCCGCCCGGGCCTTCGCCGGGTCCCGCTCCAGCGCCACGGCCTGGTACGGCGCGAGCAGCGGCCCGGTACCCAGCAGTTCGCGTGCCGTCGCCGAGTAGTCCGGGGTGACGAGGAACGGATGCGTCCCGCCGGCCCGACGCCGCGCCAGGCCGATCATCTTCGGCCCCATCGCCGCGAGGATCAGCCGGCTCGCCGCGACCGGCTCCGGCTCGGCGTCGAGCTCGTCGAGGTAGGCGGCCATGTCGTGCAGCGGGCGGTAGTCGTGGCCGTGCTCGGCGGCGGTGCCCGGATCGCTCACGCCGAGACCGAGCAGCACCCGGTCGCCGTACGCGCCGCTGAGCCGCGCGTGGCCCGCGGCCAGCTCCTTCGCCGGGTGGCGCCAGATGCTCGACACCGCCGGCGAGACCGTGAGCCCACGGGTGGCTTCGAGCAGCCGCTCGAGGTCTCCCACCATGTCGCCGCCGCCCAAGCCGGGGATCCAGAGCGCGCCGAAGCCCAGCTCGTCGAGCTCGGCCGCGGCGTCGGCGATCTCGCCCGGCGCGGCCGTGCGCAGCTCGACGCTCCAGACGCCGACCCTGCCGATGTCGAGGGTCATACCTGGTTCGCCCCGCCGTCGGCGAAGAGCTCGGTACCGGTGACGAAGCTGCTTCCGTCGGTCGCCAGGAACAGCGCCACCGAAGCGATCTCCTCCGGCCGGCCCATCCGTCCCAAAGGGACGGTCGATGCCAGCGCGGACCCGAGCTGCACGGCCGCGTCACCACCGCCCACGAGCCCCGAGATCCCCGGCGTGTCGACCGGGCCCGGGCTGATCGAGTTGACGCGGATGCCGCGCCCGCTCAGCTCCTGCGCCCACGTGCGCGCGAACGAGCGCACGGCCGCCTTCGACGCGCCGTACACACCGAAAGCCTCGTTGCCCTTGGTGCCCGCGGTGGAAGCGGTCAGGATCACCGAAGCGCCGTCCACCAACAGAGGAAGCGCTTTCTGGACTGTGAACAGCGTGCCCTTCACGTTGGTGCCGAAGATGTCGTCGAAGTGCTTCTCGGTGACCTGCTCCAGCGTGGCGAACTCGCCGCCGCCCGCGTTGGCGAACAGCACGTCGATCGGCCCGCCGACGGTTTCGTACAGCCGGTCGAGGTCGGCCAGGTCGGAGCTGTCCACCTGGATCCCGGTCACGTCGCCGCCGATCTCGGCAACGGCGGCGTCGAGCACGTCCTTGCGCCGCCCGGTCACGAAGACGCGCGCGCCCTCGGCGGCGAACAGCCGGGCCGTCGCCAGCCCGATCCCGCTCGTGCCACCCGTGACGACGGCGGTCTTCCCCTGTAGTGCGTTCATCGCTGTGTTTCCCGTCCGTGTACTCACCCGGCCCAGGCGTGGTCGTTCCGCTCGGCCGGTCTCCGCGGGACAATGGGGCCCCTTCGCTCCACCGCCGACCACTACGACAGATTACGGGACATGTCACCTAAAAGCAAAGACAGCCCCTGGCTCGACGCACGGCAGCAGCGCGCCTGGCTCGCCTACATCCGCGTCCAGCTGCGGCTGAGCTACGAGATCAACCGGCAGCTGCAGACCGACAGCGAGCTGTCCATGCCGGACTACGACGTGCTCACCGCGCTCGCGAACGCCCCCGGCGAGCGGATGCAGATGACCGCGCTGGCCAACCAGATCGGCTGGGAACGCAGCCGCACCGGCCACCACGTGCGCCGCATGGCGACGCGGGGACTCGTCGACGCGCGCACGTCGAGCACCGACCGGCGCGCGACCGAGGTCACCTTGACCGCACAGGGCCGGGAGCTCGTGGAGAAGGCGGCGCCGGGCCACGTCGAGCTGGTGCGCAACCTCTTCTTCGACGGCCTCCCCGCCGAGCTGCTCACCCCGCTGACCGAGGCGATGGAGAACATCTACGCCAACATCCTGGAGCGCGGCACGCTGCCCCCACCGTGAGACTGCCGCTGCCGCAAGGAAAAGCCGTCCCTGCCAGTGGCACACGGGTTTTCCCGTCCGGTGGACCAGACCAACCGGCGTGAAGTAAATTCGGTTTTCACGCACGGTCCGCCAGCCTGCGCCCTGTTCTCAAAGTCGTGGACGAAGGGCAGCTCATGCACCGGAAGTTCGTTCGTTGCCTGGCGGCCGCGGCCGCCACCGCCGTGGTGATCGCCACCGGCCCGGCCGCCTCCGCCCAGCCGGCCACACCCGCGGCCCCGACCGCGCCGGCCACCTTCACACACCCCGGCGTGCTGGTGAGCCGGGCCCAGCTGGACACCATGCGCCAGCGCGTGCAGGCCGGCACGCAACCGCAGAAACAAGCATATGACTCGATGATGGGCTCGAAGTACGCGTCGCTGTCCTACACGCCGCACCCGCGGGCCGTGGTCGACTGCGGGCCCAGCTCGATGCCCAACAACGGCTGCACCGACGAGCGGGAAGACGCGATCGCGGCGTACACGCAGTCCCTGGCCTGGTACGTGACCCGCGACGTGCGGTACGCCGACAAGGCCATCCAGATCATGGACGCGTGGTCGGCGACCATCAAGGACCACACCAGCGACAACGCGCACCTGCAGACCGCGTGGTCGGCCTCGACGTGGCCGCGCGCGGCGGAGATCATCAAGTACGCCTACGGGACCTGGCCGAACTCCGGGCGATTCGCCACGATGCTGCGCAACGTGTACTACAACGAGATCCAGGGCAGCGACGGGCGCACCGGCAACTGGGAGCTCAGCATCGCCGAGGCGATCGTCGGCATCGGCGTGTTCCTCGAGGACAAGACGATCTACGACCGCGGCATGTCGATTTACCGCAACCGCGTGCCGGCGTTCATCTACCTCAGCTCCGACGGCGCCCTGCCCAAGACCGTGCCCGGCAGCGGCCTGAACACCCGTGACCAGATCGTCGGCTACTGGCAGGGCCAGTCCACCTTCGTCGACGGCCTCACCCAGGAAACCTGCCGCGACTTCGTCCACACCGGCTACGGCATCGCCGCGATCGCCGAGGTGGCCGAGACGTCCCGCATCCAGGGCCAGGATCTCTACGGCACCGACATCGGCGAGCGGCTGCGCCAGGCGCTGGGCTTCCAGACCAAGTACGAGCTCACCGCTCCCCCGTCGTGGCTGTGCGGCGGCACCGTCAAGCGCGGTCTCGGCCCCGTGACCGAGGTCGGGTACAACGCGCTGCACAACCGCCTCGGCATCGCCATGACCAACACCCAGGCCTACACGACGAGCCACCGCCCCCAGGGCAGCAACAACCTGTTCGTCTCGTGGGAGACCCTGACCCACGGCGACAACCCCGCCTGACCGGGCCCGGTTCCGGGGCCGCCTCGCCGGGCGCGGCGGCCCCGGAATCCGCGAAACTTCCGGCCGCCGGCCCGGCGAGGTGCTACCAAGAGCGCATGAGAAAAGCGCTCGCCTGCACGTTCTTGCTGCTCGCGGCGGGCTGCTCGATGCCGCCGCAACCACCTCCGCCGCCGCCCGAGCCGATCGTCACGCCGCCTTCCGTCTCGACGGTCCCGGCGGAGCCCACCACGACGACGTCGGCTGCACTGGCCGCGAAAGACGGGTCCGACCTCGCCGCGTGCCGCGACGGCTCGTGTGACGTCCTCATCCACGGTTCGGTGACCGTGCCGCTGGACGCGCGGTTCGGCACGCGCCGGCTGACGCTCACGTTGTCGCCGCCGGACCGGCTGGACTTCGCCGTCGACCGCACCGAGCTGCCCGACATCAAGGGCCACTTCCGCGGCGAGGGGTACGTGAGCCTGGCCAACCGGATCACCGTCACCGCGCTGGACGTCGACCCCACCGGGGCCGTGATCCGCGTGTCGCCGTCGAGTGAATCGTCGCAGGACAAGGTCTGGGGAGACGACTCGAGCTTCGACTGAGCGGCATATGTAGTCGTTGACTAGATTGTTGTCGGTGACTACATTGGCGGACGTCTACCGAAAGGACTCCGTCGTGCCTGCTCCCACCCAGACCTGGTTCGTCACCGGCGCCGGCTCCGGCTTCGGGCTCGAGGTCACCGCCCAGCTGCTGGCCGGCGGCCACCGCGTCGCCGGCACGAGCCGCGAACTGAGCCCGGCCTTGAAAGAGCTCGCCGGGCAGCACGGCGATCGGCTGTGGACCGCGGAGCTCGACGTCACCGACTCTCGGGTCGTCCACGCGGTCGTCGAGCAGGCCTTCACCGAGCTCGGCCGCATCGACGTCGTGTTCTCCAGCGCGGGCTTCGGTGCGCTCGGCGCCGCCGAGGAGCTGTCGGACGAGCTGCTGAACCGGCAGCTCGCCGTGAACCTGCTCGGGCCCATCCACCTCACGCGCGCGGTCACGCCGCGGCTGCGCGCGCAGGGCGGCGGGCGGATCATTCAGATGTCCAGCTCCGGCGGTCACGTGCCCGACCCGGGCATGAGCGTGTACAACGCGTCGAAGTTCGGCATCGAGGGGTTCTTCGAGTCGGCGGCGGTGGAGCTGGCGGCGTTCGGGATCTCGGTGACGCTGATCGCCCCGGGCGGCACGCGCACGGCGTTCAACGCGAACATCGCGCAGGCCGAACCGCTGCCCGCCTACGCGGACGGCGCGCTCGGCCAGGTGCGCGGCGCGCTCGCGGGCGGGATGGACGAGACCACGCTGCGCCACGCCGTCGCGGGCGATCCGGCGAAGATCGCGCGCGCGATCATCACCTCCGCGAGCACCACACCCGCGCCCCGGCGGCTGGTCTTCGGCGCTGCGGCCTACGAGGCCATCACCACAGCGTGGCGGCAACGCCTCGAAACGCTCACCGCCCAGCGCGACCTGGCGCTGAGCACCGACGCCGACGACGTGCTCGCCGACCGCACCTGACGCGTCAGTCTTCGAGAGCCCCCGGTCCGTTGCGGTAAGCGACCTTCGCCGAGTTGACGACGTGGCCGTCTTCGTCGACGAAAGCCAGGTGCACAGGCCGGTCGTCGGTGGTGTCGACGTAGACCGTCGCCGGGCCGTGGCCGGTCGGGAGGTACTCGTCACCCCACTCCGACAGCGCGGCCAGCACCGGCAGCAGGTCCTCGCCGACGGTCGTGAGCACGTACTCGACGCGGGCCCGCTGCCCCGGCTCCTGATACGGCCGCCGGGCCAGGATTCCAGCCTCGACCAGGGATTCCAGCCGCGACGCGAGCAGATCCGTCGGCACGCCGATCTTCTGGAACTCGGCGAAGCGGGTCCGCCCGCGGAACGCCTCGCGGACGATCAGCAGGCTCCACTTCTGCCCGAGCACCTCCAGGCTGCGCGCGATCGAGCAGCGGCTGTTGGTCGGGATCGCCATGGCCTTCATGACCCCATCGTACGTCACACTTGGCATTTCGGAGTCAGCTTGCTAGCTTGGAATTACCAAGCAAGAGATCCGGAGGAAGTCATGACACGTCTGCAGGATGCGGTTGTCCTGGTCACCGGGGCCAACGGCGGGCTCGGCATCGAGTTCGTCAACCAGGCGCTGGAGCGCGGGGCCCGGCGCGTGTACGCCACCGCGCGCACCCCGCGCCAGTGGGACGACGAGCGAGTGGTGCCGCTCGCCCTCGACGTCACCGACGAGGCCTCGGTCGCCGCCACGGCCGCGGCCGCCTCGGACACCACGGTGGTGGTGAACAACGCGGGTGTCAGCGGGCGGCAGAGCCTGCTCACCGTGCCGCTGGCCGAGGTGCGCGCGGTGTACGAGACGAACGTCTTCGGTGCACTGGCCGTCGCGCAGGCGTTCGCGCCCGTGCTGGCGGCCAACGGCGGCGGCGCGCTGGTCGACATCCACTCGGCGCTGAGCTGGCTGGCCAAGCCGGGCGCGTACTCGTCGAGCAAGGCGGCGCTGTGGCAGATCACCAACTCGCTGCGGCTCGACCTCGCCGGCCAGAAGACCCACGTGCTCGGCGCGCACCTCGGCTACACCGACACGCCGATGACCAAGGCGCTGACGGTCGAGAAGGAAGACCCGCGCGACATCGTGGCGGCGATCTACGACGGCCTGGAAGCGGGCGCGCTCGAGGTGCTGGCGGACCAGACGTCGCGGGACATCAAGGAGAACCTGTCCGGTCCGGTGGAGGCGCTGTACCCGGAGCTGACCGCGACGGTGTGAGCCGGCGGGTGTGCGTCCTGTTCGAATCCGCACACTGGTTCCCACACCCAGGGCCACGCTCCGAGTCCACTGTGGAGCGGGTGATGTTCTAGATGTTCGAGGTGTTCGCAATCGGACGTTCGGAATCGCACGTGCGCTGTGCAACAACTCCCGGTGCGCTGTGAAGCAAGTCACAGGCGGCCTCCGTGCCTACGTTCGGTCGGCAACAACCGGCACCACGTTCTCCGGAGGCCACCATGACCCACCACGAAACGGCGGGGTGACGCCGTGGAATCCTCGATCGCCGAGCACTTGCGGGTCGACCGGGTCCACCCGCGCCGCAAGCCGGACAGCTTCCACCCGCCGTACCCGTCGTTCTCCGCGCGCTTCGACCCGGCCGTCGACCAGGTGGTGATGGCGTACCTCGGTGTGCAGTACCGAACACCGGAGCCACCGCCGGTGGTGGTCGCCGCACTCGCGGCGCTCGATTCCGCACATTCGGGCGAGCACGCGCCCGATCACCACGACCGGGCGCGATTCGTGGACGAGGCCGGCTACGCGACCGTGCTCACCACGTTCTACTGGACCGAACCCGCCGAGTACGACGGCTGGGCCAAGGCCCGCGAAGCGTGGACCGGCCCGCAGCACCGGTCCCCCGACGCCGGGTTCTTCAGCGAGGTCGTGCGCCCCACCGTGCGGCGGTTCGAGACGTTGTTCTCCAGCGACCGCACCGAAGGCGTGTCCGTGGCCGCCGAGAAGCTCAGCGGCGAGATCCACGAACACGGCTACTGGGGCGGCGCCCGCGACCGGCTGCCGGTCGCCCAGACCGACCGGCTCGAACCCGGCGCCCGGCCGGCCGCGGCGACCGATCCGGAGACCGGCGTCGTCACCGTGCGGCCGCAGGGCAACCTGTGCCTCATCCGCTCCGGGCAGGAGTGGACCGACACCGAGGGCGACGAACGCGGGATGTACCTCGGCGACGTGGAACCCGTGCTGCGCGCGGGGATGGAGTTCCTGCGCGACGACGGGCTCGGCATCGGCTGCTACGCCAACCGGTACGTGCGCGTCACCGACGAAACCGGTGCCGAAACGGACAAGAGTTACGGGATGAGCTGGTGGCACAGCCTCGCCGAGCTCGAGGCATGGGCCGAATCGCACCCGACCCACGTCGCGATCTTCCGCGCCGCGACGAAGTACCTGTCCACGATGGGACCGGCGGCACGGCTGCGGCTCTACCACGAGGTCACCGTGACCGACGCCGACGAGCAGGAGTTCCGCTACCTCGGCTGCCACGACCGCACCGGCTTGCTTCGCGCCCTCCGGTGAGCGCTCCCGGTGCGCCGCCCCCGGCGGGGCGGCACACCGCGGAAGGCGTCAGGCCGGGTCTTTGTGGAACCGGCCGTCCTTCATGATGGCGTGGAGCTTTTCCTTGTCCTGCAACACGGTGATGTCGGCGAGCGGGTCGCCGTCCACGAGCAGCAGGTCGGCGAGGTAGCCGGGCTGGACCTTGCCGAGCTCGTCGCCGCGCAGCATGATCTCGCCGCCCTGCGCGGTGGCGGCGATGATGGTCTCCATGGGCGTGAACTCGAAGCGCTCGACGAAGTGCTGCAGGTCGCGCGCGTAGGTGCCATGCGGCGTCCAGGCGAAGCCGTAGTCACCGCCGGGCAGCACGCGGATGCCGCGCCGGTGCATCTCGATCATCGCCGCCGTCGCCTTCTCCAGCTCGCGCTTGTAGCCGACGGCTTCGGCCGCCTCCTGCGGGAACCCGAAGTCGGCGGCTTCGTACAGCGTCGCGACGAGCCAGTTGACGCCCGGCGCCACGAACACCCAGTCCTTGGCCTGCTCCAGCAGATCCATGCCCTCCGGGTCGGTGAAGCTGGCGTGGTAGACGATGTCGACGCCGTGGCGCACGCACATCTTCACGCTCTCGGCGCTGCGCGCGTGGGCGCACACCCGCTTGCCCCGCCGGTGCGCTTCGGTGACGGCCATCGCCACCTCCTCGTCGGACATGTAGGTGTCCTCGGCGCGCTGCGTGCCGGTGATCTCCTCGCCGGTCATCGACAGCTTGATCTGGTCGACCCCGATCTCGATGAGGCGCCGCACGGCTTTGCGCATCTCGTCGGGCCCGTCGGCGAACCAGGTGATGCCCTTCACGAGCTCACCGCCCGTCACGGCGATCTCGGGTCCGTTGGCGAGGTAGCGCGGGCCGGGGATCCGCCCGGCGTTGATCGCGTCGCGGCACACGACGTCGAGCCGGTCCTTCGCCGACGCGGCGCCCAGGCACATCGTGTAGCCGGAGTCCAGATAGGACTTGGCCGACTCCACGGCGAACAGCAGGTGCTCCTCCACCGGCAGGGCGGCCAGGCCGTCGAGGTCGGCGCTGTTGTTCCAGGTGAAGTGGGTGTGGGCGTCGCACAGCCCCGACATGAGCGTGCGGCCGCGGCCCTCGATCACCCGCGAGCCCTCGGCCGCGGCCGTTTCCACGGTGCCGACGGCGGTGATGCGGTCGTGGTCCACGAGCACGTCGCCCCGGTAGGGCAGCGCGCCCGTGGAGTCCAGAATGGACACGTCGCGGAACAGGGTTTTGTCGGCGGTGAGCGGCACGGTGGTTCCTCCTCGTCGTTGAGGCGCGAAACGGTGTGGTTACAGGAACTTCAGCAGCATCGAGGTGACGTCGGTGGCGGCTTCCAGCGCGGTCCAGTGCCCGACGTCCGGCAGCACCTCCACGTTCGCACTGCCGTGGGCGGCGGCGAGCGCCTCGCTCACGGCGGGCGGGCCGACCTTGTCGTCGGCGCCGGTGATCAGCAGCAGCGGCAACGCGGGGTCGACGGGCCCGGGGTCGATCGCGGCCGCGAGCGCTTCGCAGTTGCGGGCGTAGCCCTCGGCGTCCTGGCGCATCACGAGCTCCCGCACGAACGCCGCCACCTCGGGCTTGTCGCGGCGGGTGGCTTCCGACAACGCGTTGGCGACGACGCCCGGGGCCACCGCTGCGGTGCCTTCCGCGCGCAGCAGGGCCGCGCGGTCGTGCTGGGCCTTGCGGCCGGCCTCGGGCGGCTCCGCGACGGCGCCGAGCAGCGCCAGCGCGGTCACCTTGTCCCGGTGACGGGCCGCGAAGCTGCGGGCGACGAGCGTGCCCATCGAGTGCCCGACCACGGCCGCGGACGCGACGCCGACCTGGTCGAGCACGGCGGCCAGGTCGTCGGCGTGCGACTCGATGCCGATGCCCTCGCGCAGGCCGGAGCGCCCGGCGCCCGCGGAGTCGACGCGGATCACCTGGTGGCTCGAGGCCAGCGCGCCGGCCTGGACCTGGTAGAAGTTGCCGGTGCCGCCGAGGCCGTGCACGAGCAGCACGGCGGGGCCGCTGCCCTCGACCTCGACCGCGAGGTCCGTTCCGTTGATCTTCATGCGGGCTCCTTTCGGTACGGGATTCAGGCGACAGGGTTGGGGGCGACCCGGTTGCGCAGCACGCCGAGACCGGTGATGGTCACCTCGACGACGTCGCCGCCGGCCAGGAACTTCGGCGGGTCGAAGCCGATGCCGACGCCGGCGGGCGTGCCGGTGGCGATGACGTCGCCGGGCAGCAGCGTGATGCCGGCCGAGAGGGTGGCGATCAGCTCGGGGATGTCGAAGATGAGGTCCTTGACCCGGGCGTGCTGGCGGCGTTCGCCGTTGACGGTGGTTTCGACCTCCAGCGCGGTCACGTCGGGGATCTCGTCGGCGGTCACCGCGTACGGGCCCATCGGGCAGTGCGTGTCGAGCGACTTGCCGAGCAGCCACTGGCGGTGGTCGCGCTGCAGGTCGCGGGCGGTGACGTCGTCGAGGATCGTGTAGCCCCAGACGTGCTCCGCCGCGGCCTCGCGGGTGATGCCGCGGCCGCCGCGGCCGATGATCACGGCGAGCTCGCCCTCGTAGTCGAGCTCGGAGGTGAGGCCGGTGTGCGGGTCGATGTCGTCGTCAGGGCCGATCACGGCCGTGGTGGCCTTGGAGAACAGGATCGGCCGCGTCGGCAGGTCCTCCGAGCGGTCCGGGCTGTCGTAGCCGCTGCGGCCGAACTCCGCGGCGTGCTCGCGGTAGTTCTTGCCGACGCAGAAGATGTTGCGCCGAGGCGTGGGGAACGGCGCGCGGAGCCGCACGTCGGCGAGGGGTACCGGCGTGCGGTCCGCGGCCTGGTCGGTGAGGATGGTCCCGACCTCGCCCCAGCGTTCGACGGCGCCGAGGAGCGTTCCGCCCGGCGCGAGATCGGTGACGTCCTGGACCTCGCCTTCGCCGGTCACGACCCCGACGCGGTCGGCGTCGCCGGTGGAGTTCCGGGCGGAGAAGGTCACCAGCTTCATGTGAGACCAATCTGAACCAATGTGAACCAATGTGGACGTGATCGACCGTACGCGGTTCGGTACCTGTTGTCGATATGCAGGACTTGTTCTGGTCCCGACTGGGTTTATTGGTCTCGATTGGTCGCAAGTCGTCCGGTAGAGTGCGCCCATGACCACGGTGGAACACGCCCTGCGCGCGCTGCTCGACGAAGGCGCGGCCGACGGCAGCCTCGGCCCGGGCGCCAAGCTGCCCACGGAGCGCGACCTCGTGCAGCGGCTTTCCGCGCCGCGCAGTGCCGTGCGGCGCGCACTCGACTCGCTGGAGCGCGACGGGCTGGTGATCCGGCACGTCGGGCGCGGCACGTTCCTCACCGACATCGCGGCGCAGCACGTCGAGCCCGCGCCCGCCGACACGAGCCCGGCCGAGATCATGCAGGTGCGCCAGCTACTGGAACCGCAGGTCGCGACGCTGGCCGCGCGGGTGGCCACGCAGGCGGACCTCGACCGGATCGGGACCGCGCTCGGCGCGGGTGCGGCGGCCGGGGACTTCGAGGGCTTCGAGCGCGCGGACGCCGGGCTGCACCGCGCGATCGCCGTCGCCGCCCACAACGGGTTGCTGATGAACATGTTCGACGTGATGAACACCGCGCGCTCACTGCCGGTGTGGGGCAGCCTCAAGCGGCGTACGTCCACACCGGAGCTGCGGTCGTGTTACCACGACGAACACACGTTGATCGTCGAAGCGCTGCGGGACCGGGATCCGGTGAGCGCCGGCGAACACATGCGGCGTCATCTCCAGCACGTGGCCGACACGCTGCTGGGGCGCGACTGAGTTTTACCGGACCGAATTCCCACGTGTGAGTCCGTGTTCGCCGGGTATCCGCCTCGTGTTCGAATCCCACCACGAGGAGATGGCGAAATGACGCAGACGGAACGGACAACCACCGACGCCGGTATCCCGGTGGAAAGCGACGAACATTCGCTCACCTTGGGTCCGGGCGGACCGATCCTGCTGCAGGACCACTATCTCATCGAGCAGATGGCGCAGTTCAACCGCGAACGCGTGCCCGAGCGCCAGCCGCACGCGAAGGGCAGCGGCGCGTTCGGCCGGTTCGAGGTGACGGCCGACGTCAGCGCGTACACGAAGGCCGCGGTGTTCCAGCCGGGCACGAAAACGGAGATGGTGGCGCGGTTCTCGACGGTCGCCGGCGAACGCGGCAGCCCCGACACGTGGCGCGATCCGCGCGGGTTCGCACTGAAGTTCTACACGAGCGAAGGCGTGTACGACATGGTCGGCAACAACACGCCGGTGTTCTTCGTGAAGGACCCGTTGAAATTCCAGCACTTCATCCGTTCGCAGAAACGCCGGGCGGACAACAACCTGCGCGACCACGACATGCAGTGGGACTTCTGGACGCTGTCCCCTGAGTCCGCGCACCAGGTCACTTGGCTGATGGGAGACCGTGGTGTTCCGCGAACATGGCGGCACATGAACGGTTACAGTTCGCACACCTATCTGTGGGTGAACGCACAAGGCGAACGGTTCTGGGTGAAGTACCACTTCAAAACCGATCAGGGCGTGGAGTTCTTCACGCAGGACGAGGCCGACCAGATGGCGTCGGCGGACACCGACTACCACACGCGTGACCTGTTCGAGGCCATCGCGCGCGGCGACCACCCGAGCTGGACGCTGTCCGTGCAGGTGATGCCGTTCGACGACGCCGCGGACTACCGGTTCAACCCGTTCGACCTCACCAAGGTGTGGCCGCACGGCGACTACCCGCTGATCGAGGTCGGCCGCATGACACTCGACCGCAACCCCACCGACCACCACGCCGAGATCGAACAGGCGGCGTTCGAGCCCAGCAACCTCGTGCCCGGCATCGGGCCGAGCCCGGACCGGATGCTGCTGGGCCGGCTGTTCGCCTACGCCGACGCGCACCGCTACCGCATCGGGCCGAACTACAAGCAGCTGCCGGTGAACGCGTCGACCTCGCCGGTGCACAGCTACAGCAAGGACGGCGCGATGCGCTACACCAAGGTGTCCGACCCGGTGTACGCGCCGAACTCGAAGGGCGGCCCGAGCGCCGACGTCGAGCGCTACGGCACCCCGGCCGGCTGGCACGCCGACGGCGAGATCACGCGCTCGGCCTACGTCGACCACTCCGAGGACGACGACTGGGGCCAGGCGGGCACGATGGTGCGCGAGGTCCTCGACGACGCGGCGCGGGAACGTTTGGTTTCCAACATCGTCGGTCACTTGCTGAACGGGGTGAGTGAGCCGGTGCTGCAGCGGGCGTTCGACTATTGGCACAACGTGGACAAGGACCTCGGCGACCGCATCGAGTCCGGCGTGCGCGCGAAGGCCGACGAGAAGGACCCGAAGGCGGCGGAGCAGGGCAACCCGGCGCGCCGGACCATGCAGCGGAAGGCGTGAGTCCGTCCACTTCGGACTCGTGAGGTTCACGGGGCCCGGCGGAAAATCGGACGGGGTCCGCCGGGCCCGCCGGTAGAGTGCGCGTCCATGGGTCACCTGGAGGTCGCGCACCTCGACTACTCGCTGCCCGACGGGCGGCCGCTGCTCGGTGATGTGTCGTTCCGGGTTGCCGACGGTGCCGTCGTTGCGCTGGTCGGCCCCAACGGCGCCGGGAAGACGACACTGCTGCGCCTGCTCTCCGGTGAGCTGAAGCCGCACGGCGGCACGGTGACGGTGTCCGGCGGGCTGGGTGTGATGGGTCAGTTCGTCGGCTCGGTCCGCGACGAGCGAACCGTGCGCGACCTGCTCGTGTCGATCTCGCCCGAGCGTATCCGCACCGCCGCGGCGGCCGTGGACGCGGCCGAGGAGCGGCTGCTGACCGTCGACGACGAGGCCGCGCAGATGAAGTACGCGCAGGCGCTGAGCGACTGGGCCGAGGTGCGCGGCTACGAGTCGGAGACGACCTGGGACGTGTGCACCACGGCCGCGCTCGGCGTGCCATACGAGAAGGCGCAGTGGCGGCTCGTGCGCACGTTGAGCGGTGGCGAGCAGAAGCGGCTCGTGCTGGAGGCGCTGCTGCGCGGCCCGGACGAGGTGCTGCTGCTCGACGAGCCCGACAACTACCTCGACGTGCCCGGCAAGCGCTGGCTCGAGGCGCGCCTGGCGGAGACGCGCAAGACGGTGCTGTTCGTCTCGCACGACCGCGAGCTGCTCGCGCGGGCGGCGGAGAAGATCGTGAGCGTGGAACCCGGCCCGGCCGGCAGCGACGCGTGGGTGCACGGCGGCGGGTTCGCCACCTACCACGAGGCGCGCGACGATCGCTTCGCCCGCTACGAAGAGCTGAAGCGGCGCTGGGCCGAGAAGTACGCGCAGCTGAAGAAGCTCGTCCTCGACATGCAGCAGTACGCCGCCCGCAGCGACGAGATGGCGTCCCGCTACAAGGCCGCGAAGACGCGCCTGCGGAAGTTCGAGGAGGCCGGGCCGCCGCCGGAGCCGCCGCGCCGGCAGGACATCCGCATGCGGCTACGCGGCGGACGCACCGGCCTGCGCGCCGTGACGTGCGAAAACCTTGAGCTCACGGGCCTGATGAAGCCGTTCTCGCTGGAGATCTTCTTCGGCGAACGCGTGGCCGTGCTCGGCTCCAACGGCTCCGGCAAGTCGCACTTCCTGCGCCTGCTCGCGGGCGGCGACGTCGCGCACACGGGCCGGTGGAAGACCGGCGCCCGCGTGGTGCCGGGCCACTTCGCCCAGACGCACGCCCACCCGGAGCTCACCGGCCACACCCTCGTCGACATCCTCTGGACCACCCACGCCAAGGACCGCGGCGGCGCCATGGCCGTGCTGCGGCGCTACGAGCTCGAACGCCAGGGCGACCAGCCCTTCGACCGCCTGTCGGGCGGCCAGCAGGCCCGCTTCCAGATCCTCCTCCTGGAACTCGGCGGCGCCACCGCCCTCCTCCTGGACGAGCCGACGGACAACCTGGACCTCGAATCGGCCGAAGCCCTGCAGGCCGGCCTCGAAGCCTACGAAGGCACCGTCCTCGCGGTCACCCACGACCGCTGGTTCGCGCGCTCCTTCGACCGCTACCTGGTCTTCGGCTCCGACGGCGTCGTGCGCGAAACCCCGGAACCGGTGTGGGACGAACGGCGGGTGGACCTGGCCCGCTGATCAGCGCGGCAGTGGCAGCGCTGGGGCGGCACCGAGGCCAAGCAGCCGACGTGGCAGCGACTTGCGGCCGGCAGTGCAGCCCGCCGACCGGCGCAGAGGCGACCGACGGGCGGAGGCAAAGCCAGCCGCGCAGACCACGAGACCGAGCCAGAGTCGTGGCTCGACTGGCGGCGCGGCGGCCGAACGAACGGTGGGCGGAACCGGCCCGCTGGTCGGCGTGGCGAAGGCGACCGGTGGGCAGGCCAGACCGAGCCTCACAAGTCACGAGATCGAGCCGAGGGTGCGGATCCGACGCCCAGACCCGCGGCGCTCGGCCATACCCGCGCTTCGGCGGGTGGACCGGGCCAGCTGATCAGCGCGGCAGCGGCAGAGCCAGCTCGGCGCGGGTCACCGAGATGGAGCCCAGCGTGTGGGACCACCAGGTCGACGCGAGTTCCTCCAGGAGGAAGCGGCCTTCGACGCGTTCCGGGGACATCCCCGTGGTGCTGGGCTCGTCGGGTTCGTCGCGTTCGACGTCGATGCGGAGGCGGGGCGGGTGGGCGGCCAGGCCGAGGCGCAGGGCGCGGAAGGAGGCGCCGTCGCGGGTGGCGTCGGTGACGAGTTCGTCCATGAGCTGCACGGCGTCGCCCACCACGGGAGCGGGTACGTGGGCCAGCATGGCCCTGAGCGTGACCCGGGCGGCCTCCGCGGTGTCCGGGCCGTTGAACACGGCCGTGGCGGCGCCGGGCGGCCGCGAGTCCTCCGTCATGGTGGTGCCCCTCCCCTGTCGGGCGATGATCGAGCGCAGTGCAGGTACCCAGAGCCTCCAGGGTTCAACCGTCCGAGTTCAGACGCGGCCATATGCTGGAACGGACGACCGGAGGTGAGCAGGTGCCAGACAGGCCACGACGCACCTGGTCGGCCGCGGAAAAGGCCGCTTACCGGGAGTTCGTGCGCGCCCACCACCCCGACGCGGGCGGTGACGCGGAGGCGTTCCGGGAGGGGCTGGCCCGGTTCCACCAGGTGGACAGATCCGCCAGGCAGCCCGAGTCCCGGCCGGCCGAGTCCGTGAGTTTCGTCGTGCGCAGGCGCGGGCTGACGCGGGTGCTCGCCGCGCTCGCCGCCCGCCGCAGGCGCAAGCGGCGGACGCGCGTGCGCTGAAGCGGGACCGCACGGCGCGGTCCCGCCGGCTGTAATACTCAACCGGCGAGACCTGGGGCTCGACAGCCGGGCCCTGCCGCCGATGCCATGGGAACCGGATAGACCCCATTACCAGCCCGTAAACATCGGGTCCGCGAAAAGTCCACCACCGGCCACAGTGGACCCCCCGCGCGTCACCGCAGCGGGCCGCGCGCCCGTTCGAAGGCCTCGGCCGCTCCCAGCAGCACGTCTTCCCGCCACGGCGCGGCGCTGAGCTGCACGCCCACCGGCATCCCGGACGACGGGTGCACCCCGCCCGGCACGCTCAGCGACGGCCCGCCGTACGCCGACCACGCGTAGGTGAACCGGGCGATCTCCCGCGTCGACGCCGCGAGGTCCACCCCCTCGCGCAGTGGTACGTCCACCGGGATCGTCGGGGTCAGGACCACGTCGACCTCGGTGAACACCGCGTCCACGCGCGAGCGGAACCCGGTCAGCCACGCCCGCGCCGCCTCGGTCCGCGCCGGGGGCACCTCGAGCCCGAGCAGCAACCGCCGCCGGACGTCGGGGTCGATGCTCTCCGGCGCGTCGCGCAGCCGAGCCGCGTGCACGGCCGCCGCCTCCGGGTACATCACGTCGAGCATCCGCCCCTGCGCCTCCGCGGCCGACGGCACCTCGACCGGCACCACCTGCGCCCCGAGTCCGCGGAACACACCCACGGCCGCGAGCAGCACCGAAGCCACGCCGGGATCGACGTCCGCGGCGAAAAACCCGCCCGCCACGCCGATCCGCGGCAGGGCACCCGACCCGGGCAGCGGCTCCGCTCCGGTGAGCGCCGCCAGCACCGCCGCGGCCGTACGGACGTCGCGAGCCATCGGCGTCACCGTGTCGAACGACGGGCTCACCGGCAGCACGCCGCGGTTCGAGACCCGGCCGAGCGTCGGCCGCACGCCCACGACCCCGTTCACCGACGCGGGAATCCGGCCCGAACCGCCGGTGTCCGTGCCCAGCGACACGTCCGACAGCCCCGCCGCGACGGCCACCGCCGAGCCGCTGCTGGAGCCGCCGGCGATGCGCGCCGGGTCCCACGCGTTGAGGCAGTCGCCGAACGCGGCGTTGCGGCCGGTCGCGCCCATCGCGAACTCCGCCAGGTTGGTCTTGCCCACCACCGCGTACCCGGCCTCGCGCAGCGACCGCACGACGTCGGCGTCGGCCTCGGCCGGACCCGTCGCGAAGGACGCGGAACCGGCCGTGGTCGCCACGCCCGCGACGTCGATGTTGTCCTTCACCGTCGCGGTCGGGCCGCCGGCCGGGCCCGGGAGCACGGTGATGAGGGCGCGCAGCCGCCGCGCGAGGTCGGTGTCCACCGTCAGCCTCCCGTCCGCGCCCCGCGCACGCGGGCCGTCGCCTCCTCGTCGAGCGCCAGTGTCCGCGCGTCGAGCACCACGCCGTAGTGCTCGCGGGCGTCGGCGGCCGAGAGGTAGTCGTCGAGCACGTCCTCGCGCACGTCGCGCGCGTCCCGCTCGAACGGATCGCCGTAGCCGCCGCCGGAGGGCAGCTTGATCTCCAGCGTGTCGCCCGCGGCGCACTTCTCCTGGGTCACCTTCGAGTACAGCAGTTCCTCACGCTCGGTGCCCGCGTTGCGCACGAACGACCCCGCGACGCCGTCGTGCCCACCCGCGAGACCTCGCGGCGGGTCGGTGCGGTTGTCCGCCTCCGAGCCGATGAACGTGTCGGTGAGCATCTTCCACTTGCGGATGCTGCCGATGCCCCCGCGGTACCGGCCGGGTGCGGGCGGCTCGTCGCGCAGCTCGTAACGCTCCGCGATCATCGCGTGGTTGAGCTCGAGCTCTTCGATGGGGTTGTTGCGGGTGTTGGCCATCAGCGCGTCGACGCAGTCGAGGCCGTCCTTGCCGTTGCGCGCGCCGTAGGAGCCCTCGTTGATCTCGATGTAGACCCAGTACGACTGCCCGTCGGCGGCCAGGCCGGAGTACGCGATCGCGCACAGCGCCGCCGACGAACCCGCGACGGCGCGGTCCGGCAGCACGTCGGCCAGCGCCAGGTTGATCGAGTCGAAGATCCGGTTGATCTGCGAGAACCGCGCGAAGCACGAAGCCGGGAAGTCCGGGTTGAACAGCGTGCCCTCCGGCGCGTACGCCTTGGCCGGGCGGAAACAGCCGTCGTTCTGCGGCACGAACTCCTCGGTGAGCGCCTCGTCGAGCAGCAGCGTGCGCACGGCGGACGCGACGGTCGGGAGCACCGAACCCTCGAACGGCACGTTGAACGCGGTCGGCACCTGCTCGTGGGAACCCGTGAGGTCGACGACGATGTCGCTGCCCTCGACCTTCACCGTCACCGCGACCTTGAGCGGGACGTCGCGGTTCTTGCCGTCGTCGTCCAAAAAGGACAACGGTGCTTCGTAGCTGCCGTCCGGGATCTCCTGGATGCGGCGGCGCAGCATGTCCTCGGAGTAGTCCATCCACTTGTCGGCCGCCGACATCACCACGTCGAGGCCGTAGCGCTCCAGCAGTTCGAGGAAGCGCCGCTCCCCCAGCCGAGCGCACGCGATGAGCGCTTCGAGGTCACCGGCGTTCTGTTCGGGGGTGCGCACGTTGTCGAGGATGTGCTGGATCAGGGCTTCGTTGCGCACGCCGCCGTCGTAGATCTTCACCGCGTCCATGAGCTTGCCCTCGGCCCAGACGTCGACCACGTCCATGCACAGGCCGGGGAAGTTGCCGCCGATGTCGGACACGTGCCCGGTGCAGCCCGCGAAGCCGATGTGCTTGCCGCCGAAGAAGATCGGGATCATGATCCCGTAGTCCGGCGAGTGCGCCGCGCCGTGGTACGGGTGGTTGTGCAGCACCACGTCACCGGGCCGGTAGGTGCCGGCCAGCTTGCGGTTGATGCCGCGGATGTAGGCCGGGATCGAGCCGCAGTGCATCGGCGTGGAGTCGGATTCGCACAGCTCGCGCCCGTTGGCGTCGAAGATGCCGGCGCCGAGGTCCTCCGATTCCCGGATGAGGCTGGAGTACGCCATCCGGTAGAGGATCTGGGCCATCTCCTTGGCGATGGAGTTGAGCGCGCCGCCGATCACGCGCAGGGTGATCGGGTCGACGTCGACGGTGGTGAAGTCGCCGGGGGCGACTCCGGCGAGCGAAACGCCGGCGGGGTCGAGAGCGGTCACCGCTGGCCTCCTTCGATGGCTCGGCCGGGCTGGGCCGCGGCGGTGTCGATGACGAGGTGGCCGACGCGGTCGACAGTGGCGCGCTGACCGGGGCCGATGATGGTCGTGGAGTCGAACTGCTCGACGATCGCGGGACCTTCGAGCACGTTGCCCGCCTTGAGCCGCGCACGGTCGTAGACCTTGGTGGGAAACGGCGTGGCTTCGCCGGCGCCGGACCAGAACACCGCGTCGGTGGTGGTCTTCACCGCGGCCGACGGGTCGGTGCCGCCCGCCTCGACGTCGGCCAGCGGCACGTGCCCGACCTTGCCCACGGCGGTCACGCGCACGTTCACCAGGTGAACCGGTTTGTCGTCGAACCGCTGCAGATACGTTCGTTCGTGAACATCGTGGAACGCCGCGGCCGCCCGGGCCACCCAGTCGGCGTCGATCTCCCCGGACGGGGCGGGCACGCGCAGCTCGTAACCCTGGCCGATGTAGCGGCAGTCGAGGCTGCGCTCGATCACGACGTCCTCGGGCGAGAGGCCGTCGGCGCCGAGCTGCTCCACGGCGTGCGCGGTGAGCCGGTCGAACTCCGCGGTGATGCGCGCCAGGTCGGGGTCGGCCGAGGAGGTCCACACCGTCGCCGGGGTCTCGCTGCGGATGTCGGTGGCCAGCAGGCCCATCGCCGACGCGATGCCCGGGTGGTGCGGCACGATCACGCGTGGGATGCCGAGCTGTTCGGCGATGTGCCACGCGTACAGCGGCCCCGCGCCACCCTCGGCGACGAGCGAGAAGTCGCGCGGGTCGTAGCCCTTGCGCACCGAGTGCAGGCTGATCGCCTCGGTCATCGCGTGGGCGGCGATCTGGAAGATGCCGATGGCGGCGTGGCTCACGGACGTGCCGAGCTTCTCGGCGATGTGCTCGTCGATCGCCTTCACCGCGAGCTGCGGTTCGACCTCCATGGTGCCGGACAGGAAGCTGTCGGCACGCAGCCAGCCGAGCGCGACCATGGCGTCGGTGCTCGTGGGCTCGGTGCCGCCGCGGCCGTAACACGCGGGGCCGGGCGTCGCGCCGGCGCTGCGCGGGCCGACGCGGAACATGCCGCCTTCGTCGATGAACGCGATTGAGCCGCCGCCGGCGCCGATGGTGTCGACCTCGGCCATCGGGACCATGGCGTGGTAGTCGCCGATCCGCGTGTCGAGCAGGTGTTTCATGCGCAGCTTGCCGTCGGGCGCCACGCCGATGTCGGCCGAGGTGCCGCCGACGTCGAGCGTGATCACGCTCGGGAAGCCCGACGCCTCACCGATCGCGCAGCCGCCGAGCAGCCCGGCGACGACGCCGCTGGTGAGCAGCAGCACCGGGTTGTCCACGGCGCCGCGCGCGGTGATCAGGCCGCCGGCCGACGTCATCAGGCCGACCTCGCCGCGCACGCCGGCCGCACGGGTCGTGTTCGCGAGGTTGTCGACATAGCGCGAAACCTTGGGGCCGACGAACGCGTTGAGCGCAGTGGTGGAGAAGCGCTCGTACTCGCGGTACTGCGGCGCGACCTCGCTCGAGAGCGAGATGAACACGTCGGGGTACTCCTGCTCGATGATCCGCTTCACCGCCTGCTCGTGGGCGGGGTTGCGGTAGGAGTGCAGGAAACAGACCGCGATGGCCTGCACGCCGTTGTCGCGCAGCACCCGGACCTGCTCGCGCACGGCGTCCTCGTCGAGCGGCACGAGGACCGCGCCCGAGGAGTCGATGCGCTCGGGCACCACGCGGCGGTTGCGGCGGCGCACGAGCTGCCACTTCTGCCACGGCAGGTCCTGGTAGGACGAGTAGTTCAGCGGCCGCTTCTTGCGGGCGATGTGCAGGATGTCGCGGAAGCCCTCGGTGGTGATGAGGCCGACGTCCGCGCCGTTGTGCTCCAGCACGATGTTGGTGGCCACGGTGGTGCCGTGCAGGAACTGGTCCAGGTCCGAGACCGCGATGCCGAGGCGCTCACTCAGCTGCCGGACCCCGTCCATGGTGGCCAGTGCGGGATCGTGCGGGGTGGACGGGACCTTGTGCACCGCGACGGCACCGTCCTCGTCCCAGTACATCAGGTCGGTGAACGTGCCACCGACGTCGACTCCGATGCGTTTCACTGCTGGTCCTCCTCGATCAGCTGATCGGCTGCTTCGGCCAGGGCGAGCACGCGGCGGGCACGGCGGACGACGGCCGCGTCGACCATCCGTCCCGCGACCACGGCGACCCCGGTGTTCCCGGTGTTCCCGGTGTTCTTGGCGTTTTCGGTGTTTTCCAGCGCACGCAGGACGTCCTGCGCATGCGTGACTTCCTCGGTGGTGGGGACGAGGACTTCGTGGGTGAGGGCGACCTGCGCGGGGTGGACGCACAGGCGGCCGAAGAACCCGGCGCGCTGCTGCGCCAGGGTGTCGGCGCGGAACCCGGTGGGGTCGTCGAGTTCCGCGCTCACGGCGGCGGGTGGCGGGGCGAGACCGGCCGCGGCCGAGGCCACCACGACCTGGGCCCGCGCCCAGGCGAGTGGTCCGGTGTTCTCGGTGAGGCTCGGGGCGGCGGTGCCGAGCTCCGCGGCGAGGTCGTACTCGCCCAGCCCGAGCCGGGTCACGGCCGGGTGGCGGGCGAGTTCAGGCAGCTCCTGCAGGCCGTTCGCCGTCTCCACCAGGGCGAAGACGGGGACCTCGGTGCGCGCGGTGACCTCGGCGACGGCCGCCAGCTCGGCTTTCGGCAGGACGACACCGGCGATGCCCAGCGTGGTGACGGCGTCGAGGTCGGCTTCGAGGTGGTGGTCGTTGTTGACCCGCACCCACGTCCGCGGCGCGAGGTCCGGCCGTTCGCGCAGCCAGGCCGCCACCGCCGTCCGCGCGCCGGCTTTCGCTTGCGGTGCAACGGCGTCTTCGAGGTCGGCGATCACCGCATCGGCCACCGCGGCCGCCTTCGTGAGGCGGTCGGGGCGGTCGCCGGGGCAGAACAGCCCGCTGCGGGTCACCACCCGACCCGGCCCTTGCCCGCGATGAGCGACTTCGCGATGACAGTGCGCATCACGTCGCTGGTGCCCTCGCCGATCGTCATGAGGATCGAGTCGCGGTAGAGGCGTTCGATTTCGAACTCCGTGGAGTAGGAATAACCACCGTGCACGCGCATGGAGTCCTGCGCGGCCTGCAGGGCGACCTCGGAGGCGAACAGCTTGGCCATGCCCGTCTGCAGGTCGGAGCGTTCGCCGCGGTCCAAAGAGGACGCCGACCAGTAGGTGAGCAGCCGGGCGGCCTGCAGCTGCGTCGCCATCTCGGCGAGGCGGATCTGCGTGGCCTGGAACTCGGCGATCGGCTTGCCGAACGCCTTGCGCTGCGCGGAGTACGCGAGGGCCTCGTCGTACGCGCGCTGAGCGATGCCGAGGCTGCGGCCGGCGATGTTGAGGCGGCCGACCTCCAGCGCCGAGAGCACCTGCTGCAGCCCACGGCCTTCCACGCCGCCGAGCAGGTTCGCCGCCGGCACGCGGACCTCGTCGAGCACGACCTCACACGATTCGGTGCCCTTGTAGCCGAGCTTGGGGATGTCCCGGGTCACCTGGAAGCCGGGCGAATCGGCGTCCACGAGCAGCACGCTCATGCCCTTGTGCGCCGGTGTGGTGGTGCGATCGGTTTTCACCAGCACGGGCAACGGGTCGGCGTGGCGGGCGTTGGTGATCCACATCTTGGTGCCGCTGACCACGTAGCTTTCGCCGTCGCGGGTCGCGGTGGTGCGGATGCCCTGCAGGTCGGTGCCGGCGTCGGGCTCGGTCAGCGCGATGCCGGTGCGACGCTGCCCGGTCGCCAGTTCCGGCAGGTAGCGCTGCTTCTGCTCGGCGGTGCCGTGCCGGGCGAGCATCCAGCACGCGAGCGAATGGCTGCCCAGGATCCCGGCGATGCCCATCCAGCCGCGTGAGATCTCCTCGAACATCAGCGTGAACGAGACGAAGTCGGCTTCGCCGCCGCCGTAGGTGTCGGGGATCATCAGCCCGAACAGGCCGAGGTCGGCCATCTTCGCGACGATCTCGGCCGGGTAGCGGCCTTCGTGTTCCCAGTCGCGGGCCACCGGCACGATCTCCGTGTCGACGAAGTCGCGCAGGATCGCGCGGAACTGCTCCTGGTCGGGGCTCAGCGTGAAATCCACGGCGCGCTCCTGTCCGTTCCGAAGGCGCCTCGGCTCGCGAGCGCCTGGTAGTCCGCTTCGGAGGTGCCGAGCAGCTCGCTCAGCACTGCGGCGGTGTGTTCGCCCAGCAACGGAGCCCGGTGGTGCTCCGTCCGCGGCTCGCCGGCGCGCACGGGCGAGGCGACCTGGTGTACGGAACCGAACCGCGGATGTTCGGTTGTCACCACGAGACCCCGGGCCGCGGTGTGTTCTTCCACCAGCGCCTGCGGGATCGTGTTGATCGGCGCACACGGCACGCCGGCCGGTTCGAGCACGGACAGCCATTCGGCCGTGGTGCGCGTGAGGAGCTCCTTCTCCAGGTGCCCCAGGCATTCCGCCGAGTTGGCGTAGCGGCCGGCGGGCGTCGAGAACCGCTCGTCGGCCGCCCACGCCGGGGAGCCGACGGCCGCCACCAGGCGATCCCAGAACTTCTGCTTCGCGCAGCCGATGACGACCCACGAGTCGGCCGTCTCGAAGTTCTGGAACGGCACCAGGCTCGGGTGCGCGGAGTGGTGCGTGCGCCCGGGTTCGAAGCCGCGGTTGAGGTGCCAGGTCGCGAGGTAGGTGAGCATGCCGACCGCGGTGTCGTAGAGGCTCACGTCGCAGTCGGTGCCGACGCCGTCGCGGCGGGCGGCGTGGATGGCCGTGACCATCGAGAGCGCGGCCACGATCCCGCCGGTGTAGTCCACCATGGACAGTCCCGATTTGGTGGGCGGGCCGTCGGGCTCACCCGTCACGGACATCCAGCCGGCCAGGCCCTGCAACAGGTAGTCGTACCCGGGCTGGGCGCTGCGCGGGCCGGTCATGCCGTAACCCGAGAGCGAGCAGCAGACGATCTTCGGGTTGAGGTGCTTGAGATCCTCGTAGCGGATGCGCATCTTCGCCGGCACGTCGCCGCGCAGGTTCGAGTACACGGCGTCGCTGACCTTCACGAGCTCCTCGAAGACCTCGCGGCCGGCGGGGTCGGTGAGGTCGAGGACCACGGACCGTTTATTGCGGTTGAAGGCTTCGAAGAACAGCGAATCGCCGTCCTCGGCGTAGGGCGGGGTGTGGCGGCCGACGTCGCCGCCGGTGCCGGGGTCCTCGATCTTCACGATCTCGGCGCCGAGGTCGGCCAGGTGCACGGAGCCGAACGGGCCGGCACCGTACTGCTCCACGGCGAGCACTCGGACGTCGGCGAGCGGCAGGGGGCGGGTCATGCGCGGTCCCCCAGCGTCAGCGGTCCCGACTTCGCGGTGGGGAACGAGTCGATGGCGTCGGCCTCGGATCGCTTGTACACCAGCACAGTGCGGTCGAACGACAGGCATTCGTCACCGTCGCCGTTGAGGCCGCGGGTGTGCACGGACACGAGCCCCGCGTAGGGCTTCGAGGCCGACTCGCGCTTCGCGGTGCAGATCGACTCGCCGTAGAGCGTGTCGCCGACGAAGACCGGATGCGTGAGCCGCACGTCGGTCATCGCGAGGTTCGCGATCGCCCGCTGGCTGATGTCCGAGACGCTCTGGCCCAGCAGCATCGCGATCGTGAGCCCCGAGTTGACCAGGATCCGGCCGAACGGCGTGCGCTCGGCGTAGTGCGCGTCGAAGTGCGCGGGGTGGGTGTTCATGGTGAGCAAGGTGAACCACGTGTTGTCCGCTTCGCTGATCGTGCGACCCAGCGGGTGGCGGTAGACGTCGCCCACGGCGAAGTCCTCGTAGTAGCGCCCTTGCCGGCCGTCGTGCACCGTCAAAACGGCACCTCCGGGGAGTCGGCGGGTGGGAATCTGCGCTGAAGTATGCGCATCGGACCTGCGGTTGGCAATACCTCAGACATTTAAATCGCTCAGCTGGTGCCACGCTCGTTCCCGATGTCCTACGCTTCGAGGACCACGCTTTTTCCGACCGAGGGGGAACCGATGACCGAGACCGCCGGCCCACAGGCCGGCCTGCGGGTGCGCCGCGTCCAGGCGGCGTACCGCCAGGTGGCCGACCAGCTCAAGGACCAGATCCTGACCGGTGAGCTGACCGCCGGCACGCGGCTGCCCAACGAGGCCGAGCTTGCGCGGCTGTTCGGCGTCAGCCGCAGTACCGTGCGCGAGGCGCTGCGGCTGCTCGCGAGCCAGCACCTGGTGGACACCACGCGCGGCGCGACCGGCGGGACCTTCGTGTCGAGCCCGGACGCGCTGAGCGTCGCCGAGAACCTCGGCGGGGCGCTGGGGCTACTGGTGAACGCGCAGGGCATGACCGTGGAGAACCTGCTCGAGGCGCGGCTGATCCTGGAGCCGCTGGCCGCGCGGCTGGCGGCTTCCCGGGCCGACGCCGCGGGCCTGGAGTCCTTGGCGGGGGCGACGACGAGCACGTCCGCGCTGGCCCCGTCGAGCGGGTTCGTCGTGCACTGGGACTTCCACACGACGCTGGTCGCCATCACCGGCAACCCGCTGCTGCACCTGATGTGCCGCCCGATCAACGACGTGCTGCGCGGCCGGCTGCACCGCGACCGCATCCCGCGCGACGTGTGGGACCAGGTCGACGCCGACCACGTCGACATCCACCGCGCCGTGGCCGATGCCGACGCCGACGCGGCCGAGCGGCTCACGCGCGAGCACCTGCACAGCCTGCGGCCGCTGTACGAGAAGATGGAAGACTAAACGTCCGACATATGCCTTGCGGTGGGGCGGCGGGCACTGCACACTGCTGGGCATGCACCCGACCACCACGCTCGCCGGCCGGCTCGGGGAGTTCGCCGCCGGCGTCCGGTTCGAAGACCTGCCCGCCGCCGTCGTCGAGCAGGCGCGC
>NZ_JBEYSJ010000037.1:0-91921 GCF_040704195.1 Amycolatopsis sp. NPDC047767
CAGTGGTGTGCTCTGCCGATCGGCCCCCGGCCGATCCGACCGCCCCATCCGGAAGCCGGCTAAAAGCGATCTCGCACGCCTCGGCGGAGCCGAGGCCAACAATGGAGCCACGGCGAGCAACGGCAGCACTGCGACTCGCACGCCGTCGCCCACCACGGACACCGACGCGGCCGCCCAGACGCGCGCGAAGTCCGGGCCCAGCCGTTCCCCCTGCCCCACCGTCACCCGGCCATCCTGCCAGTGCGGGGGTCCAGACCACCACGGCAACGCGGGGTGGGCGCCTCCCACCCCGCGACCGTCCTACTTCACCACCTGGACCACGTCACCCGGGTGGAGTGCGTTGTAGAAGGCCACCGCGTCGGCGTGGGAGAGGTGGACGCAGCCGTGCGACTGCACTTTCAGGCTGCCCTGGTGGAACGCCACCCCAGTGGTCGTGAAGAAGACCGAGTACGGCATGGGCCCGTTGAACTGCTTGCTGTAGTGGTCGATGTCCTTGTACTGCACGCGGAACGTGCCGGCCGGCGTCGGGTACGCGGGTTTGCCCACCGTGATGGGCACTCCGCCGCGCACGACGTTTCCGTTGTCCATCAGCCACGCCGTGCCGGTGTGCAGCTGCACGCAGGCTTTCGCCCGGGCGCCGCACGGCGCGGTGGCCGCGTTCGCGTTGCCGGCGAAGCCGATCGTGGCCGCGACCGCCGCCGCGCCCGCCAAGGCTGCCGTGATCCTCCACTTCATCGTGCTGCCTCCCGTTCAGTCACCGGGAGAATTCCCCGGCCGGCAAGATTCCAACCAACCGTGATCAGAGCGCGCGCCAGGACAGCGGCGACAACGTCAGCGCGGCCGTGGCGAGACGGCGGGCCGTCTCCGTGAACAACCCGGCACACGCGGAGCCGACCCACTCGTCCACTGTGGACACACCCGATGAGCGGTACTCCAGCGCCTGCAGAAGCATTTCCAGCTTGTCGGCGTCCTTCGCGCACCGCGCCTCAGCAGACTCCCGCGCCTCGTACTCGTCGACGGCCTCGCGCACCACGCCACGCGAACGCGACGGCAACGCGGCCGTCTGGTCCGCTGTGATCGCCCGCGGATCCGGTTTCACCAGGTACGGCCCGGCCGAATGCGGAAGGTCACCCGTCCGGGTCTCCTGCGTGTCGTGCCAGAGCGCCAGGAACGCCGCGCGCTCGGGCGACGCGCCTTCCTCCGCGGCCAGCAGCGCCGCGAGCTGGGCCGCCCGCAGGCTGTGCTCGGCCACCGACTCCGGGTCGCGCACACCGGCCTGCCACCAGCCGCTGCGGCGGACGCGTTTGAGCACCCCGAGCTCGTACCCGAAAGCCGCCAGCGCACCGGCCTCATCAGTCATGGCCGACAGCGTAGATCAGGGGTTGAGCACGCGATCGGTGTAGAAGCGCGTGATGTGGTCGGCCACGAGCTCGGCCGCGCGATCCCCGTCGCCGGCTTCGATGGCGCGCAGGATCTGCTCGTGCTCGGTCACCAAGTCGGCCGCGACGGCCCGCCAGTCGGGCAGGCGCGCGAACGCCGCCGCCATCTCCGACTCGACGGCGCCCCGCAGCGCCTGCATGAGGTCGGTGGCCAGCGCGTTGCCCGAGATCCGCGCGATGGTCACGTGGAACTCGGTGTCCAGCGCGTTGAACTGCTGGTACTCCTGGTCCGCCGCGCGCATGCCCTCGACCAGCTCGGCAAGCCGGGCCACGTCCTCGGGTGTGCGGGCCGCGGCCGCGCCGCGAGCGGCGTTGCGTTCGAGCTGCACGCGCGTCTCGACCAGATCGGCCAGGCTGATCCGCGCGAGCGCGAGGTGCAGCCGCAGCAGGTTGGTCAGTGCCGGGGTCGACCGCGCCGTGACGACCGAACCCGCGTCGGCGCCCGAACCGGTGCGCGCCTCGATGATCCCCATGGCTTCGAGTGCGCGGAGGGCTTCGCGGACGCTGGTCCGGCTCACACCCAGCGCGCTCACGAGCTCGCGTTCGCTGGGGAGCTTCTCCCCCGCGCGCAGGCTGCCGTCGAGGATCTTCTCCTCGATCTGCGCCAGGACCTGTTCGTGCATCCGCACGCGGCGCACCGGCTCCCAGGCCGCCTCGGTCGTCATGACCGGTTCCCCGGTGTTGTTTCCGGCGTCGTTTCCGGCATCACGGTGGTCACGCTCCTCCTCGGGTTCGTGCGACCCGGTCAAGGATGGACGCGGTGAGAGGGTCTGCCTGCGAACCCCGCCGGGCGGGGTCCGATCACAGTGGCGCGACCGGCCCGGAATCTCACCGGAGTTCCTCTGCACCGCGTAGTGCTCACTCAAGGTAATCGGAGCTCGCAGCCAGTGTCAATATGACCTCTTTGTTGGTATGACCACACTTACTAATCCGGCCGAAAGTAGGCCGACCCCACCCCTGACGTAACCGTTGCCACGAAGCCATTCGGCCGTGACTGTGGCCGGATCAGCAACCGTCGGCACAGTCGGCACACCATCCGACGTACCCCAGTGACCGTTCGCGCTCCTCCGCGCGGAACGCGAGGGCGAGCAGGACGTCACCCAATCGGTCGAGCACCGGCACCGCGTCGGCCGGCGCTTCTCGCGCCGCCCGCCGCGACACCGCCCGCGCGAGCTTCAACAGCCCGGCCGCCGCGCTCAGCCCGCCCAGCACCTCGAACCCGCGCGGCACCGCGACGGGCCCGAGGTCCCGGGCCGCCCGCCACAAGCGGGGCAGCTCGGGTACCGGAGTCCCGGCGGCGAGCGCGTCGGCCAGTTCGAGCAGCTCGTACTGGACGTCGAGCAGCACCGCCTCGTCGTCGGCCGGCAACGTGCACGTGGACACCGCCGCGCCGATCGCCGCGTTGGCCTCTTCGACGGCGTCGCGCGCGCTCACGGCACCATCCACGACAGCACCGGCGTCGACTGCAGGTACACCAGCACGCACATCAGCGGCACGAACACCGCCGACGCCGCGAGCACCCGCCGGAACAGCAGGCCCTCCTTGCCCGCGAGGCCCACGGCGCTCGCGCCGATCGCGAGGTTCTGCGGGCTGATCATCTTCCCCAGCACGCCGCCGCTGCTGTTCGCCGCCGCCATCAGCACCGGTTGCAGCTGGGCCCCGTGCGCGGCCGCCACCTGCAGCGCCCCGAACAGCGAGTTCGACGACGTGTCCGAACCCGTCACCGCCGTGCCGAACCAGCCCAGCAGCGGCGAGAGCAGCGCGAACAGCCCGCCGGCCCCGGCGAGGAACAGCCCGAGCGTGGCCGTCTGGCCCGACATGTTCATCACGTACGCCAGTGCCAGCACCGCCATCACCGTGAGCCCGGCGGTCCGCAGCTGCACGATCGTCTGCCCGTAGGCGCGGACCGCCTCCCGCAGCGGCACTTTCAACAGGAACGCGGACACGACCCCGGCGATGAACAGCACCGTGCCGCTGTCGGCGAGCCAGTCGAACTTGAACGACACCAGGCTCAGCGGTTTGCCCTCCGAGGTCGCGATGTGCAGGCCGGGCCAGCTGAACGTCTTCGTCGTCGTGGCCAGCGCCGCGGCCACCACCGGGATGGCGGCGATCGAGAACATCACGATGATCGTCGCGTACGGCGCGAACGACCGGAGCTGCTCGACGCGCGAGTCGACCACCGTCCGCTCGCGCACGGCCACCCCGCCACCGCCGGAAACCGGCTGCGCGCCACCACCGGGCACACGGTCGGGCGCCCGGTCCGGCGCGTCGGCCGGCTTCGGCCGCCAGAACCGCAGCAGCACCAGCACGGCAGCGGCGGACACGAGCGAAGCCGCGATGTCCGTGAGCTGCACCGGGCCGAAGTTCGCCATCAGGTACTGGACCACGGCGAAGCTCACGCCGCACACGAGCGCGGCCGGCCACGCCTGCCGCAGCCCGCGGCGTCCGTCGAGCACGATCATGAGCACCAGCGGCACGATCAGCGCGAGGATCGGCACCTGCCGCCCGGTCATCGCGGCGAGGTCGTCGAGCGGCAGCCCGGTCACTTTCGCGAGCGTGATCACGGGCAGCGCGACGGCGCCGTACGCGACGGGCGCGGTGTTGGCGATCAGCGCGACCGTCGCCGCCTTCAGCGGTTTCAGCCCGACAGCCACCAGCATCACCGAGCAGATCGCGACCGGCGCGCCGAAACCGGCGAGCGCCTCCAGCAGGGCGCCGAACGAGAACGCGATGATCACGCCCTGCACCCGCTGGTCGTCGCTGATCTTCGCGAAGGTGCGCCGCAGCACGTCGAAGTGCCCGGACACCTTCGTCATCTGGTAGATCCACAGGGAGTTCAGCACGATCCACAACGCGGGGAACAGGCCGAACGCCGCGCCTTCGAGTGCGGAGTCGAAGGCCGGGCCGGCGGGCATGCCGTAGACCGCGATGGCGACCACGATCGACAGCACGAGCGCGATGACCGAGGCCAGCCAGGCGCGGACGCGGAACACACCCAGCAGCACGAACAACACCAGCAGGGGCAGGGCGGACACGAGGGCGGACCAGCCGAGGCTGCCGCCCAGTGGCGCGGGAACCTGTGTGTACACAGGTCACCTCCGGGACTCTCGTCGTTGAGAGGGGGTGAGAAGGGTGGGGACTGCGGCTGGGCTCGTCAGAACACCGGGGTCTCGGTGTAGGAGCCGAAGACATCACGCAACGCGCCGGTGATCTCTCCCATGGACAGGTGTGCCTTCACGGCCTCGATCGTGGCGGGCATGAGGTTCGCCGCCGGATCGGCCGCCACGGCGAGCAGGTGCTCCATCGCCGCCTTCGCCCGGTCTTGGTCCCGGTCGGCCCGCACCTGCTTGAGGCGCGAGAGCTGCCGGGCTTCGGATTCCGGGTCGAGCTTGTGGGTCTCGATCTTCTCGCCTTCGCCTTCGTCGACGTACTTGTTGACGCCGATCACGGGCCGGTCGCCGCTGGCCTTGCGGCGCGCGTAGTCGTAGGCGGTGTCGGAGATCTCGCGCTGGAAGAAGCCCTGCTCGATCGCGGCGACCACACCGCCGAGCTCCTCGATCTTCGTGAAGTAGTCGTGGATGCCCTGTTCGAGGCGATCGGTGAGGTTCTCCACGTAGTACGAGCCGCCGAGCGGGTCGATCACGCTGGTGACGCCGGTTTCGTCGGCGATGATCTGCTGCGTGCGCAGCGCGACCTTCATCGCCTGCTCGCTCGGGATCGTGTAGGCCTCGTCGAGACCGTTGGTGTGCAACGACTGCGCACCGCCGAGCACGGCCGAGAGCGCCTGCAGCGCGGTGCGGATGATGTTGTTGAGCGGCTGGGGTTTCGTCAGCGTGGCCGCCGCCGTCTGCGCGTGGAACCGCAGCCGCATCGACTGCGGGTTCTGGGCGCCGAAGGTCTCCTTCATCATCTTCGCGTAGAACCGCCGCACCGCGCGGAACTTCGCGACCTCCTCGAACAGGTCGGCCTGGCTCACGAAGAAGAACGACAGCCGCGAGGCGAACTGGTCCACGTCGACCCCGGTGGCGACGACGTCCTCCACGTAGGCCTTCGTGATCGCCATCGTGAACGCGATCTCCTGCAGCGCGTTCGCTCCGGCCTCGCTGATGTGGTAGCCGGAGATGTTGACGGGGTTGTAGCGCGCCATGTGCTCGCTGGCGTAGACCACCGTGTCACGCACGATCCGCATGCTCGGCCGGACCGGGAACACCCACTCCTTCTGCGCCACGTACTCCTTGAGGATGTCGTTCTGGATCGTCCCCGAGAGCTTGTTGAGGTCGTAGCCGCGCTGCTCGGCCACGGCCACGTACATCGCGAGCAGGATCCACGCCGACGGGTTGATCGTCATCGACACGCTGATCTTCTCGAGGTCGATCCCGTCGAACAACGCCTCCATGTCCGGCAGCGTGTCGATCGCGACGCCCTCGCGGCCGACCTCGCCGAGGCTCATCGGGTCGTCGCTGTCCAGGCCCATCAGCGTCGGCATGTCGAAGTCGACGGACAGGCCGGTCTGGCCCTGCGCGATGAGGTACTGGAACCGCTTGTTCGTCTCCTCGGCCTGGCCGAAGCCCGCGATCTGGCGCATGGTCCAGGTGCGGCCGCGGTACATCGTCGGGTACGGCCCGCGCGTGTACGGGTAGCGGCCGGGCAGGCCGATGTCCTGCCAGTCGTCGGGCAGGTCGGCGGGGGTGTAGACGCGCTGCACCTCCATGCCGCTGCCGGAGCGGTAGACCTCGCGCGATTCGGGCTGGCGGTTGACGAACGCCGCGAGCTCGTCGCCCTCCCAGCCGGCGAGTTCGCGCGTGACCGCCTCGACGAGCGCCTCGGTCGTCAGTGCCCGTTCCGCCGGGGCCGGGTCGTGCTCGTTCACCACAGTTCCTCCTCGTCAGTCGTCACACCCGGCCGCCCGACCAGGCGGCGCGCGGCGGAAAGCGGGTCCTCGCGCCGCGCGGTCACGTCGTCCACCGCCCGGTCGAACGCGGGGACGCCGGGGCGCAGCCCGTCGAGCACGAGCTGTTCGGCGACCCACCGGATGCGGGTCGCGCTGTTGCGCCGGGCGCGGCGCTCGCGTTCGCCGTGCTCGGTCATCCACGCCAGGTGCGCGGCGAACCGCTCGGCGAGCTCGGGCACCCCGTCGCCGGTGGCGGCGACGGTCTGCTGGATCGGCACGTTCCACTGGTGCGGCTTGCGGTGCGAGAGCCGGAGCATGTCGCGCAGCTCGGCCACGGTCTTGGCCGCGCCTTCGCGGTCGGCCTTGTTCACCACGTGCACGTCGGCGATCTCCAGCAGGCCGGCCTTGATCGCCTGCACGTCGTCGCCCATGCCCGGCACGCTCACCACGGCCACGGTCTGGGCCGCGCTGATCACGTCGACTTCGGCCTGCCCGACGCCGACGGTCTCGAGCACCACCACGTCCTTCCCGGCGGCGTCGAGCACGGTGATCGCGTCGAGCGTGGCGCGCGAGAGGCCGCCGAGGGCGCCCCGGGTGGCGACGGAGCGGATGAACACGCCCTCGTCCCCCGCGAGGCCGGTCATCCGGATGCGGTCGCCCAGGATCGCGCCGCCGCTGAACACGCTGGACGGGTCCACCGCCAGCACGCCGACCGTCTTGCCCTGCTTGCGGTAGTGCTCGGTCAGCGCCTTGACCAGCGTGCTCTTGCCGCTGCCCGGCGGCCCGGTGAGGCCGAGCACGTGGGCGTCGCCCGCCTTGCCGTGCAGCTCGGCGAGCGCCTCGTCGACACCGGCGGTGCGCCGCTCCACGAAGGTGAGCATCCGCGCGATGGCCGGGTGCTCCCCCGCGAGCACCCGGCCCACCACGTCGGCCGGGGTCTTCACGAGCCACTTCCGAGGCGGCGCAGCAGGTCGCGGTCGTCGATCACCCGCCGCGCCTTGAACTCGGTGCGGTCGAACGTCTTGTACTCCACCGGCACCACGTGCGCGCCGACGCCGAGCGCGCGCCGCAGCTTGTCCTCGATCGCGCGGGCCCAGCCGTCCAGAGTGGACTCCGCGACGCCGCGGTGCTCAACCTGCACGGCGAGGGTGTCCATCGTGGACTTGCGGCTGATCACGATGCGGTGCTCTCCGCCGTAGCCCTCGGCGGCCATCACCACGTCGTCGATCGCGCTCGGGTACACGTTCTCGCCGCGCACGGTGAACATGTCGTCGATGCGCCCGTAGATGCCCTGCGGCAGGAACGGGTAGGTGCGGCCGCGGTCGGCCGAGGGCGCTTCCCAGCGCGTGAGGTCGTTCGACAGCAGCCGGATCATCGGCTGGCTGGTGCGCTCCAGCGTGGTGTACACGGGGGTGCCCTCGCGGCCGTAGTCCACCCGGTGGTGGTCGACCGGGTCGCACACCTCGGTGTAGACGAGGTCCTGCCAGGCGAACACACCCGGCTCGTGGTTCGCGGCACCCAGGTGCATCCACGGGCTGACCTCGGCCATGCTGCCCGAGTCGTACACCTCCGCGTCGAACGCCGCTTCGATCCGGCCGCGGATCGTCGGCACGCTGGCACCGGGTTCGCCGGAGAAGAACAGCTTGCGCAGCCCCAGATCCGCCGGGTCCACGCCCTCGTCGGCGGCGACCTCGGCCAGGTGCAGGGCGTACGACGGCGTCCCGTAGAACACGGTCACGCCCATCTGCTTCATCCACATGACCGTGCGGGCGGTCTGCCCGGGCGTGCCGGCGCCGAACGGGAACACCCGCGCGCCGAGGCGTTCCGCGCCGATGTAGGCGCCCCAGGAACCCCAGTACAGGCTCAACGGCGAGGCCACGAGGACGGTGTCGGTTTCGCGGATGCCCATCCCCCACATCACGCGGGCGTGGGCGTTGGCGACGCTGCGCCAGTCGCGCTCGCCGATGCCGAACGCGGTCGGGCGGCCGGTGGTGCCCGACGTGCCGTTCACGTGCTTGACCTCGCCCGGATCCACGGCGAGGTAGCTGCCGAACGGCTCGTGGGCCGCCTGGTCGGCGCGCAGCTCTTCCTTGCGCACCACGGGAACCTTTTCGAAGTCCGACAGGTCGCGGATGGCCGACGGGTGGATCCCCGCCTCCTCCCACTTGCGCCGGTAGAACGGCGCGTGGTCCCACGCGTAGGCCATCACCTCGCGGATGCGGGCCAGGATCGCCTCGTCGCGGTCGGCCGCGGGCATCGTCTCCCGCCGCGGGAACCAGTGCTGGTGCCCGGACGGCGGGCGGTAGGTCTCGTCGTAGCGCGGCGGCCAGCTCCACTGCTCCATCGAGGTTCCGTGGCCGGAGTCCATCGGGTCCATCACGCCTCCTCTGCGACGCCGGCCAGCGCGCGGATGCGCTCGACGATCGTCTCCGGGGTGGTGTCCTGGCCGAGCACTTCGGCGACGCCCATCTTCTTGAGCGTCTCCTCGTCCTCGTCCGGCATCACGCCGCCGGCGACGATCGCGAAACCGGGCCGGTCGGGCATCGCGTCGATCAGCTCGAAGATGCGGGTGAAGATCGGCAGGTGGGCGCCGGAGAGCAGGCTGACGCCGAGCACGTCGACGTCTTCCTGCACGGCCGCTTCCAGCACCTGCTCGGGGCTGCGGTGCAGGCCGGTGTAGATCACCTCCATGCCCGCGTCGCGCAGGGTCCGCGCGACGACCTTCACACCCCGGTCGTGGCCGTCCAGCCCGATCTTGGCCAGCATCACCCGGATCGGTTCGCCACCGCTCTCACCCACCGTGTCCACACCTCGTTCCACGACCTGAACTACAACTGGTCTTGCCTTGCATGTGGTCTGACCATAGAAGTGGGCGTACGGAATGCGCAACCCTGGAAGCCAGCACCACCCGGCCGCAGGAAGGCGGTAGTGACCGACGTGAGCACCGTTTCGGCCCGCAGACAGGGGGCGGTCGGCCGGCTGACCGTGAACCGTCCGGAGGCACTGAACGCGCTGGACCTGCCCATGATCCGGGCGATGCTGACCGCCCTCGACGAGTGGGAGTCCGACCCGGCCGTGACCGCCGTCGTGCTCGACAGCGCGGGCGACCGGGCGTTCTGCGCGGGCGGCGACATCGGCGTGGTCCACTCATCGGCCGTCGGCGATCCGGCGGTCGCGCTGACGCTGTGGCGCGAGGAGTACCGGCTCGACGCCCGCCTCGCGCGCTACCCGAAACCCGTCGTCGCGCTCATGGACGGCATCACCATGGGCGGCGGGATCGGGATCGGCGCGCACGCGGCGGTCCGGGTCGTCACCGAACGCTCGGTGCTCGCGATGCCGGAGGTCGCCATCGGCCTCGCGCCCGACGTCGGCGGCGCGCTCCTGCTCGCCCGCGCACCCGGGGAGCTCGGCCCGCACCTCGCCCTGACGGCGGGCCGGGTGGGCCCCGGCGACGCGGTCCACTGTGGACTCGCCGACCACCGCGTACCCGCCGGTCGGCTGGCCGCGCTCGTCGACGATCTCGCCGCCGGTGCGGCACCCGAACCGGCCGTGGCGAAGTACGCCGAGGATCCCGGGCCGGCGCCGCTCGCGGCCGCGCGGTGCTGGATCGACCACGCGTACGGCGGCGCGAGGACCGTCGAAGACGTGCTGTACCGCCTCGACGCCATCGACGAGCCGGGGCCGCGCGAGGCCGTCGCCGCGATCACCGCGGCCGCCCCGACGGCGCTCAAGGTGACGCTGCGGGCGGTGCGCCAGGCCCGCGCCATGAGCACGATCGAGGAATGCCTGCGCCAGGACTTCCGCCTCTGCAGCCGGTTCCTCGCGCATCCCGACCTGGCCGAGGGCATCCGGGCGGCGATCCTCGACAAGGACCGCGCACCGCGCTGGCGCCCGGGCACCCTCGCCGAGGTGGACGACGATTCCGTCGAGGCGTTCTTCGCGCCGCTGGCCGACGAGCTGGACCTGCCCGAGCCCGATCACCTGCTCCATCCGTAGCAGTCCACATTGTGGTCCGACCACCGCTGTCTTAGGCTGCGGTGGATCGGGAGCAGTGCGGGAAGCACGTGCCGACAGTCCGACAACGCGGTCGAGGAGGCGGTCCGATCGATGGGCCAACCGGACAACGTGCGGTACCTCGGGTCACCCGGCCAGGCGCTGGCGGGGATCCAGGACTGGATCGTCACCGCGCGGCTGGGCGCGGGCGACCCGCTGCCCGCCGAACGCGACCTGGCACGGGCGCTCGGCGTCGGGCCCTCGCACGTGCGCGAAGGAGTCCGCGCTCTCGAGGCGGCGGGCGTGCTCGAACCGGCCGACACGGGCAGCGCGGCCGCGGTCGTGGCCGGCGAACCGAGCGGCGCGCTGCACAAGCTGCTGCGGCTGCACCTGTCGCTGTCGCGGTTCGCCACCGGCGACCTCATGTCCATCCGCCTCGAACTGGAACGCTCGTCCGCGGCCCGGGCGGCCCGGGGCGCGGCGCAGGAGGACCTCGACCAGCTGCGGGAGGTCACCGGCGAGATGGGCCGGCCCGGCGTGACCCGGGCACGGTTCCGCGAGCTCGACTCCGGTTTCCACCTCGGCCTCGCCCGCGCCGCGCACAACGACCTCGCCGCCGTGCTGCTCGCCTCGCTCGGCGACGCCGTCGGCGACGAGATGACCGCCGGCTACGCGCGGACGGCCGACTGGCCCGCCACGGCGCGCCGGCTCGCGACCGAGCACACGTGGATCCTCGACGCGATCGAAACCGGCGACCCGGACCGCGCGTCGGCCGAGGTGACACGGCACATCGCCGGCTTCTACGGCCTGCGGGCCGGCTGAGCGGTTCCCCGGAACCCCTTGCGGGGCATAGGGTCTCCCCCAGGTTTCACGGATGGGCAGTTCACCGTCGAGCACTGGAGGACGCATGTCGTTGCTGGCCGAGCTGAGCGCGGCGATCACCGGGGGTGGCATCGAGGTCGTGGACCTCACCGCTCCCCTGACCTCGAGCACCCCGATCCTGCAGCTGCCCGAGCCGTTCGCGAACACGATCCCGTTCCGGCTCGAGGAGATCAGCCGCTACGACGAGCGCGGCCCGCGCTGGTACTGGAACGACATCCACACCGGCGAGCACACCGGCACCCACTTCGACGCGCCGGTGCACTGGCTGTCCGGAAAGGACGGTCTCGACGTCTCGCAGGCGCCGCTGAGCACGCTCGTCGCGCCCGCGGTGGTGCTCGACGCGTCGGCGAAGGCCGAGGGCAACCCGGACTTCCTGCTGTCGGTCGACGACGTGCGGGAATGGGAGTCCGAGCACGGCGCGCTGCCGGCCGGCGCGTGGCTGCTCTACCGCAGCGGCTGGGACGTGCACTCAAGCGACCAGGACGAGTTCCTCAACGCCGACGAGTCCGGCTCGCACACCCCCGGTATCTCGCCGGAGTGCGCCAAGTGGCTCGCCGAGGAGACGCCGATCGCCGGGCTGGGCGTGGAGACCGTCGGCACCGACGCCGGCCAGGCACCCGGGCTCGACCCGGCCTTCCCGTGCCACGAGCTGCTGCTCGGCGCGGGCAAGTTCGGCCTGACGCAGCTGCGCAACCTGGCGAACCTGCCCGCCACCGGCGCGATGCTGGTCATCAGCCCGCTGCCGATCGTCGGCGGTTCGGGCAGCCCGGCCCGCGTGTTCGCGCTCGTCGAGCGTGGCGCGTGAAGGTCGCGGAACTCGTCGGGCGCACGCTCGCCGACCTCGGCGTCGGCATGGCCTTCGGCGTGGTCGGCAGCGGCAACTTCGAGGTGACCAACGCGCTGCGGGCGGCGGGCGTGCGCTTTGTCGCGGCGCGGCACGAAGGCGGCGCGGCGAGCATGGCCGACGCGTACGCGCGGATGAGCGGCCAGGTCTCCGCGCTGAGCCTGCACCAGGGGTGCGGGCTGACCAACGCGATCACCGGCATCACCGAAGCGGCGAAGAGCCGCACGCCGATGGTCGTGGTCACCGCCGACGCTGCCGCGGCGGCCGTGCTGTCGAACTTCAAGATCGACCAGGACGCACTCGGCGTCGCGGTCGGCGCGGTGGCCGACCGCGTGCATTCGGCGGAATCCGCCTTCGCCGACACGATCCGCGCGTTCCGCACCGCACGGCAGGAGAACCGGACCGTCGTGTTCAGCCTGCCGATCGACCTGCAGCAACAGGAAGCACCGGCACCCGGCGAAGTGCCCGAGGTGCCCGGTCCCGCGCCGATCCGGCCGGAGAGCGCGGTGTCCGGCGAGCTGGCGGAGCTGCTGTCCGAGGCACGGCGCCCGGTGTTCATCGCCGGGCGCGGCGCCCGGGGCCAGGCCACCGCGCTGCGGGCGCTGGCCGACGTCACCGGCGCGCTGCTGGCGACCTCGGCCGTGGCCAACGGCCTCTTCCACGACGACCCGTGGTCCCTCGGGATCAGCGGCGGCTTCTCGTCGCCGCTGACCGCGGAGCTGATCGCCGACGCGGACCTGGTCGTGGGCTGGGGCTGCGCGCTGAACATGTGGACCACGCGCCACGGCAAACTGCTCGGGCCGCGGGCGCGGCTCGTGCAGGTGGATCGCGAGCAGTCCGCGCTCGGCGCCCACCGGCCGATCGACCTCGGCGTGGTCGGCGACGTCGCGGCCACGGCCGTCGACGTGCTGGAGCTGCTGGAGTCACGCGGGCACAAGGCCGAGGGCTACCGCGGTGCCGAGGTCGCGGCACGGCTGGCGGCCGAGGCGCGCTGGAACGACGTGGCGCACCTCGACAACTCCGGCGACGGCCGCATCGACGCGCGCACGCTCAGCGCCCGCCTCGACGAGCTGCTGCCCGCCCGGCGCGTGGTGTCGATCGACTCGGGCAACTTCATGGGTTACCCGAGCGCGTACCTGTCCGTGCCGGACGAGAACGGGTTCTGCTTCACGCAGGCCTACCAGTGCGTCGGGCTCGGGCTGGGCACGGCGATCGGCGCCGCGCTCGCGCGCCCGGACCGGCTGCCCGTGCTCGGCGCCGGCGACGGCGGGTTCCACATGGCGATCTCCGAGCTGGAGACGGCCGTGCGGCTGCGGCTGCCGCTGGTGGTGATCGTCTACAACGACGCCGCGTACGGCGCGGAGGTCCACCACTTCGGCGACGCCGACCTCGACCCGGTGCGTTTCCCCGACACGGACCTCGCGGCGATCGCGCGCGGCTTCGGCTGCACCGGCGTCACCGTGCGCACGCCGGGCGACCTGGCCGCGGTGACGAAGTGGCTCGACGGTCCACGCGAAACGCCGCTGGTGATCGACGCGAAGGTCTCCGACGACGGTGGTTCGTGGTGGCTCGCCGAAGCGTTCGGGCACTGAGGATCGGCCGCCGAGGCCCGGGTGCGCTGAGCTTTTCGGCCCGGTGTCAGTGTTTGCTGCCCGCCCGCGCGGCGATCCGCGTCATCAGCGGGCGGGGCAGCAGCTTCCCGAGCGCCGCCGCGGTCTTGTAGCGGAGGTCGGGGATGCTCACCGCCGTGCCTCGGCGGAAGTCGCGGATCGCGGCGGCGACGAGGGTTTCCCCGTCCAGCCACAGCGAGTCCGGGATGCCGCCGGTGTCCATTCCGGACCGTTCGTGGAACTCCGTGCGCACCCAGCCGGGGCACAGCGCCATCACGTGCACACCGCTGCCGCGCACCTGTTCGCGCACGCTGTCGCTGAAGACGACGACCCACGACTTCGACGCGCTGTAGGTCCCCCGCGAGAAGAACGCCGCCACCGAGGCCACGTTGATCACTCCCCCGCGCCGCCGCGTGAGCATGCCGGGCAAGGCCGCCTTCGCGATCCGCAGAACGGCCTCGCAGTGCACCCGCAGCATGGCCAGCTCGGCGGACACCTCGGTCTCGAGGAACTCACCGTGCTGCCCGAACCCGGCATTGTTCACGACCAGGTCGACCGTCGGCACCCGCTCTTCCACGCGGGTGATCCCGGCGTCCGTGGCCAGATCCGCCACGAGGACCTCGACCGGCACGCCGTGGTCCGCCCGCAGCGAGCTCGCGAACCGTTCGAGCCGGGCCTCGTCCCGGGCGACGAGCACGACGCCGAACCCGTCGGAGGCGAGCCGGCGGGCGAACGCCGCGCCGATTCCGGCGGTCGCACCGGTGACGAGGGCTTCGGGCATGCGCGGCAGTCTAGGCCGCCCGCTCACCAGGTCATCGGCAGCCGGGCGATCGACCCGCCCACCTGGTCGCCGAGTTCGCTGCCCAGCATGGGGATCCCGGTGAACGGGACGGCGAGACGCAAGTCCGGCATCCGCGTCAGCAAAGCGGCATACGCGGCGCGCAGCTCGACGCGCGCGAGCGGCGCGCCGATGCAGTGCGACATGCCGTAGCTGAACGCCGGGTGCGGATTCGGGCGGCGCCCGACGTCGAAGCGCTCGGGATCGGTGAACACGAGGTCGTCGAAGCCGGTCGAGTAGTGGTCGCACAGCACGAGGTCGCCCGCGCGGATCACGACGTCCGCCACGGCGATGTCCTCGGCCGCGTACCGCGGCACACAGGACTCGGCGACGCGGCCGACCCGCAGCACCTCTTCGACGGCCGTGTCGAGCAGGCGCGGGTCGGCCCGCACCCGGTCGCGCTCGCCGGGATGCCCGGCGAGCAGCGCGATGCCCGCGCTGAGGTTGCTCGGCGTCACCAGGAAGGAGAAGCTCGCGAGCGCGAGCAGCCCCGACACGTCGGCGTCGTCCGGGATCACCTCGCACAGCGTGGACGCGAGGTCGTCGCCCGGGGTGTTTCGCTTGCGGCGCGCGAGTTCGCGCAGGTACGCGTACAGCTCGTCCAGTGCCGCGGCCGCGGTGTGTTCGGCGTCGACCTCGCCGGCGCCGAGGAGCAAGGCGAGGAAACCGTCCGGATCGGGCACGCCGACGAGGTCGCACAGGATCCGGAACGACAGCGGCAGCGAGAAGTCGTTGTGCAGGTCGGCCGGCGGCCCGGCGGCGAGCACCACATCGATCTGCTCGTCGACCATCGCCGCGACGCGGTCGGCCAGGCGCTGCATCTTGCGGCCGGTGAAGTGGGGCACGAGGGCGGCGCGGATGTCGGCGTGGCGTTCGCGGGCGGCGGCCGGCTCCGCGTCGGACACCGCCAGGTCGAACATCGGCGTGCGCACGTACCGCGGCCGGCGGGTCGGATCGGGGTGCGTCTTGCCCAGCCGCGGGTCGAGCAGCAGCTGCCTGAGCTCCGCGAGCCGGGTGACGAGCCAGGCTTCGTCACCCGCCGGCGTCCGCACGCGGGCGACGGGACCGGTGTCACGCACGGCGCGCAGCACCGGATCCAGCTCGCCCAGTACCAGGTTCCCGCATTTCAGCACGGGTGTGTCCACCGCCGGCTCCCTCCGGTCAAGATCACTTCACGCTAAGCGCGCGCGACTGCGGGAAACCCCAGTGATCCCCCTCAGCGGGACGACACCCCGATCGTGATCGGTGGCGCTGCGGCGGCGGCGCGCGGGAAGTCGGTAGCCTGGCCCCGTGGTCGACCCCATCCCCCGCGGTTCCGCCGAGAGTGACCCCGAACGTCCTGATCAGGACGGTGCGGGCGAGTCGTCCGGTTCGGACGGTCGCGGACGCAAGGCACGCAAGAAACGTCCGTTCTGGCAGGAACTGCCGATCCTGATCGTGATCGCCCTCGTGCTCACGATCCTGATCCAGCAGTTCGTCGCCAAGGTCTTCATGATCCCCTCCGAGTCCATGGAGACCACGCTGCACGGCTGCACGGGCTGCTTCGGCGACCGCGTGGTCGTCGACCGGGTCACCTACGACTTCACCGACCCCTCGCCGGGCGACGTGATCGTGTTCCGGGGGCCGGGTCCATGGACCGAACACGAGATCGCGCCGCAGGAGCCGAGCAACATCTTCGCGAAGGGCCTGCGCGAGCTCGGCTCGCTCGTCGGCTTCGCGCCGCCGGACGAGCAGGACTTCGTCAAGCGCGTGATCGCCGTCGGCGGGCAGACGGTGCAGTGCTGCGACCCGCAGGGCCGGGTGATCGTGGACGGCAAGGCGCTCGACGAGCCCTACATCCACTGGGCTGACCCGAACAACGCGGCCCAGCAATCGTTCGCCCCGGTCACGGTGCCGCAGGGCAGCCTCTGGGTCATGGGCGACAACCGCAACGACTCGTGCGACTCGCGTTGCCAGGGCGACGGCGGGGTCAACGGCACGGTGCCGGTCGACGACGTGATCGGCAAGGCGCGCTTCATCGTCCTGCCGCCGTCGCGCTGGGGCGGGGTGAGCGACTTCGACGCGCAGGACTCGGCGACGCCGGTGGCGCTCGGCGCGCCGGCGTGGCAGCAGGGGCTGCCGCTCGGCGTGGGCACGGCGCTGTCGGTGCCGACGCTGATCCTCGGCCGGCGCACGCGCGAAGCACTGCGCAAGCGCCGCCGCGGCTGACCGCGTTCCGCCAGGAGAGTTCACCCGGGTCCCGTTAAGGTCACCCGACGTGGACAGCGCGCGCGAACCCTACGACCGCGAAGCCGCCGAGCAGTGGTTCCGGCGGCGCGGCCTGCCGTCGGTGGTGCGGGGACGTCCTGCGCACCTGCTGGTGCGGATCGTGCCCGCCGAGGTGTTCGTGGTGCTCGGGCTGCTGTTCACCACGGCGACGTCGGTGCTCGACGGCGGCAGTGACGACGAGTTCGCGCGCCGGATGGACCAGACCTGGTTCGCACTGCTCTACCTCGGCGTGCTCGTCGCGTACGTGGTGGTGCCGTCGGCCGGCGCGTGGCTCGCCGCGCGCTGGGTCCGGCGGCGCGTTCCGGCGCGGCAAGGCACGCCCGTCGCGCTCGCGGTGGCCGCGGTGTTCCTGGTGCTCAACCCGATCGTCGACGCCGCGGCCCCGCCGCACGACTCGCTGCCGGTCGGCGTGCTGGAGCAGCTCGGGCTGCTGGTGGTGCTGCTCGTCGCGGCGTTCTTCGGCGGCGGCTCCATCCTCGGCTGGGCGCTGCGGGCCGCGTTCCGCCAGCTCGCCCGCCTCGGTGACCTCACGTCCCGCGCGTTGCCGCTGCTCCTGCTGTTCACCGTGTTCGGCTTCTTCACCACCGAGATCTGGCAGGTGACCGCCGACCTGACGCGGCACCGGATCTGGCTCGTCGTCGGGCTTTTCTCGGTGGTGGCGGTCCTGTTCCTCGTGTCGACGCTGTCCGACGAAGTCCGGTCGCTGACGAAGGTGGCGAAGCCCGCCGAGCCGGACACGCTGGAGGGGACACCGTTCGCGTCGTGCACCGATCCGGCGCCGGAGCGGGTGCCGCTGACCAAACTGGAGCGGGCGAACATGGTGCTCGTCCTGCTGCTCACGCAGATCCTGCAGACGCTGGTGCTGTCGGTGCTCACGTTCGTGTTCTTCGTGGCGTTCAGCGTGATCACGGTTCGCGCGCCGGTGATCAAGTCGTGGGTCGGGCACGATCCGTCGCCGGGCACGCTGTTCGGCATCCAGGTGCCGATCGCCAACGAGCTGCTGCAGGTGTCGTTGTTCATCGCCGCGTTCTCGGCGTTGTACTTCGCGGCCGGCGCGGTCACGGACGCGACCTACCGCAGCTCGTTCTTCGAGCCGCTCGTGCGGCACCTGGGCACGAGCCTCACGGCCCGCGACCACTACCTCGCGCGCCTGCCCGTGCGCGGCTGAGCCCGCAACCCGTCCAGCACGAGCTGCAGCAGGCGGTCCGGCAGCTTCGGATCGTCCGGCGTTTCGTCGGCCGCCTGGCCGATGGCGCCGGCGAGGCGCAGGAGGTCGGCGATCCTCGCGTCCTTGTGGGCCTCGCCCGCCTTTTGCGCGCGGGCGAGCAGGGTTTTCCCCGCCTGCTCAACGGGAATCCGCGCCGCGGCGAGTGTCGCGTTCGGACGGTCCGGCCCGGTCGCCGCGGCGATGGCCTGCCACGCGCGGTGCCGGTCGACCACGGCCCGCAGCCAGGTGCCCAGCGCGCCGAACGCGTCACCGGCCCGGGCCGCCTCCCGGCCGAGGTCGAGCAGCGCGTCCACCTCACCCCGGAACACCGCGTCGAGCAGGTCTTCGCGGCGCGGGAAGTGGCGGTACAGCGTGCCGATCCCGACGCCGGCCCGGCGCGCGACCTCCTCGAGCGAGGCGTTCGTGCCGTGGGCGAGGAACGCCGCCCTAGCCTCGGCGACGAGCCGCTCGCGGTTGCGGCGGGCGTCGGCGCGTTGCGGGCGGGTCACGCCGCTTTGAGGTGGTGGCTGAGGTCCCCGGCCAGCGCCACGTGCGGCCGCCGTTCGACGAAGCGCCATCCGTAGTCTGCGCGTTCGAAGCGGTCGTCGTAGTGGCCCGACGCGATGGGCTGCAGCGGCAGCCCAGGCACGGCTTGCAGCGCCGTCCAGTAACTGTGGGCCGTGGCGGTTCCGGCGGCCTCGTCGACATGGACGCGCACGTTGCTGGTGACGTGACGGGTGCGCGGGGTGCCGTCGGGGTAGAGCACGAGGGTGTCGTGGAAGTACCGCTCCACGGCTTCGCGCCCCGTCGCCGGGTCACCACCGGCGAAGGTGCCGTGGGCGAACAGCTCGCCGACCGCGGCGAAGTTCCCCGAGTCGACGTGGGCGGCGTAGGTGAAGATCAGGTCCTCGATGGCGTGGCGTGCGGACATGGTCGCTCCCGGTGCGTAAGAGGAGGGGTGCCTCCGCTCTACTATACGGAGGTACCCCTCCTCTTGGCCAGTGCCGTGTGCCGGTCACCCAAAACCGTTGGCGCGCTGGGGAAATTCACGGCGGCGCGGCCGGCGGCGGGCGTGGTACGTTCGCCGCGGATCCGGCGCCGCCGCGATCCCACGACGGACTTCCTGGGGGCTTCACATGTCCATCGTCATTCCCAGCTTCGACGACTCCGTGATCGTGCGGTCGGGCGACGCCGAGGTCATCGGCCGCGCGCCCACGACCGTCAAGCTGCTCGCCGACAGCAGCGCCACGGGCGGCGCGCTGTCGACCATCCAGGTCGAACTCAAGGACGGCGCCAACGGCGCGGCGCCCCACCACCACGCCGGCTCGGCCGAACTGTTCTACGTCCTCGGCGGCACCGTCCAGGTCCTCTCGGGCGACACCGTCGTCACCGCCGACCGCGGCGACCTCGTCGTCGTGCCGCCCAACCTGACCCACGCCTTCGCCGCCGCCCCGGGCGAGGACGCCGACCTGCTCATCGTCATCGCCCCCGGCGTCGAGCGCTTCGAGTACTTCCGCCACCTCGAGCGCATCGCGTACGGCAAGGCGGCCCCCGAAAGCCTCCTGGAGGTCCAGGAAATCTACGACACGTACTTCAGCGCGAGCGCGGCCTGGGAAGCGGCGCGGGCCGTCTGAGCGGTCACTTGGGCAACGAGTCCCCCACCGTGCTGTACGCGTTCATCGGCAACGTCGTGATGCCGCCCAGGACGGTGGTGTCGCGGCGGGGGAACCAGAAGACCGTGACTGCCAAGGCGTCGACGCGCTGGGTGTCGGCGCCGTACATCAGGCCGTTCACGTCCGCGGTGATGCGAGTGGCGGGGCCGGAGTAGTAGCCGTAGAGGGGCACGTCCCGGCCCGGGCGGCCCGCGGTGAGGGCGTGGAAACCGGGTGAGCTCGCGCGGGAGCCGGTGGCGAGCTCGGCGGTGACGCCGCCGGCCGTGCGGTGGCCGAGCACGAGCTGGTACGGCGAGCTGTCGGGCAGCGCCGGGGTGCGCTCGAAGAACAGCACCACCTCGCCTTCCGGGTCCACGATCCTCGTGCCCACCACGTCGCCGATCGGCGCCGCGGTGCGTTGTTCGGGCTGAGCGGCCGTCACGGCCAGCGTGGTCACCGCGGGTGCATCCGGCGTCCGCAGCAGCTGCGCGCCCACGACGACGCCGACCAGCACGACCACCGTCGCCGCGGCGGCCGAAAGGCGGTGCAGGTGGCGGCGCCGGCGTCCCCGGTGCATCACGCCGGCCAGGTCGACCGCCGAGAATTCCACGGCGGGCGGCTCAGTGAGCACCCCGCGCAGCGCTTCGAGATCCGTCACGACACCTGCCCCGCCGCGCACGAGCGCCGGTCGGCGGCCGTGATGCGCATCTTCGCGAGCGCCCGCGAGTTGGTGCTCTTCACGGTGCCCAGCGACACCTTCAGCTCGGCCGCGACGTCGGCCTCCGACAGGTCCCAGAAGTGCCGCAGCACCACGATCGCGCGTTCCCGCGGGCTCAGCGGCGCCAGGGCCCGCATCAGCCACTCCTGGTCGGCGACGCCGGCGGTGAAGTCGCGTTCGACGGCGCGCTCGGGCACGTCCTCGGTGGCCTGCTCGCGGTACGGGCGGCGCCAGCGGTCGATCACGTGGTTGGACAGCACCTTGCGCGCGTAGGCGAACGGGTCCTGCTTGCGGATCCGCGGCCACGACGTGTACGTGCGCACCAGGGCGGTCTGGACGTCGTCCTCAGCCTGGTGCCGGTCGCCGGTCAGCAGGTAGGCGGCGTGCAGCAGCCGCGGCGAGACCGCGCGGACGAAGTCCGCGAACTCGCTGTCACCTCGGGCCATGCCGGTCCTCGCGCGCGTACATGACCGGTCAGACGAGCGGGACCGCGAAAAGGTTGAGTCCATTTTCGTCGGCGCCGGGTGCTACAACGGACCCGGCGTCCCCGACGGAAGGTGCTCGATGCAGCGCGCGGACACGATCGACCAGGCCCTGGAGCGGTTCGACTCCGGCGAGCTCTTCGCCGAGCTCGCGCGCCGCGTGGCGTACCGGACCGAGAGCAACCTCGCCGACGGGCACCCGCGGCTGCGCGCGTACCTCACCGACGAGCTCGCCCCCGCGCTGGAAGCCCTGGGCTGCCGCACCCGCGTCGCCGAGAATCCCGTGGCGCCCGAGTGCCCGCTGCTGGTGGCGACGCGCCACGAGTCCGCCGACCGGCCGACGGTGCTGCTCTACGGCCACGGCGACGTCGTCAACGGCGAAGCACCCCGCTGGCGCGAAGGCCTCGACCCGTGGACGCTGATCGCCGAGGGCGAGCGCTGGTACGGCCGCGGGTCGGCCGACAACAAGGGCCAGCACACGGTCAACCTCTTCGCCCTGCGCGAGGTGCTGCGGGCGCGCGGGCAGCTCGGGTTCAACCTGGTCGTGCTCGTCGAGACCGGTGAGGAACGCGGCTCCCCCGGCCTCGTCGAGGTGTGCGGCGAGCTGCGCGACGAACTGCGCGCGGACGTGCTGATCGCCTCCGACGGGCCACGCGTGCGGGCCGACCGGCCGACGCTGTTCCTCGGCTCCCGCGGCGTCACGCAGTTCACGCTCACCGCGGACCTGCGCCCGCGCGACCACCACTCCGGCAACTGGGGTGGCGTGCTCCGCAACGCGGCCACCACACTGGCCGCCGCGATCGCGTCCCTTGTGGACGGCCGGGGCCGGATCCTGGTACCGGGACTGCGTCCCCCGGCGGTCCCGCCGTCAGTGCGCCAGGCGCTCGCGTCCGTGCCGGTCGGCGGCGGCGCGGACGACCCGGCCGTCGACGAGGACTGGGGCGAACCGGACCTCACGCCGGCGGAACGGCTGTTCGGCTGGAACACCGTCGAGGTGCTGGCGTTCCTCGCCGGCTCGCCCGCGTCACCGGTGAACGCCATCCCCGGCCGCGCCGAGGCGACCCTGCAGCTGCGGTCCGTGGTGGGCACGGACCTCGCCGGGCTCGAGCCCGCGCTGCGGAACCACCTGTCGGAGCACGGTTTCCCGATGGTCGAGGTCGCCGTGACGGAAAGCCGGCCGCCGACGCGCACGGATCCCGGCCACCCCTGGGTGCGCTGGGCGGCCGGCTCCGTCGCCCGCACCACGGGCAGCGCGCCCGTGCTGCTGCCCAACCTCGGCGGCACGATCCCCAACGACGCGTTCGCCGAAGTGCTGGGCCTGCCGACGATCTGGCTCCCCCACTCGTACCCGGCCTGCGCGCAGCACGCACCCGACGAGCACCTGCTCGCTCCCCTGGCCCGCGAGGCCGTCGCGATCATGACCGGGTTGTACTGGGACCTGGGCGAAAAGGACAGCTGAGCGGATCTCGCCGGTTCGCCGGGGCCCGAGACGAGCCGGGACCTTGATCACGGCGAACCCGCGGGCGCCTCGACCATCACGGCGGGTACCGCGAAGCCGTGACCTGGGGCGTTCACCCAGCGAATCCGGATGCGTGACCGTGCGGGTACACACATCGACCTCCCGCCGCGAACCGCCGCGAGGTCGATGGCATGATGCCCCAACCGGTCCCGCTCGCGGAGGGCGGCAGTGAGCCGACGAGGAAGGTGAGGCTTGAGCACGCGCACCACCCAGGTGGACGATCTCCGACTGGTGGCTCAGCCCAGTGCGGTTCCGTGCACCGAGCTGTTCGTCCGCCTGATCCTGTCGGACTGGTCGCTCCTGCCGATGCTGGAACAGGTCACGGCCGTCACGTCACGGCTCGTCGGCGACATCGTGGACCAGAGCAACTCCGCCGCCCCCGCGTTCATCACCGTGCGCCTGCAGCTGCGCGGCGAGGTGCTCGTGGTCGAGATCGAGGACGACCTCGTCGGCCCGAACCCGCCGCGCACCGCGCCCGGCGAGCAGATCGGCGTGGAGCCGCTGCGCAACGGCCGCCTCACGTGGTGCGAGATGCCACTGCCCGGCGGCATGACCGCGGGCCAGGTCCGCCTGCCGCGCCGCCAGGAACGCCGCACCCTCGTGGACGAGCCCGTGTCGGGCGCGCCGGTCGCCGCCGACCCGGAAGTGCTGGAACGGCTGCTCAACCGGCTCAGCGGCTGGTCCGGCTGAGCAGCTCGTCCACAGTGGACCCGGTGGGCTCAGTGGCCGCCGGTCACGCGGCGCGCCCGCTCCACGCGCGCTCGAGCGCCTGCGCGAACACCTCGGTGGCCTGCCCGCCCGCGACGCCGATGCGCCGGTCCAGCACGAAGAACGGCACCCCGGTCGCGCCGAGCTGCGCCGCTTCCCGCTCCTCCGCGCGCACGGCGTCCGCGTAAGCCGCCGGATCGGCCAGCACGCGGCTCGCGTCCTCGCGGTCCAGTCCGGCCTCCACCGCCACGTCGAGCAGCGTGTCCCCGGTGAACAGCGGCCGCGCGTCGGCGAAGTTGGCCTTGAACAACGCGTCCACCATGCGGTGCTCCAGCCCGCGCTCGCGCGCGAGGTGCATCAGGCGGTGGGCGTCGAAGGTGTTGCCGATCTCCCGGTCGGACCGGTACCCGAGCCCGACCTCCGCGACGAGCCCGGCCAGGCGCTCTTCCATCTCGACGGCCTGCGGCCCGTACCTCGCGGTCAGCATCTCCTGCAACGGCTCCACCGTGTCGCGCGACGGGTCCAGCTCGAACGACCGGAACGTCACCTCCACCTCGTCCCGGTGCTCGAACCCCGCCAGCGCCGCCTCGAACCGCGCCTTCCCGAGGTAGCACCACGGGCAGATGACATCGCTCCAGATTTCCACGTGCATGGCCCCAGCCTAAGGAGCACGGGGGTGATCCAGAAGTACGCACTCCCAGGTAACCGACCGCTCCCTGCGCCGCGGGGCGGCCGTCCCGGCGGGTGTGGGCGGACTCACCACGAGCCGGACCCACGCAGGGTGACCGCCGGGACCACCCGACCGTGGGCCCAAGCTAGGAGTTTGCCTAGTTCCCGCCCGTTTCAATCGGAGGTGTGGAGCGACCTGGGACGAAGACCGAAGCCCGGCGGGACGACGCCGGGTCAGCCTCCGAGTCACGGCCGCGCACGGCGTGGGAGCGGACGGGCGGGCTGGTGGGCCTGCTCGTGTCGTCGCTGCCGTCGCTGGTGTTCGTGGTGGTGAACTCCTTCGCGGGGCTCATCCCGGGGATCGTGGCCTCCGTGGCGTCCGGTGTGGTGTTCGTGGTGCTGGCCGTGGTGCTGAAGAAGCCGCTGCAGCCGGCGGTGTCGAGTTTCGTCGGGGTGGCGATCACGTCGCTGATCGCGTTCCTCACCGGCTCGGCCAAGGGCTACTTCCTGTCCGACATCTGGTTCAGCCTCGCGTGTTTCGTGGTGCTCGCGGTGTCGATCATCGTGCGCCGGCCGCTGGTCGGCGTGGTGTGGAGCCTGGTCAACAGCGAGAAGATGACCTGGCTCGCCGACCGGCGCTCGCGGCTGGGCTACGACCTGGCCACCGCCACGGCCACGCTGGTTTTCGCGTCGCGCTTCCTGGTGCAGCAGTACCTCTACGACCAGGACCGCACGGGCTGGCTCGCGTTCGCCAAGATCGCCATGGGCAACCCGCTCACCGGCCTCGCGTTCGGCGCCGCCGCGTGGGCGATCCACTACGCGAGCAAGCGCGAGAAACTGCTGGCCGACGCGTAGCGGCGAGAACGCGGCAAAGCGAGAAGTTTTTCCCTTCGTGGTGTCGAATGGCGTCGAGCCGGTTCGTGGGCAGGGTGAGGGACCGGCGAACGGACCGGTCGCCCGAGCGAAGGAGCCCGCCATGAAGCAGTACCTGCTCGCCGTCCAGCTCGACGAGAGCAAGCCGGAGCCCGAGGAGGACTTCGAGCCGATGCTGGCCCGGACCGGCAAGGTCACCGAGGACATGAAGTCCGCCGGGGTGTGGGTGTTCGTCGGCGGCCTGGAGCCCTCGCACGCGTCCACGGTCGTGCGGCCCGGCGACGGCACGGTCACGATCACCGACGGCCCGTTCGCCGAGACGAAGGAACAGCTCGGCGGGTTCTGGGTGATCCGGTGCGAAGACCTCGACCAGGCGCTGGCGTGGGCCGAGAAGTGCGCGCTGGCCTGCGGCCAGGCGATCGAGGTGCGCCCGTTCGGCGAAGTCCCGCGGCGCTGAGGCGCCGATGGACCTCGACAGCGTCTACCGGGCGGAGTACGGCCCCTGCGTGGCCACGCTGACGCGTCTCCTCGGCGACATCGGGCTCGCCGAGGAAGCCGTGCAGGACGCGTTCGCGGTGGCCGTCACCAAGTGGGCCGACGGGCTGCCGCCCAACCCCGGTGGGTGGATCGTGACCACCGCGCGCAACCGCGCCATCGACCGCCTGCGCCGCGAGTCCACTCGCGAAGCGCGCCACGCGCAGGCGTTGCTGCTGAGCCGGCCCGACGAGCCGCAGGAGGTGGGACCCGTGCGCGACGACCAGCTCCGCCTGATCTTCACCTGCTGCCACCCGGCGCTCTCGCCTCTCGCGCAGACCGCGCTCACCTTGCGGCTGCTCGGCGGGCTGGAGGTGCCGGAGATCGCGCGCGCCTACCTCGTGCCGGAGGCGACCGTCGCCCAGCGGATCGTGCGCGCCAAGAAGAAGATCCGCGACGCCGGCATCCCCTACCGCGTGCCCGCCGAGGCCGACCTGCCCGACCGGCTGCCTCCCGTGCTCACCGTGCTGTACCTGGTGTTCAACGAGGGTTACACGTCGACCTCCGGCGAGCTGCTGCGGACGGATCTGTGTCTCGAGGCCGTGCGCCTCGCGCGGGCGCTCGCCGACCTCATGCCGGACGAGCCGGAGGTGCTCGGGCTGCTGGCGCTGCTCCTGCTCACCGAAGCCCGTCGGCCGGCGCGCGTCGGTCCCTCCGGTGAGCTGGTGGTGCTCGCGGAGCAGGACCGGTCGCGGTGGAACCGCGAACTGATCGCCGAGGGCCACGACCTGGTGCGCCGCTGCCTGCGCCGCGCGCAGCCGGGTCCGTACCAGCTGCAGGCCGCCATCAACGCCGTGCACACGGACGGGCCGGCCACCGACTGGCCGCAGGTCCTGGCGCTCTACGACCAGCTCCTGCGGCACGCCCCGACGCCGGTCGTCGCGCTCAACCGGGCGGTCGCCGTCGCCGAGGTGCACGGTCCGGCGGCGGCGCTGGCCGTCGTGGACGAACTGGACCTGCCGGGGTACCACCTGCTGCCGGCGACCCGCGCCGACCTGCTCACCCGGCTCGGCCGGACCACGGAAGCCGTCGCGGCCTACGACGAGGCGATCGGCCTGGCCGGCAACGACACCGAACGCGCCTTCCTGCGGACGCGCCGGGCTCGCCTGACCGAAACCTAAGGCGCCGCAGCGGGTTCCCGCGCGCCGGTGCGTTCGGCACCGATGCCCGCGACCACCACGAACAGCACCCCCGCGGCCGCGGCGAGGTCGGGCACCTGGTGGAGCACGAGCAGCCCGATCGTCATCGCGATGGCGGGTTCGAGGCTCATGAGCGTGCCGAACGCCGACGCGTTGAGCCGCCGCAGCGCGAGCATCTCGAAGCTGAACGGCACCACCGGCAGCAGGATCGCCAGCCCCAGCCCGGCGAGCAGGAGCTCCCACGACAGGTGCCCGAACACCGCCGGGCCCTGCACCAGCGTCGCCACGATCGCCGCCACCGGCATGGACACCGCGAGCCCGCGCACGCCCGACACCTCGTCGCCGACGCGTTGCGTCAGCAGGATGTAGGTGGCCCAGCAGACCGCCGACGCGAGGGCGTAGCCGACGCCGACCAGGTCCGCCCCGCCTTCCCACGGCTCGGTCAGCAGCAGCACACCGACGGCGGCGAGCACGGGCCACAGGCGTTTGCCGCCGCGCCCGCGCGTGATCGCGACCGTCAGCGGGCCGAGGAACTCCAGCGCGCTCGCCGTGCCCAGCGGCAGCCGCGCGACGGCGGCCATGAACAGCATCGTCATGCCGGCCGTGACGACCCCCAGCACCACACACGCGAGCAGTGTCGAGCGGCTGAACGACGACGGGCGCGGGCGGACCAGCACGAGCAGCAGCACCCCGGCCCAGGCGAGCCGCAGCCACGCCGCTCCCTCGGGCCCGACGCGGTCGAACAGGCCGACGGACAGGGCCAGGCCGAGCTGCACGCAGAGCATCGCGGCGACGGCGAGCGCCGCCCCGGTGCGGGTGGAGGAGGAGAGCACGCGTCCAGGAGAACCGATGCCCACCGTTCGTGTCCACGTGCCGATCGTGAACGTACTGTCCGAGAATCCTGGACAATGAGGGCATGGACACCCGCAGGCTGCAGTTCCTCCTCGAGCTGTCGCGGCTCGGCTCGATGCGCGCCGTCGCGGATGTGCTCGACACCACCACGTCGACGGTGTCGCAGCAGATCGCCGCGCTGGCCAAGGAGACGGGCGCGCCGCTGCTCGAACCGGACGGCCGCCGCGTCCGCCTGACCCCGGCCGGGCGGCGGCTCGCCGAGCACGCCGTCACGATCCTGGCCGCAGTGGAGGCGGCGCGGGCGGACCTCGACCCGTACGCGGAGCCCGCAGGCACCGTGCGGGTCGCGGGTTTCGCCACGGCGATCCGGCGGGCTCTGCTTCCGGCGGCCGACCGGCTGGCGCGGACGCATCCGCGGGTGCGGCTGGTGATCAGCGAGTACGAACCCGCCGAGGCGATGACCCAGCTGCTGACCGACGACGTCGACCTGGCGCTGATCTACGACTACGACCTCGCGCCCGCGACCACGGACCGCTCGCTCGACGTCCGTCCTCTGTGGACGGCCGCGTGGGGCCTGGGGGTGCCGGCGACGGATGCGGGCCGCGTGGCGGGCGAGGGCACGCTGGCCGTGTTCGAGGCGTTCCGCGACCACGACTGGATCGGCAACTCCCGCAACCGCGCCGACGAGGACGTGGTGCGCACGCTGGCGTCGATGGCCGGGTTCACCCCGCGCGTCACGCACCTGGCCGACAGCCTCGACCTCGTGGAGGACCTGATCGTCGCCGGGCCGGGCGTCGGGTTGCTGCCGGTTGCGCGCCCCACGCGGCCGGAGGTGGCGCTGCTGCCGCTGACCGGGCCGGACGTGCGGCTGCGCTCGTTCACGGCCACCCGCCGCGGGCGGGACGCGTGGCCGCCGCTCGCACTCGTGCTCGGCCTGCTGCACCGCGGCGACCCGTGACCACGGACTCGAGTCAGGTCCGGAGGCCGGGCTGGGCCTGAGCGCGCTCGGCGTCGCGGAAGGCGGCGGGCGAGAGCTGCCACCACACCACCACGGCGCCGGCCAGCTGGATCAGCGCACTCATCACCCACACCGCGCGCAGGCTGACGTGCGCGGCGACGAACCCGCCCGCGAGCGCGCCGAGCGGCGTCAGGCCCCACGCCAGCGCGCGGTGGCTGGTGAGCACGCGGCCCAGCAGCTGCGACGGCGTGAAACGCTGACGTGAGGACTGGGAACAGACGTTCCACACGAGCGTGGTCGCCGTGAGGAACACGAGCACCAGCCCCACGACCGGCGGCCACGGCGGCACCACGGCGATCGCCAGCTGCGCCACCACCCCGCAGCTCTGCGCCCACCGCATCGACCACGAGTACCCCAGCCGCCGCACCACCCGGTCGACCACGAACGACGACGCGACCCAGCCGACGGCCAGGCACGCCATCAGCCCGCCGTAGCCGACGGGACCGAGGTGCAGCACCTGCGTCGCGAAGAGCACCAGCATCGCGTTGCCGGCGCTCGCCGCGAACGACCCGAGCGCGACGGTGATCGTGATCGACCGCAGCAGCGGCGTGCCCACCAGGTACCGCAGCCCTTCGCCGATGTCCCGCAACGGATGCGCCGGCGACTTGACCGGCGGCGCCGACGGAATCCGCCGCACCAAGGCGAAAGCCACGACCGCGGCCGCCGCGGCGCCCCACGCCGGGATCCCCGCCCCGACCCCGAGCAGCACACCGGTGACCGGCGGGACGACGAACTGCACCAGCCCCCGGTCGATCACCTGCAGCCGCGCGTTCGCCGCCGCCAGCCGGCCGGGCTCCACGACGTCCGGCACGAGCGCGCCGCTGGCCCCGTCGCCGAACACCTGCGCGGTGGTGACCACGAACGCCACCACCGCCACGAGGGGCAGGCTCAGCTCGCGCAGCGACCCGGTCACGGCGAGCGCCACGGCGGCCGCGGTGAGCACGGCGTACGCCCCCGCCAGCACCGCCGTCCGCCGCACCCGGTCGATCACCACGCCCGCGAACAACGACAACACCAGCCACGGCGCCTGCCCGGCCACCGTCACCAGCGAGATCTCCCGCGGGTCGGTCGTGATCGACACGGCCAGCAGCGGGATCGCCGACAGCACCAGGCCTTCCCCCGCCGACCCGAACACAGCGACCAGCTGCAACCGCCCCCACGACCCCATACCGGCGAGTCTGGTGGCTGGGTCAAGTTCTTTTCTTGCCGGTCAAGCCTTTCCGAAGGCGAGCAGGTGCGCGCTGGCGTTGATCAGGTGGGGATCCCGCTCGACCATCCGCGCGCAGCGCAGCGCCGAGTCCAGGTGCTCGTCTCGCAGGTCGGCGGTGGCGATGTCGAGCGCGGCCCACGCGGGGCCTTCCACGCCGAACACGTCGACGTCGCGCACACCGGCGGCCCGCACTTCGGCGCGCAGCTCGGCGGCGGTGTGGAAATGCGCGGGAACGAACCCGACGTGACCGTCGTAGGTTCCGGTGCCGACGACCTCGCCGACCGCGGCGGCCATCCGCACGTCGAGACGCCCGGTCGTCCCCGTTTCCAGGAGCGACAGATAACGGCCGATCGCCGCGGCGCACACCACCCCGCCGGGGCTGAGTACCCGCAGGGCCTCGGCCAGCGCCGTCGCGCGGTCCCCGGCCTCGACGAGGTGGTAGAGCGGCCCGAACAGCAGGACGACGTCCGCACTCGCGTCCGGCCACGGGAGTGCCCGCGCGTCGCCGGGTTCCGCCGTGACGCCGGGGATCGCGGCCGCGGCCTCGACGTGGCAGGGCACCGGATCGACGACGTGCACGAAGTGCCCCTCCGCCGCGAGCCAGCGCGCGTGCACGCCGGTCCCGCCGCCGACATCGAGGATCCGCAACGCTTTCCCGTCCAGCGCCCGGCGCACCAGCTCCCGCGTCCGCAGGAACTCCAGCCTGCCGTGCGGCGAGCGGGTCAGCCGGGTGTCCTCGTCGGTGCCGCGGCCGTAGAACTCGGTGAGGTTCGTCGTCATGGCACCCGAGGATGATCGCGTACGGCGCCGCGCCGCAAGCGAGAATCGGCCGCGCCGACCCGGTTCGCGGCGCCGCCGGTGAGCGTCCGAACGCCCCGCGCCCGTTCCGGCACCGCGGTGACCGGTCTCCCGCAAGGGAAACCGGTCACCCGCGACGTCACTGCACCGCCAGCTCCAGCGCCTCGCGTTCGACCGCCGCCTTCACCTTGGCGCTGTCGACGGCGACGTTCACGGCCCAGTAGAACACGGCCAGGCTGAACGCGATCACCACCAGCAGGTCGATCCACTCCGGCAGGGCGTTGATGTTGCCCGACTCGCCGTAGCGGCCGAGGAAGCCGATGAGCACGTGGCCGGCGAGCCACGGCGCGATCCACTGCGCGGCCTTCCAGTCGATCGGGAGGCGTTCCAGCTTCGGGCTCGTCGCGCGCGCGACGAGGAACAGGCCGAAGCCGATCACGACGGCGATCATGATCTTCCACGTGACGTCGAAGCCGCCCCAGTAGATGATCAGGTTCGCGGCCACGAAGCCCGCGGGCGCCAGCACCTTCGGCATCGGCGCGCGGTACGGGCGCGGGCGGTCCGGGTCGCGCCTGCGCAGCGCGATCATCGAGACCGGCGCGAACGCGTACATCAGCGCGGTGGCCGACGTGATCACGCTGACCAGCGACTGCCAGCTCGGGAACGGCAGGAACGCGATCTCGCCGACCACGAACGACACCACGATCGACCACACCGGGACCCCGCGCACGTTGAGCTTGCCCAGCCCCTTCGGCAGCGTGCGCTCGCGGCCCATCGCGTACGACAGGCGCGCCGACGTGCCGAGGTAGAGCATGCCGGTGCCCGCCGGGGAGACGAAGGCGTCGGCGTAGAGGACGTACGACAGCCAGCCGGCGCCGGCGAGGGTCGCCAGCGTGGCGTACGGGCCGAACGAGCCTTGCGCGATCGGGTTGTCCCAGCCCTTGAGCAGCGCGGCCGGGTCGAGCGCGCCGATGAACGCGACCTCCAGCAGCAGGTAGACGATCGTGCCGATCACCATCGCGACGATGATCGCGCGCGACAGGTCCTTCTGCGGGTCGCGGGCTTCGCCGCCGACCTGCACGGCCTGTTCGAAGCCCTGCAACGCGAACACCACACCGACCGGCAGCGCCGCGAAGATGCCGTGGGCACCGTGCGGGGCGAAGCCGCCGCCCGCGGTGAAGTTGCCCGGGTGGAACCGCAGCGAGAGCAGCACGACCACTGTCAGCACCGGTACCGCGGTCTTCCAGATCACCGTGGCCGAATTGCTTTCCGACAGCAGTTTCACGCCGACGAGGTTGATGAGCGTGAAGATCGCCATGAGCAGCGTCGCCCAGCCGAACCCGCTCGCGGTGAGCGTGCCCGAGGGGCTCAGCAGATTCAGGTGTTCTTTGATCCAGGTGATGTTGTCGAGGTATTCGAGACTGGCCTCGACCTCCACCGGCGCCAGCGCCACCGCCTGCAGCCACGCCACCCAGCCGCCGACGAACCCGCCGAGCACTCCGTACGCGAGCGCGGGGTACCGGGCCGTGCCGCCGGCGACCGGGTAGGCGGCGCCGAGTTCCGCGTGGATCAGGGCGAGCGTGGCCATGATGATCGCGGTGAGCACCCACGACACGAGCGACGCGGGGCCCGCCACCTTCGCCGCCTTGAGCGCGCCGAGCAGCCAGCCGGAGCCGATGATCGAGCCGAGCGAAACGAACATCAGGCCGTAGAAACCGACCGATCTGCGCATTCTCGGCGAAGTGCCCGCGGCTGCGGTTTTCTGGGCAGGTTCAACCATGGATGTGCCTCGATCCGAATGTTCGGGAACTTTGTCCGAATGATTCGCGCCAGTACCTGTTTTCAGGATTTATCGCAAGCCTCCGAATGTATTTCTGACGCGATCACAACGCGCGATTCTGGCGTGCCGGCCGATGGAACGGAACCGTCGCTCCGTTACAAGTTAGTTTCAGTCCGGGAAACCGGACATCTCGTGAGGCTTCGACAAAGTGCTCCAGACCACACCGGAACCGGAACAATCCCGGCGCCGCCGAGGTTGATCTGCGGCAGGACCCGGAGCCAGGAGGAACTGCCGTGCCGATCACCTCGGAACCGTTGCGCAAGCTGGGCTTCCTCACGATCGGGCTGTTCGACGAGGCCGATCCCGCCGCCGGTCACGAGTCGACGCTGCAGGTCATCCAGCTCGGCGAGGAGCTCGGCTTCGACAGCGCGTGGGTGCGTCACCGGCACCTGCAGTTCGGGATCTCCTCCCCCGTCGCGGTGCTCGCCGCCGCCACGCAGCGCACGAGCCGCATCGAACTGGGCACCGCCGTGATCCCCCTCGGCTGGGAGAACCCGCTGCGCCTCGCCGAAGACCTCGCCACGGTCGACGTCCTCTCCGGCGGGCGCCTCAACCCGGGCCTGAGCGTCGGCGAGCCGCGCCACTACGACCACCTCGCGCCCGCGCTCTACCCCGACACGGCGTCGGCCGAGGACTTCAGCTACCGGCGCGTGGAGCGCCTCCTGGGCTTCATCCGCGGCGAGAAGGCCACCGACTTCAGCGGCACCGAGGGCATCGAGGAGTACTCGCCCCGCGTCCAGCCGCACTCCCCCGGCCTCGCCGACCGCCTCTGGTACGGCGGCGGCAGCACCCGCTCCGCCCGCTGGGCCGGCGAGCACCGCATGAACCTCCTGGCCAGCAGCGTCGTGCGCGTCGAGGACCCCGACGCCACGCACGTCGACTTCGCCGCCATCCAGGCCGCCCAGATCCGCGAGTTCCGCGCCCACCACCCGCTCGGCCCTGACGCCCGCGTGTCCCAGGGCCTGGTCGTCATCCCGACCGACAGCGCAACCCCCGAGCAGCGCGCGAAGTACGAGGCCTACGCCGCCTCCCGCCTCCCTCGCGTCGGCAAGGCCCACGGCCCCGCCCGCATGACCTTCGCGGAAGACCTGGTGGGCACCTCGGCGTCCATCGCCGAGCGGCTGTACGCGGATGCCGGGTTCCGGGAGGTCTCGGAGGTGGCCTTCGCCTTGCCGTTCACCTTCGAGCACGCCGACTACGTGCAAATCCTGACGGACATCGCCACCCGGCTGGGCCCGGAACTGGGCTGGAAGCCGGCCGCCTGACGCCGGCTCCCTCACCGGGGTGAGTCGCCGCCGGCACAACCCCGCGCGAGAAGCTCCGCAACTCACCCTGCGCTATGCTCCGTCGCGCACCGTGCGGGCACTGCTGGTGTCGCCCACCCGGCAACCCGGGCGACAGAACCACCGAACAGCACGAACGACCGATCGCGCCCCGTGGGTGCCTGAAGAACCATGGCTGGATTCCCTCCTCGCCGAGCCGGGCGGTGACGAAGGAAGGACTCTGCCGTGACCACCTCAGTCGCCGAGCTCGCCTCGGTCCGCCGCCGGTTCACCGGTGAGACGCATCAGGAAGCCCACAAAGCGATCAGCGCCGATCTCCCCGGCGCGACCACTCCGCGAGATGCGATGATTCCGGCCGCACATTCCTTGCACCAGCGGGTTCTGGAGACTTCGCTCCTGCTCGCCCTCCGGCATTCCGCCCGCCGATCCACCGGGCCCGGGGTGTTCAGAAAGGTCAGCCCACGCCGCGACATGCTCGTGGTCAGCCTGGCCGAGGACGCGGCGCCCCGGTTCTTCCGTGCGCTGCTGGCTCCGGTCGAACCGAATGAGGGCCGCGACGGCCTTCCCGGGTTGCGCATCACCTTCACCGGGCCGCACCTGGAGCTCCGCCTGCTCGATGTCGACGGCCGAGTCACCCCTTGCCGCGTCGTGGTCCGTGACATCGGCGAACACGACTGGACGCAGATCTGGGGCACCATCAGCCACACGGCTTACGGCGGGAGATGCGTGGACCCGCGCCTGGCGTGTTCGCCTCAGTTGAGCTCGGGTGAGCGGCACGGTTACGACTTCCACTGGCAGCACTGCGGTCCGGTCGCGCTCGGCAGCGCGATGCTGCGCCGCATCGGGCTGGTCGCGCACGCGGGCGCGATCGACGTGTGGAGCGGGTTGGGCGGCACGGCGCTCCACCTCGAAACGGAGCAGGGTCCTTCGGTGTTCTCGCTGGTCGAAGATCTGTGCGACCCCGTGGCGGGGATCCTCGGCGAAGGCGTGGTTCTCGAGGGAACACGAGGACCGGTCAAGCCTTCGGCGACCTTCGCGCGGATCATCGACCGGAGCCCGACTCCGGACCGGTTCGTCGGCCGCCTGCGCGACCAGGGCGAGCCCCCGGCGCTCGCGCTGCGCACCGTCGGCCGACCGAGCGCGGCGGCGAACCGGTGACCACCGTCCCCCGGGGCACCGACCGCCTCACCTTCCTGCAGTTGCTCGACCGGGTCCTCACCTCCGACGCTCGCACTCGGCGCGCGCGGGCTCTGGTCCGCACCGTCTCGCTTTCCGTGGCCGTGCTGCTCGCGCCTTTCGCGCTGCTCGCGGTCGGCCTCGCTTTCACCGGGTTCGTCCGCGTCGCGACCGCCGCGGTTGCGGTGCTCGGTGCGGCGGCCGGGAGTGTCGTTGCCTTCACGCGGCGTCAGCGGCGGAAGACGACGGCTTCCCAAGGCCGCAGCGGACCCCCCACTGACACCGGCCCCGGGTAGTTGCCCAGGAGCAGGGAGGCGCCGGACCAGCCGGCCACGGCGGAGGAGGGCAGGTCGAGCGGTGAGCCTGACCAGTTGGCCAGCACCAGCAGCCCGTGGTCACCGGAAGTGCGGGTGAACGCGAACAGCCGAGGGTGATCAGGCTCTAGCAGCGAATACCGGCCCGAGACCACCAACGGCTCTGCATGCCGCAGCGCGATCAGCCGGCGGTAGTGCGAAAACACCGACTCCGGATCGTCCACTTGCGACATTGCGTTGATGGTCACGTGGTTGGGGTTGACCCGGAGCCAAGGCGTACCCGAGGTGAAGCCGGCCTCGGCGGAGGCGTCCCACTGCATCGGGGTGCGGGCGTTGTCGCGGGAGCGGGCGCGAAGGGCCGCCAGGACGACGGAAGGCGGCTGCCCCAACGGGCCCGTCGCCTCGAAGTAGTGGTTGCGGGACTGGATGTCGGCGAAGTCGTCGATGGAGGAGAACGGCACGTTGGTCATGCCGAGCTCCTCGCCCTGGTACACGTACGGAGTGCCGCGGTGGAGGTGGAGGACGGTGGCCAGCGCCTTGGCCGAAACCGCCCGATCAGCACCGTCGTCGCCCCAGCGGGAGACGACGCGGGGCTGGTCGTGGTTGTTCCAGTAGAGGCTGTTCCAGCCGCGGTCGGCCAGGCCGACCTGCCAGCGGGCGAGCGTGCGCTTCAGGGCCACGAGGTCGAACGGCCGCACGTCCCACTTCGAGTGGCCCTGGTCGAGCTCCACGTGGTCGAACTGGAACACCATGTCGAGCTCACGGCGCGCCGGGTCGGTGAGGAGCTCCGCATCGGCAACGGACGTGCCGGGCGTCTCGCCGACGGTCAGGAGGCGATCATCACGGCCGGCGAAGACCTCGCGGTGCATCTCCTGCAGGAACTCGTGAAGACGGGGACCGTTGGCGTACAAGGATTCCGCGTCGCCGTAGAGGTCGCCGGCGACCAGTGGCGCGTCGGGCAGTGAGACGGGCTTGGCGATGAAGTTGATGACGTCCATGCGGAACCCGTCGACTCCGCGGTCGAGCCACCAGCGCATCATCCGGTGGATCTCCCGGCGCAGCTCCGGGTTCTCCCAGTTGAGGTCCGGCTGCTTGCGCGAGAACAGGTGCAGGTAGTACTCCCCCGAATCCGGGTCCTGCTCCCACGCCGGGCCCGAGAAGCGTGAGCCCCAGTTGTTGGGCTCGCGGCGCCACCAGTACCAGTCGTGCTTGGGGCTCGCGGGGTCACGCGACTCGACGAACCACGGGTGCTCGTCGGACGTGTGGTTCACGACGAGGTCCATCACCACGCGGATGTCGCGCGCGTGGGCCTGCGCCAGCAGCTCGTCGAAGTCGGCGAGCGTGCCGAACACCGGGTCGATGCCGTAGTAGTCGCTGATGTCGTAGCCGTTGTCGTCCTGCGGCGACGGGTACACCGGCGAAAGCCACACCACGTCGACGCCCAGCGCGCTCAGGTGGTCGAGCTTGCCGATGATGCCGCGCAGGTCGCCGATGCCGTCGCCGTTCGAGTCGGCGAAGCTGCGCGGGTAGATCTGGTACACGGTGGCGGTCTGCCACCAGCGAGGCGTGTTCATTCCCCTGCTTTCCCGATAGCTCAAGCGAAAACGACGTCGTCGGCGTCGGCGCGGCCCAGATCCAGCTCCATGCCCAGCCCCGGCGCGTCCGACGGGGACAGCACGCCGCCGGCCGGGTTCACCGGCGAAGCCAGGAACAGCTGGTGCACCTGGTTCCACTTCACCAGATCCTCCTGGTACGGCGTGTGGGCCGGCGACTGCGTCAGCGAGAAGTGCAGCGTCGCCGTGGCCGAGTGGCCGTGCGGAATCACCTGGAGGTCGTGGGCGGTGCCGTAGGCCGCGATCTTCAACGCCTCGGAAAGCCCGCCGCACCAGTACAGATCCGGCTGCAGCACGTCCAGCGCGCCCGCGTCCACGAACCGCCGGAAACCCCAGCGCGTGTACTCGTGCTCCGCCCCCGCGAGCGGGATCGGCAGCCGCTGCCGCAGCAGGGCGTACCCGTCGATCCGGTCCGGCATCACGGCTTCCTCGAGCCACCGCGGCCGGAACTCGGCGATCCGCGAAGCCAGCTCCGTCACGTAGGTGACATCCATCGACTGCCAGCAGTCGAACATCAGGTCGTAGTCCTCGCCGACGGCCTCGCGCAGCGTCCGCACGAGCGCGACGTTCGCGCGCAGCCCCTCGTACCCGCTAGCCGGGCCGTGGCGGAAGAACCACTTCTGCGCCCGGTACCCGCGGTCGCGGAACTCCACCGCCCGCTCGCGCACGCGGTCCGGATCCTGCACCGAGAAGCCGAGCATCGACGCGTACGCCGGCACCTCGTCGCGCGTCGGCCCGCCGAGCAGGCGGTACACCGGCTGCCCGAGCCACTTGCCGCGCAGGTCCCACAACGCGTTGTCCACCGCGCTGATCGCGAGCATCGGCTGGCCGCCGCGTCCGTGCACCTGCGCGCGGTGCAGCTGGTCCCACAGCTTCTCGCCCGCGATCGGGTCGCGGCCGAGCAGCAGCGGCCGCAGCTCGTGCGCCACCAGCCACGCCACGGTCTCCGGGACGGGGCCGGCGCGCCCGATCAGGCCCTCGTCGGTCTCGATCTCCACGAAGTACGTGGTGATCTCGAACCCGCCGGGCCGCTGCACCCCGCCTTCGTGGTCGTCGCGGGTGCGGTACTCGGGGTAGACGTCGAGCGGACGGACCAGCCGGTCCTCCCACAGGTCCCCGTCGGTCGGCAGCACACCCTTCAGCCGCCGCAGCCGCACTTCGGCGATGCGCACGTCAGACCTCCTGCTTCGGGCCGGACACGGAAACCAGCGCCCGCCGCTCGGGCCGCCAGACGAGCAGGATCACCGTGACCGCCAGGATCGCGACCACCGACATCGCCGCGAGCCACAACAGGCCGCCGTCGAAGCTGCCGGTCTTCGCGTCGATCGCCCCGATCACCGCCGGGTTCACGACGCTGGAGAGGTTGCCGAGCGCATTGATCAGCGCGATGCCACCCGCGGCCGCCGCCCCGGTGAGGATCGCCGTCGGCAGGCCCCAGAACGTCGGCAGCACCCCGAACACGCCGAACGCCGCCACGCACAGCGCCACGAGCTTCACCACCGGCGCGTCGAACAGCGCCGACGCGACCAGCCCGACCAGCGACACGCCGAGCGCGACGTAGAGGCTCGTCGCCCGCAGCCCCGGCCGGTCGGCCAGGCGCCCGAGCACCAGCATGCCGAGGAGCCCGAACACGTACGGGATCGCGGCGACGAACGTGGTCGCGGTGTTCCCCAGCCCGAACGGCTTGAGGATCTGCGGCAGGAACGTGGACACTGCGCCGTTGAGGTTCGTCAGGCCGTAGTACGCCACGGCGAACATCAGCACCTTCGGGCTCAGCAGCGTTTTCAGCACCTTGCGCCGGGTGCTGCCGCTCCCGCCGAGCGCTTCCTTTTCCGCGGCCTCGCGCGCCAGCGTGGCGGTGAGCCACGCGCGTTCCTCCTCGTCGAGGAACTTCGCCTTGTCCGGGCTCTTCGGCAGCAGCCACGGCATCAGGATCCCCATCAGCACGGCGGGCACGCCCTCGATCAGGTACACCCACTGCCAGCCGTGCAGGCCGAGCCAGCCTTCGAGGTTGAGGATCAGGCCCGACAGCGGGGTGCCGATGATCAGCGCCACCGGGATGCCGGCGGTGAACGTCGCCATGATGCGGCCGCGGTGCGCGGCGGGGAACCACAGCGTCAGGTAGAAGATCACGCCCGGGAAGAAGCCGGCCTCGGCCGCGCCGAGCAGCGCGCGTGCGACGTAGAGGCTCGGCACGTCCCACACCAGCGCGTGGGCGGCGGAGATGATCCCCCAGGTCACGAGGATGCGCGCGATCCACCAGCGCGCCCCGAACCGGGCCATCGCGAGGTTCGAGGGCACCTCGAGCAGCACGTACGGCACGAAGAACACGCTCGCGGCGAACCCGAACGCCGCCGCGCCGATCCCCAGGTCGGCGTTCATCGTGAGCGCCGCGACCCCCAGGTTCGCGCGGTCGATGATCGCCAGGAAGTAGCCGATGATCAGCACGGGCAGCAGTCTCAGCGACAGCTTCCGCACCACACGTGACTCGAGCATGGATCCTCCGCCCACGGGCAACCGGACGCCTCGGCGCGTCCACCGGAAACGTTACCGGAAACGTTTCCGGGGCGCCAGTGGGTGATCCACCCGCGATACTGTGAGCGACAACCTGAAGGGATGGGGGACGCATGGGCCGGGTCGGGATCCGGGAGCTGGCGGCCGAGCTCGGCATGTCGATCAGCACCGTGTCGCGCGCGATGAACGCGCGCGGCGAGGTCAGCGACGCCACGCGCGAGCGCGTCCGCTCGGCCGCGGAGCGCCTCGGCTACCAGCCGAACCAGTCCGGCCGCACACTGCGCCGCGGCGCGACCGGCACCGTCGCGCTCGTGATGCAGACCAACACCGCGCGCACCGCGATGGGCGAGACGTTCTACTTCAGCGTCTGCGACGGCCTGCAGCAGGAGCTCGCGAAACGCTCGATGGACCTGGTGCTGCTGCCGGTCGGGCCGGCCAAGGATCCCTACCGGTACCTGGTCAACGCCGTCGACCGGCACATCGCGGACGCCTACGTCATCTCCAACACCCACCGCGTCGACCGGCGGGTGGAGCTGCTGACCGAGCGCGGCGTGCCGTTCGTGGCCCTCGGCCGCGGCGGGCCCGAGGGCCACGCGTGGCTCGACCTGGACTTCGAGGGTGTCGCGGCGGAGACGGTGGAGCGGCTCGTGGCCGCCGGACACACCCGGATCGCCCTGGCCTACGACGACGGAGAGGTCAACAGCACCTGGGAGTACACCCGCGGCTGCCGGCAGGCGCTGGCCGCGCACGGGCTCGAGCCGGCCGCCGAGATCCGCCTGCCCGACACGCCCGAGGGCGGCGGGCTGCTCGCCGAACGACTGCTGGCGATGGCACCGGCACCGACGGCCGTGATGCTGGCGCAGGAGACGCTCGCGCTCGGGCTCTACCGGCGCTTCGCCGAAGCCGGTGTGCGGCCGGGCGCCGACCTGGCCGTGGTGGGGTTCCGCAAGAACCCGGTGTGCGACTACCTCGTGCCGTCGCTGACGACGTTCGCGGTGTCCTTGGAGGCCTACGGGCGGCGGCTCGGCGAGATCGTGCTCGCCCGGGTCGCATCGGCGAAGGACCCGGTGCAGGAGGTCTGGCCGATGACGATCTCACCCGGCGACAGTGACACCGCTCCCCCGCGTGCCGCCGAACGGCTGGGCTGAGCCGGGCCGTCCACTTCGGACGACCCGGCCCGGTCTCAGCCGACCCAGTAGAGCCGCATCGGGTTGTCCACCAACAGTTTCTGCCGCGCTTCGGCGCTCGGCGCGATGCGGGGCACGAAGTCGACCAGCGTGCCGTCGTCGGGCATGTGGCTCTTCATGTTGGGGTGCGGCCAGTCCGTGCCCCACAGGACGCGGTCCGGGAACTCCTCCACGAGCGCGCGGCCGAAGGGCACCACGTCGTCGTACGGCGGCCCGGCCACCGTGAGGCGTTCCGGGCCGGTGACCTTCACGTGGAAGTTCGGGTGCTCGCGCAGCAGCGTGCGGAACCGGCCGAACTCCGGGCCGTCGACGGGTTTCGTCACGTCCGGGCGGCCCATGTGGTCCACCAGCACCGTGGTCGGCAGCGAGGTGAACAGATCCCACTTCTCGGCGAGGTCAGCGGCCTCGAAGTAGATCACGATGTGCCAGCCCAGCGGCGCGATCCGTGCGACCAGGTCGTGGTAGTACGCGTCGGGCTTCGGGTCCACGAGCCGGCGCACGAAGTTCAGCCGGATGCCGCGCACGCCGGCCGCGTGCAGCCGGGCGAGCTCCTCGTCGGACTCGGTGCCGCGGATCGTCGCGATGCCCCGCGCACGCTCGCCCGCGGCGCCGAGCGCGTCGACCAGCGCACTGTTGTCGGCGCCGTGGCAGGTCGCCTGCACGATCACCTGGCGCTCGATGCCCAGGAAGTCGCGCAGCGCGAACAGCTGCTCCTTGCCCGCGTCGGTCGGCGTGTACTTGCGTTCCGGGGCGTACGGGAACACCTCGCCCGGGCCGAACACGTGCGTGTGCACGTCGACGGTGCCGGGCGGCAGCACGAAGACCGGCTTCGAGGGGTCCGGGTCGTAGGAGAGCCAGCCGGGGTCGGCCGTGAACGCGCTCACACCCCCCTCGCCTTCAGGGTCTGGTCCAGGCGCGGGTAGACGCGGCGCACGTTGCCCTCGTACACCTTCGTCTTGTCCTCTTCGGACAGTCCGAGCGCGTCGACGTAGCGGCGGGTGTCGTCGAAGTGGTGCCCGGTGCGCGAGTCGATGCCCCGCACGGCGCCGACCATCTCCGAGCCGAACAGCACGTTGTCCACGTTGATCACGTCGAACAGCAGGTTGATGCCCGGCTGGTGGTACACGCAGGTGTCGAAGAAGACGTTGGGCATGACGCCTTCGTCGGGCTCCGGGCGGCCGAGCATGTCGGCGAGCCCGCGGTAGCGGCCCCAGTGGTACGGCACCGCTCCCCCGCCGTGCGGGATCACGAAGCGCAGGCCCGGGAAGTCGGTGAACAGGTCCGACTGCAGGAACTGCATGAACGCCGTGGTGTCGGCGTTGAGGTAATGCGCGCCCGTGGCGTGGAAGCTCGGGTTGTCCGAGGCAGACACGTGCACCATGGCCGGCACGTCGAGCTCCACCATGGCCTCGTAGAACGGGTACCAGCTCTTGTCCGTGAGCGGCGGCGCGGTCCAGTGCCCGCCGCTCGGGTCGGGGTTGAGGTTGCAGCCGACGAACCCGAGCTCCTCCACGCAGCGGCGCAGCTCGGCGACCGAGTGCTCCACCGGCACGCCGGGCGACTGCGGCAGCTGGCAGACGCCGATGAACTTGTCCGGGTACAGCTGCGTGACGCGGTGCACGAGGTCGTTGTTGACCCGCGCCCACTCGGTGCTCACGGCCTCGTCACCGATGTGGTGACCCATCGCCGAAGCGCGCGGCGAGAACACGGTGAGGTCGACGCCGCGGTCGGCCATCAGCGCCAGCTGACCCTGCACGGATTCGCGCAGCTCGTCGTCGCCGATCGCCGGGTAGGCCGGGGCGACCGTGCCCGCGTCGTACGCGGCGCGCTGCGCGTCCCGCCAGCTCGTGTGGGCCGCGGGCACGGTCGTGTAGTGGCCGTGACAGTCGATGATCACTCGGTGCCGCCTTTCGGGTCTTCTTCGGACATTCGCGTGCGGACCGCGTCGAGCAGCGGCAGCAGCCGCGCCTCCAGCTCGCCGAGGTCCGCGGGCCGGTGGGCCGCCGCCCAGTCCTGGCGGCGCGCGATCGCCTCCGCCATCACGGGCTCGACACCCGTCTCGGCCACGGTCACCGCGGCCTCCCGCAGCTCTTCGGCCCGGCGGACGCCGTGCTCCAGCGAGCGGGAGATCATGTACGCGGCGAGGCTTTCCCAGTCGTCGCCGGGCAGCAGGTTCGACAGCGACCCGAGCACGCGCCCCTCCACGCCCCACTCGCGCGCGGCGAGCAGCGACTCGGTGAGCAGGGCCTCGACACCCTTGATCACCACGGAGCGGCACAGTTTGGTGGCCGCGGCCCGGCCGACCACGTCGGCGTAGACCTCCAGCCCGCTGAAGCCGAGCGGACGCGCGAACTCCGCGAACTCGGCCGCGTGCGGGCCGCCGAGCAGCATCGGGGCCGCGAGCCGCTTGGGGTTGATCGGCGACATCACGGCCGCCTCGACGTAGCGGCCGCCGGCCTGCTCGATCACCTCGGCCGAGGCCTGCTTCTGGCCGGGTGCCGCGGAGTTGAGGTCGAGGAACCAGCAGCCCGCGGGCAGCCCGTCGGCGATCGACCTGGCCGCCGTGAGGTCGTTGGCCGCGGTCACGGCGCTGATCACCAGATCGGCGTCGCGTACGGCGTCGTGCGCGTCCACCGCGGACGCCAGCCCGAACCGTCCGGCGTTGCGCGCGGCCGCGCTCACCGGGTCCGCCAGCGCCACGTCCCACACGGTGAGCTCCACCCCGGTGAGGTCTTCCGCCAGCACGGAACCCACCTCGCCGAGGCCCAGCAGGGCGATGGTCGTCATGCGGTCACCGGCTTCACCTGCGGCCGGCCCGCGACCGCGACGCCGAGGTCGACGTCCTTGGTCTCCGGGCCGATCAGCGAGCCGACGAACACGAGCGCGCCACCGAGCACCAGCAGCGCCGCGGCCGTGAAGCCCGACGGCATGATGTGCTCCAGCCAGCCCTGGTAGTAGGCGTAGAACGAGGTCAGGATCAGCGGCATGCTGTAGCCGAGGCCGAACCCGCTGCCGCGCACCGCGGGCGGGAACCGCTCACACAGGTACGACGGCGTGACGGCGAACGTGCTGCCGCCCGAAATCCGGATCACGAACGTGAGCAGCAGCACCGCGCCGAAACCCGAGTACCAGCCGAGGCTGATCGTCGCGAACGCGCCGGCGCACACCACGCCGATGCCGATGCCGGACCACGCGAGGAACTTGCGGCGGCCGATCTTCTCCGACAGCGCCCCCAGGAACGGGAACAGCACGGAGTGGATGGCCTGCACGATCACCAGCGCGGCCGTCACCTGCGTCGCCGACACGTGCGCCTGGTACTGCAGCGCGCTCGGCAACAGGCCGGAGGCCAGGTTGGACGCGAACCAGATGCCGCTCATGATCACGAAGACCTGGAGGAACTGCTTGCGCGAGGAACCCACGAGCACGTCGCGGATCGGCGTGCGCGACTTCTTCGCCGACTTCCACGTCTCGGACTCCTCGACCGTGCGCGAGAAGTACACGCAGAACACCGCGCACAGCGCCGCACCCACGAGGAACGGCACGCGCCAGCCCCACTGCGAGTAGGCCGAGTCGGGGCCGCCCGAGGGCGTGATCCGCAGCATGATGAACGTCACCAGCGAGATCGCGCAGTACGAGATCGGGAAGCCCATGCCCACGAGGCCGCCGTACCAGCCGCGCTTGCCGGTGGGCACCGCCTCCATCGCCAGCGGCGTGGCGCCGGTGTACTCGCCGCCGAGGAACACGCCGTCGATCAGGCGCAGCACCACCATCAGCACGACGCCGAGCAGGCCCACGGCGTGGTAGCCGGGCAGCAGCGCGATCAGCAGCGTGCAGATGCCACAGCCGGTGATCGACCACAGCGTCACGCGGCGGCGCCCCACCTTGTCGGCCAGGCGGCCGAAGATGAGCGAACCGAGCGGCCGGCCGATGAGGGTGGCCACGAAGATCAGCGACGTGATCACGGCCCGGCTGCCCGGGGACACCGCGGGCGGGAGGAAGTAGTTCATCGCAGGCGTGAGCGCCACCACCGGCAGGTAGACGTCGAACATGTCGACGAAAAAGCCGAAGGAAGCGCCGATCACGGCGTTGCGGGTCGAGGTCTTCGCCCCTCGGGCAGCGGGCGGTGACGTGGCCGGTCCGGTCATCGTCGAGATCATCTCCTGTCGTGCCGGGCGCGTCATCGCGGCCGGGGTGGTCCCGGGGAACGTAACTCGCCGACCCGGATCGTCACAAGAGTCGTCTACGAAATTGTTGACAATCTCGTATGGGATGCTTAGCGTCACCATCGAGGAGAGGAGCCGGGATGACCACGACGCCGAAGGAAGGGGAGGCCGGCAAGCACGCGGCGCTCGACGCGCTGCGGGCCGCCCTGCTGGCAGGCGATGTCGTCCCGGGGCAGCGGCTGGTGGAGGCCGAGCTGGCCGAGACCTTCGGCGTCACGCGCGCGAGCATGCGCGCGGCCTTGATCGACCTGACCGCGGAAGGCCTGGTGGAGCGCATCCCGCACCGCGGGGCCCGGGTGCGGGTGGTGTCGATCGAGGAGGCCGTGGCCATCACCGAGTGCCGCATGGTGCTCGAGGGCCTGTGCGCGGCCAAGGCGGCGGAGAAGGTGACCGACGACGAGATCGACTCGCTGCGCGAGCTGGCGGGGCGGCTCCGGGCCGCCGTCGACGAGGGCGAGTCGATGAAGTACTCGGAGCTCAACCGCGAGCTGCACCGCACGGTGCGCGAGATCGCGGGGCAGTCCGTGGCGGCGGAGCTGCTGGAGCGGCTCCACGGCCAGATCGTCCGCCACCAGTTCCGGCTCGCCATGCGCGCGGGCCGGCCGCACGTGTCGCTGCCCGAGCACCTGGCGATCATCGAGGCGATCGCCCGCCGCGACCCGGACGCCGCCGAACAAGCGGCCCGGGCGCACCTGCGCAGCGTGATCACCGCGCTGCGCGAGACCGACAACTGAGCGATGGAGCAGGCTGAATGAACACAGTGGTCGTGACCGACGTCCCCCGGGCGCCCGGCGAGAAGATCGACGAGCTGGCCGGCTTCGGCGTCGCCACGGTGCACGAAGCACTGGGGCGCACGGGATACCTGGGCACCGAGCACCGGCCGCTGCACCGCGGCTCGCGCATCGGCGGCTCGGCCGTGACGGCACTGTGCTGGCCCGGCGACAACATGATGATCCACGCGGCCGTGGAGCAGTGCCGGCCGGGCGACATCCTCGTCGTCACCACCACTTCCCCGTCCACGGACGGGATGTTCGGCGAGCTGCTGGCCACCTCGCTCGTGTCGCGCGGGGTGCGCGGACTCGTGATCGACGCGGGCGTGCGTGATGTCGCGGAGCTGAAGGAGATGGGCTTCCCGGTGTGGTCGCGGGCGATCAGCGCCCAGGGCACCGTGAAGGCGACGGCCGGTTCGGTGAACGTGCCGGTGACCGTCGGCGGGCAGACGATCCGCCCGGGCGACGTGATCCTGGCCGACGACGACGGTGTGCTGTGCGTGCCGCAGCGCGACATCGACCGGGGCATCACCGCCTCGAAGGCCCGGCTGGCCAAGGAGGAAGCGACCCGGGCCGCGCTGGCCGGCGGCGAGCTGGGGCTCGACCGCTACAACCTGCGCGAGAAGCTCGAGTCGCTCGGCGTGCGCTACCTGACTGCCGAGGAGTACGCGAAGGAGCAGGCGTGAGCGGCCTGCCCTGCCTGCTGATGCGTGGCGGCACGTCCAAGGGCGCGTACTTCCGCGCCGAGGACCTGCCCGCCGACGCGGCGGAGCGCGACGACCTGCTGCTGCGCGTCATGGGCAGCCCCGACCCGCGTCAGATCGACGGTATCGGCGGCGCCCACCCGCTCACCAGCAAGGTCGCGGTGGTGTCGCCGAGCACCTCGCCCGACGCGGACGTCGACTACCTGTTCCTGCAGCTCGGCGTGGCCGAGGCGACGGTGAGCGACCGGCAGAACTGCGGGAACCTGCTCGCGGGCGTCGGCCCGTTCGCGGTGGAACGCGGCCTCGTGCCGGCCGGAGACGGTGAGACGACCGTGCGGATCCGCATGGTCAACTCCGACAGCACCGCCGTCGCCCGGTTCCCCACGCCCGGTGGGGTCGTGGAGTACGCCGGTGACACGGCGATCTCCGGCGTGCCCGGCACCGCGGCGCCGGTGGTGCTCGACTTCGCCGACACCGCCGGGTCGACGGGCCACGGCCTGCTCCCGACCGGGCACCTCGTGGACACCGTGGACGGTGTGCCGGTGACCTGTGTGGACAACGGCATGCCCGTGGTCGTCGCGCGGGCCGCCGACTTCGGGCTCACCGGCTACGAATCGGTCGAGCAGCTCAAGGCCGACACCGCGCTGCGCGAGCGGATCCAGTCGCTGCGCCTGCAAGCCGCCGAGCTGATGGGCCTCGGCGACGTGCGCGACAGCTCGGTCCCCAAGACCACGCTCGTCGCGCCGCCCGTGGACGGCGGCACGATCTGCACCCGCACGTTCATCCCGCTCGAACCGCACACGTCGATCGGCGTGCTCGGGGCCGTCAGCGTGGCCACGGCGCTCCTGCTGGACGGCGCCGTCGGCCACGAGCTGGCGAAGCTGCCCGGCACCTCGCGCATCGACGTCGAGCACCCGACCGGCCACCTGCAGGTCGAGGTCGAGGTGGACGCGGGCGAGACCCCGCCGCGGGTTCGCCGCAGCGGGGTCGTGCGCACGGCCCGGAAGTTGTTCGACGGCACGGTTTTCCCGCGCTGACGCCGTTTCTCCGGGGGCGCCGCTCAGGCGCCCCCGGGGAACGCGTGCCTGCGTCCGCCGACCACCGCGACCGCCGAGAAGACCAGCAGCACCAGCGAAGCCCACGTGATCGACGCCGTGCCCAGGCCCGCGATCAGGAGCCCGCCGGCGAGACCGCCGAGCGCGATCGAGCCGGAGAAGAACGAGATCACGATCGACTGCGCGACGTCGGCGGCCTCGGCCGTCGCGGTGATCGCGGCGCCGATGAACAGGCTGGGCGAGCTGCCGAACGCCAGTCCCCACGCCGCCGCGGCGACGTACACGAGCGCGGGCACACCCGAGAGCACCGCCAGGACCAGCACGCTCACCCCGAACAGCAGGGTGCTCGCGACGATCAGCTTGCGCAGGTGGTGGTCGATGTGCGCGCCGACCACGACCACGCTGAGCACCGACGTGACCCCGAAGGCGAACAGCACCCACCCGGCCTGGCTCTCCATGCCCGCGAACCGCAGGAAGTCGGTCACGTAGGTGTAGAGGATGTTGTGCGCCACCATGTACGTGGTGAGTGCGAACAGGATCGTGCGCAGCCCCGGCATCGCGAGGACCTGGCGCAGCGTGAACCGTTCGTGGCCCGCCTGGCCGGGCAGGTTCGCCAGGTTCACGACGAACCACAGCATGTTCAGCACGCTCAGCGCGGCCGAGACCCAGAACGCCGTCTGCCAGCCGCCGAAGGTGCTCAGCCACGTGCCGACCGGGACGCCGAGGGCCAGCGAGATCGGCGTGCCCGCCAGTGCGATCGCGATCGCACGCCCCTGCACGCTCGGCGGCGACAGGCGCGCTGCGTACCCGGCGAGCTGCGTCCAGACCAGCGCGGTGCCGAGGCCGGCGACGAACCGGATCACCATCGTGAGGGTGTAATCGGTGGACAACGCCGTGAGCGCGTTGGTGATCGCCACGGTGCCCAGCGCGACCTGCAGCACGGTCTTGCGCGACCACTTCGCGGTCAGGCGCGAGAGCGGGATCGCGGCGAGCGCGGTGGCGGCGGCGTAGACGGTGACGATCTGGCCGGTGGCCGCGACGCTCGTGTGCAGGGTCCGGCTGATCTCGGGCAGCAGGCCGGCCGGCAGGCACTCGGTGAGGATGCCGATGAACCCGGCGAGGAACAGCCCGAACAGGGCCTTCCCCGGGAGCCGGTCCCGGCTGCGCGCGGTGGCGGGCGAAGCTGTGGTGGTTTCGGTCATCTCACTGATCCCTCTTCCCGGTGCCGGGCCACTCGGCGGGCACGGGTTCACTGTGCGCCGGGCGCGAGGGGTTACCCAGGTGCCCGTTTCGCGTACGTCCGGCGTGCCTACTACTGGCAGGGACAGGCTCAGGAGCAGCGGTTTCGTGGCCCGGGCGCGATACTGAGGGACATGGCGACGCACCCGAACACCGAGCCGGCGCTGGATCCGCGCGCGGAGCTGAGCGAATTCCTGCGCTCGCGGCGCGCCCGGCTGAAGCCGGCCGACGTCGGGCTGCCCGAGTACGGCCGGCGCCGGCGCGTGCCGGGGCTGCGGCGCGAGGAGCTCGCCCAGCTGGCCGGGGTTTCCGTCGCGTACTACACGCGGCTGGAGCAGGGCAACGGCCGCAACGTCTCGCTCGAGGTGCTCAACGCGATCTCCACCGCGCTGCACCTGTCGGAGACCGAACACGCGCACCTGCTGCACCTGGCCAAGCCGCAGCGGCGCAACCGGCCGGCGCCGCGGCGCCGGCAGCAGGTGCGGCCGGTGCTGCAGACGATGCTGGACGCGATCGAGAGCGTGCCCGCGTACGTGTGGGGCCGGCGCACCGACGTGCTCGCGTGGAACAAGACGGCGTCGGCGCTGTTCGGCGACTGGGCCGCGCGGGCGCCGGAGGACCGCAACTGGGCCCGCATCGTCTTCCTGGATCCGGCCGCGCGCAGCCTGTACGCGGACTGGCGCACGAAGGCGGCCGACGTCGTCGGGCAGCTGCGGCTCGACGCCGGGCAGCACCCGAACGACCCGCTGCTCACCGAGCTGGTCGGGGAACTGTCGGTGAAGAGCGACGAGTTCCGCACGATGTGGGCCGAACACGACGTGAAGCGCAAAACGCACGCGACGATGCGGCTGCGGCACCCGCTCGTCGGCGAGCTGACGTTGTTCTACGAGACGTTCACCCTGCCCGAGGACCAGGACCAGGCGTTGTCGGTGTACCACACCGAACCCGGTTCGAAGTCGCAGGAAGCGTTGCGGCTGCTGGCCAGCTGGGGCCCGGACGCGGCGGCCTCGGCCGAGCACGCTCACGCGTCGGAGGCTTCGGAGCACTAGCCTGGACCGTGTGACCTCCGCCTACACGTCCACTGTGGACATCGCCCGGCCCGCCGGCGACGAGCGCACCGCCGAGCAGTGGGCGCGCGCCGCCTGGGAGGACGCGCCGGCGCCGCTGCGGGCGTTCCTGCGCGTCGGCTGGCGGTGCCTCGGCCTGCGGACCCGGCCGGGGCCGGGCCGCGTGCTCGGCTGGACGGTCGCGAGCTCCGAGCCCGGCCGGGTGGTGCTCGAAGCGCCGTCGAGCCTGCTGACCGTGCGCAACACCGTCGACGTCGGCTCACGGGTGCGCTGGACCACCACAGTGCGGTTCGACCGGGCGCCGGCCCGGGCGTTGTGGGCGATCGCGGCGCCCGTCCACGCGGTGGTCATCCCGTGGCGGCTGCGCGAGGCGGCCCGGCGCGGAAGTGGCCGGCACCGGCTGGTGACGACGTTCCAGCGTCGCGTCGGCAATCCGGTGCTGTCGCGGCTGCCCGGCCAGGTGCTGCTGGAGACCACGGGCCGCAGGTCGGGTCTCCCCCGCCACACGCCCGTCGGTGGGCGGCGCACGGGTGGCGAGTTCTGGCTGGTGTCCGAGTTCGGCACCCGCTCCCAGTACGTCCGCAACCTGCAGGCCGACCCGCGCGTCCGCGTACGGCTGCGCGGGCGCTGGCACCGCGGGACCGCCCACGTCCTCCCCGACGACGACGCCGTGGCCCGGCTGAAGTCGTTGCCGCGCTTGAACAGCCTCGGCGTGCGGGCCTTGGGCAACGACCTGCTGACGGTGCGCGTCGACCTGGAGTGAGCGCTAGCGGGCCAGCCGTTCGGCGAGCCACTTCAGGGCCAGGGGGTAGCGGTAGTCGATGCCGCCGTGGCCCGCGTCGAAGAGCTCGAAGTGCAGGCGGTCCTCGGGCAGGCCGGCTTTGAGGAGTTCGTCGCGGAACGCCGTGGCGCCGAGGTCGAGGAACCACTCGTCGCGGGTGCCGGCGTCGATCCAGACCGAGTCCAGGGAACGCAGCGTCTCGGCGTGGGCCGGCGCCATGCGGACCGGGTCCCAGGCGAGCCAGCGGTCCCAGACGTCCGGTCGGAGCACGCCGGTCACCGCGTCGAACGGCAGCTCGGGCGTGCCGTCCTCGCGTGCGGAGAAGCACGCGGCGACACCGAAGGCCACGAGCAGCGACTCGTCACCCGGCTTGGTGAACGGCGGGCGGGAGCGGAAGTCGTCCCACCAGCGGAAGATGTCGTGGTCGTAGTCGCGCAGCACGCGCACGGCCTTGCCGAACTCGGGCACGTACGACAGTTCGTAGAGGGTGTCGCCGGCGTGCGTGGCGAGCGCGCCGAACAGGTCGGGGCGCAGCATCGGGGTGATCATCGCGCCGAAACCGCCGGACGACTTGCCGGTGATCGCGCGGGACTCGCGCGCGGCGATGGTCCGGTAGTGCGCGTCGACCCACGGCACGATCTCGTCGCACAGGTACGAGTGGTAGCGGCCGGTGCCGGGCGAGTCGACGAACTGCGAGCCGCCGTAGGAGGTCCAGGCGTCGACGTAGACCACGATGCAGGGTGGCGCGCCGTCGGCGAAGACGGCGTCGGCCGTTTCCAGGTAGGGCTGCCGGAAGGCGGTGCGGTTGGCCCACATCGTGACCTGGCCGGTGTAGCCCTGGATCACGTGGATCACCGGATAGCGCGCGTCGGAATCGTCGTAGCCCGGCGGCACGTACACCCACAGGGGCCGCTCGTGCGGGTCGCCGAGCGGGTTGTCCCGCAGCAGCTCCGAGGTGAACGTGTGGCGGTCGAGCCGGCCGGCGAGCGGGGCGTCCCAGGGCAGCATGGGGACAGTCAACCAGGTCCGCGCGGTGGGTGGCGGCGTTCCACAGTGGATTCGGGCCCGGCCGGGGTTCTTGACACACGCGGTTTTGCCCGACCATGCTCGCGTCCGGGCCTGGTGCCCCCTCGACAGTGGGAGGCACGGCGGGCCATGACGGTTCTCGAGTGGCTGCGAAGCCGGGACAACAACCTCTCGGCGCTGCGCCGTACGGGCCGGGCCGCGATCATCCTGCCGTCGCTGTTCGCGGTCGGGAACCTGGTGCTGGGCAACGCGCTGACGGGCCTGTTCGCGTCGGTGGGATCGGTGGCGCTGCTGCTGTTCGTCGACTTCGGCGGGCCGATCCGCGACCGGGTGTTCGCCCAGGGCGCGCTCGTGCTCGCCGGCGGCTTGCTGATCTCGCTGGGCACGCTGGTGTCGCAGGTCGTGTGGCTCGCGGCGGTTTCCACGGTGGTGGTGGCGTTCGTGGTGCTGTTCGCCGCCGTGGTGAGCTCCGTGATCGCGAGTGCGACGACGTCGTTGCTCGTGTCGTTCATCCTGCCCGCGACGCTGCCCGGCTCGCTCGCCACGCTGCCCGACCGGCTGCTGGGCTGGGGCATGGCGGGGGTCGTGTCGATGGCCGCGATCGCCGTGCTGTGGCCCTCGCCGGTGCGCAACCCGCTGCGGCTCGCGACGGCGCGCGCGTGTGCGTTGCTGGCGCAGCGGCTGCGGATCGAGGTCGAGTGCGTGCGCTGCGGGTTCCTGCCGAACGTGGTGGCGCAGGTCGACGACGTCGTCGCGGAGTCGAGCACCGCCGTCGCCGCGCTGCGGCACTCGTTCTTCGGCACGCCCTACCGGCCGACGGGGCTGACGACCTCGACGCGCACGCTGGTGCGGCTCATCGACGAGGTCGTGTGGCTCGAGGAGATCCTGGCGCGGATGCCCGTCGCCGAGGGCCACGGCGCCACGACGGCGGCGGTGTCGGAGGTCAAGCTGGCCGCCGCCGTGCTGCTCGACCACGGCGCGGGGCTGCTGAAGGCGGTGGCTTCGGCGCCCGACGACCTGGTGGTCGAGCTCGCGCGGCTGCGGGACGCGCGCGGGGAGATGGAAGCCGTCGCGACGTCCGCGTTGCCGGATCCGGACACGGCGGAGTTCGTGACGTCGCTCGAACCGAGCTTCCGCGCGCAGGAGATGAGCTTCGCGATCTCGGCGATCGCGCAGAACATCGAGCTGACCGTGGCGGCGCGGGGGCGGACCTGGTGGGAGCACCTGATCGGGCGACGGCCGGACGGCGCGGGGTCGGCGTTGTCGTCGGTGCAGGAACGGACGGGCGCGCACGTCGCGTGGAACTCGGTGACGCTGCACAACAGCCTGCGGGGCGGCATCGCGCTCGGGGCGGCCGTGCTCATCGCGGAGCTGACCGGGGTGGAGCACTCGTTCTGGGTCGCGTTCGGCACGATGGCGGTGCTGCGGTCCAACGCGCTGAGCACCGGGCAGAGCGCGGTGCGCGCCTTGCTCGGCACCGTCGCGGGGATCGTGGTCGGCAGTGTGCTGATCCTGCTGCTCGGCCACGACACCGCGGTGTTCTGGGCGCTGCTGCCGATCGCGGTGGTGTTCACGGGGCTGGCGCCCGCCGTGATCTCGTTCGCGGCCGGGCAGGCCGGGTTCACGGTTTTGCTGTTGCTGCTGTTCTCCCTCATCCAGCCGGCCGGGCTGCGGATCGGGCTGGTGCGGGTGGAGGACGTGGCGCTCGGCTGCGCGGTCAGCCTCGTGGTGGGGATCGTGTTCTGGCCCCGCGGCGCCGCGGCCGAGCTGCGGCGCGCCGTCGCCGACGGCCTCGCCGAAAGCGCCCGCTACCTGCGCGGCGCCGTCGAGTACGGCGTGAGCCGCTGCGACGCGCTGGTCGCCCCGACCACCGAGCCCGGCGACGAGAACCGCCGCGCCGCCGCGGCGGCCCGTCGCCTGGACGACGCGTTCCGCGTTTTCCTCACCGAACGCGGGCCCAAGCACGTGCCCCTGGCCGACGTCGCGGCGATGATCACCGCGGTCGCCGTGCTCCGCCTGACCGCCGAGGCCGTGCTGGACCTGTGGCGCCGCGAAACCGGCGGCCCCGTCGGCGACCGCACCGCCGCGCGCACCGAGGTCCTCGCTGCGAGCGACGAACTGGCCCGCTGGTACGAAGCCACCGCCGCCGCCCTCATCGGCTCCGGCGTCCCCCCGCCCCTCAAGTCCCGCGACCCGGCCGCCGACGCCCGCCTCCTCACGGCCGTCCACCGCGACCTCTCCGGCGACGACCACCAGGGCACCGCCACCGCCGTGAAGATGATCTGGACCGCCGACCACCTCGACGCGGCCCGCCGCCTGCAGCCCACGCTGGTGGGCCCGGTGACCGCGGCTGCGCGGCATTCGTCGTTGTTGAGCTGAGGAGCAGCTTCGGGGCGCTGCCGAAGCGCGCCGGCGATGCCCAGTGTCCCGCGGCCACGAGGGCGGGCAGACCGTCACATCCGCGCCAGGTGTCCTGCGCACCGTTCAACGGCCTTCGCCCCATGCCCGCCCAGGTCGCTGCGCTCGTCGCTCCTGAGCGCCCGGCCGTTGCCTTTCGCGGCGAGCCCGAGCCGACCGCCGTTCAGCAGCCCCGGGCGCCCGTCGTCGCTGAGCTGCGCCAACTCGCCTCGCGCGGTGAAGCACCGTCGCGGCGAGAAGGGCCCGCCGATGCGGCGGCGGGCAGAGCGCCGCGCCCTGCCCGCCGTTCAACCGCCTTCGCACCAAGCCCACGCAGTTCGTGCGGTAGCCGGGCGACTCCTACTCCGTCGCCTTGCCCACCAGTGTCTCGAGGCCCTTGCCCAGTGCCGCCACCGCGGCGGCGCTGGCGGCGCCCAGGCTGTGGCGTTCGGCGAGCCAGCCGGCGTCGTTGTAGGTGACGTGGGTGGCGCCGTCCTCGTCTTCCCAGGCGAGGGCGCGCAGGGGCAGGTCGAGGCCGCTCGTGGGGCCGTCGGCGAGCAGCGGGGTGCCACCGCGGCCGTGGCCGAACACGAGCAGCTGCATGGGCCGCAGCTCGAGGCCCGCGGCGACCGCGTTGGCCGCGTGGTCGATGCGCGCGAACACGATCAATCCCGCGCCTTCGGCCAGCGAAACGAGCCGGTCCACGGTCTCGCCCACTCCTCGGCTGCTCGCGACCGTCACCAGGCCTTCTCCCGCCATCACCACTCCTTCGTCCGCGCCGGGTTCCCGCGTGGACGGTACTCCCCCGCGTTATTCCCGATCGGGCGGGAAAACCCGGGCTTTCCCAATGGCTGGTTCCGGCTGCCGCACCCGTGCGTCCCGGCGCACACTGCGAAGGCAGGCCGAGCGGAAAGGACGCGCACATGGCAGGTGGACCCTTGCTCGCCGTCGCACTGGAGGGGGCCGGCTGGCACCCGGCGGCGTGGCGGGAGCCAGCGGCACGGCCGGCCGAGCTGCTCACGGCCGGGTACTGGACCGACCTGGTGCAGGAGGCCGAAGCGGCGAAGCTGGACTTCGTCACCTTCGAAGACTTCCTGTCCCTGCGCACCGACGCGCGCGGCCCGTTCGAGGACCGCACCGACGTCGTGCAGGGCCGGCTCGACGCGGTGCTCATCGCGTCGCGGGTCGCGCCGCTGACCTCGCGCATCGGGCTGGTGCCGACGGCCGTCGTCACCCACACGGAGCCGTTCCACCTGTCGAAGGCCATCGCGACGCTCGACTTCGTCAGCGGCGGCCGTGCGGGCGTGCGTGTGCAGGTGTCGCGCCACGAGGAGGAGTACCGCAACTTCGGCCGGCGCGAACCGGCCGACGAGGCGGACCTGTTCGACGAGGCCGCCGACTACGTCGAGGTGCTGCGCCGGCTCTGGGACAGCTGGGAGGACGACGCGGAGATCCGCGACGTCGCCACCGGCCGGTTCGTCGACCGCGAGAAACTGCACTACATCGATTTCGAGGGCCGCTGGTTCTCGGTGAAGGGCCCGTCGATCACGCCCCGGCCGCCGCAGGGCCAGCCGCCCGTCGCCGCCCTCGCGCACAACGACCGGGCCTACCGGCTGGCCGGCAAGGCCGCCGACCTCGTGTACGTGACACCGCAGGACCGGTCGGACGTCACGAAGATCCGCGCTGCCGTGGACGAGCGGCTGCGCGTGTTCGCCGACCTCGTGGTGTTCCTCGACGAAAAGCCGGGCGCGGCCGCCGATCGCAAGGCGCGCCTCGACGACGTCGCGGGCGCCGAATACACCTCCGACGCGCGCGTGTTCACCGGCACGTCCGCCGAGCTCGCCGACCTGCTGCTCGACTGGCACGCCGCCGGCCTGACCGGGTCCCGCCTGCGGCCGGGCGCGCTGCCCGACGACCTCACCGCCGTCACGCGCGGCCTCGTGCCCGAGCTGCGCGGGCGCGGCGCGTTCCGCCACGACTACGAAGCCGCCACGCTGCGGGGCCTGCTCGGCCTGCCCCGCCCCGCGAACCGCTACGCCGCCTGAGGAGGGACCCGATGACCGAGCCGAAGCAGATCCACCTCGCGGCGCACTTCCCGGGCGTCAACAACACCACCGTGTGGAGCGACCCGGAGGCGGGCAGCCACATCGAGTTCAGCTCGTTCGTGAAGCTCGCGCAGACGGCCGAGCGCGCCAAGTTCGACTTCTTCTTCCTCGCCGAAGGCCTGCGGCTGCGCGAGCAGAACGGCCTCATCTACGACCTCGACGTCGTCGGGCGCCCCGACACGTTCACGGTGCTCTCGGCGCTCGCCGCGGTCACCGAACGGCTGGGGCTCGCCGGCACGATCAACTCGACGTTCAACGAGCCGTTCGAGGTGGCGCGCCAGTTCGCCTCGCTGGATCACCTTTCGGCCGGGCGCGCGGCGTGGAACGTCGTGACGTCGTGGGACGCCTTCACCGGCGAGAACTTCCGCCGCGGCGGCTTCCTGCCGCAGGACCAGCGGTACTCGCGCGCCGAGACGTTCCTGCGCACGGCCTGGGAGCTGTTCGACTCCTGGCGCGGTGACGAGGTCGTCGCGGACAAGGCGAGCGGCCGCTTCCTGTCCGACGCCCACGCCGGCGCGTTCTCCCACCACGACCAGCATTTCACCATCGACGGCCGCTTCCCCGTGCCGCGCGGGCCGCAGGGCCGCCCGGTCACCATCCAGGCCGGCGACTCCGACGAGGGCCGCGAGTTCGCCGCCGCCACGGCCGACGCCATCTTCAGCCGCTACGGCACGCTCGAGACCGGCCGGCCGTTCTACCGCGACGTGAAGGGCCGCCTCGCGAAGTACGGGCGCACACCCGACCAGCTCGTGATCATGCCCGCGGCGACCTTCGTCCTCGGCGACACCGACGCCGACGCCCACGAGAAGGCCCACGAGGTGCGGCTGCAGCAGGTCAGCGAGCAGACGGCGATCAAGTTCCTCGAACAGCTGTGGAACACCGACCTGTCCGAGCACGACCCGAACGGCCCGCTGCCCGACTTCGACCCCGTCGTCGGCGAGGACCTGATCTCGAAGGGCCGCGCCAGCGTGCGGATGTACCGCGACCCGCTGGCCACGGCCAAGGAATGGCGCCAGCTCGCGGAGGCCAAGAACCTCACCGCGCGCGAGGTCATCATCGAGGTCACCGGGCGCCAGACGTTCATCGGCTCCCCGACGACCGTCGCGACCGCCATCAACGACCTCGTGCAGAACGACGCCGCCGACGGCTTCATCCTCGTGCCCCACGTGACGCCGGGCGGGCTCGACGAGTTCGCCGACACCGTGGTGCCCCTGCTGCAGGACCGCGGGGTGTTCCGGACGGAGTACTCGGGAACGACGCTGCGGGACCACCTGGGGCTTTCGCTGCCCTGACCCCGCGTGTACCGGCGACTCCGGGCGGGTACCCGGCGGCCATGCCGACGACCCGCCCGGACGGCGCCGCACCGCCGGACACCGCCGACCTCACCCGCCTGCGCCGGGCGGCCGCGGACTGCACGGGATGCGGCCTCCACCGCGCGGCCACACAGACGGTCTTCGGCGAGGGACCGCGGCACGCCGAGATCCTGGTCGCCGGCGAACAGCCCGGTGACCAGGAGGACCGGCAGGGCAAACCGTTCGTCGGCCCTGCGGGCAGGCTCTTCGACGAGGCGCTGAACGAAGCCGGCTTCGAGCGCGAAGCCTTGTACGTCACCAACGTCGTGAAGCACTTCAAGTTCACCGAACGCGGCAAGCGGCGCATCCACGCGAAGCCTTCGCGCCCGGAGGTCGTCGCGTGCCGGCCGTGGCTGCTCGCCGAACTGCGCGCGGTGCGGCCGCGGCTGCTGCTCCTGCTGGGCGCCACGGCCGCCCAGTCGGTGTACGGGCCGTCGTTCCGCATCACCCGGCGGCGCGGTGAACCGCTGGCGCCGCCCGACGAGTACGCCGGCCTCTTCGACGTCGCGTTGGCCACCGTGCATCCGGCAGCGGTGTTGCGCGCGCCGGATCGGGAGGCGGCGCGGGCGGAGTTCGTCGCCGACCTCCGGAGCGCCGCGCGGTGACCTCCGGGCGCGCGGCCCCGAAATGACTTCCGCCGTCAGGAGCGCAGCCGCGCAACGATCCCCAGCCACGCCTTCGCGTCGGCCAGGTCGTGGTGGATCTGCAGCACGCGGTCGAGCCCGAGCATCCTCAGGGGGCGCAGCACGGCGAGCCGGGCGGTGACGATCGCGTAGGGCACCGCCGCGGCGCGGGCGGCCTCGTGGGCGCGGACGAGGGTGCTGATGCCGTCGGAGGAGCAGAAGGTGACCTCGCGCAGGTCGATGAGCAGCACGTGGGGCCCGAGTTCGAGCTCCACGGCCAGCTGCCCGGCGAGCCGGCCGGCGATCGTCGCGTCGACGTCGCCGCGGACGGCCACGGTGGTGTTCTCGGCGGTGGCGACCACGACGACGACCGGCGGGTTCACGGGGGCGTCCCGAAGGGGTTCCGCCACGGCAGGCCTCCCTCCACGCATCGGGCGGAGACGCAGGCCAGGCCGGTCTCCGGAGTCCTCGGCACGGGCCGGGACGACGGCAGACGGCTTCTGGTTGAACCGCGGTCACCGAAGCTTACGCGGTCACGGCCGAGCTTGGGTCTCGCTCGGTCCGGGGTACCCGGCCGGGATGAAGAGGACGTTGTACAAACCGTTGAACTTCGCCGTCAGCGCGCTCGGCGGTCTCGTCGCCGGCCAGGTCTTCAAGCTGCTGTGGCAGCGCGTCTCCGGCGAGGACGACGCCCCGAGCGCGACGGACAAGCACCGCAGCTGGCAGGAGATCCTCATCGCCGCGGCCGTGCAGGGCGCGATCTTCGGCGTGGTGGAGGCCGCCGCGGAACGCGCCGGCGCCGTCGGCTACGAAAAGGCCAGCGGCGAATGGCCCGGCGACGACTGACCCCGGGAGCCACCGTGGACGACGAACAACTCACCCCCGGCGCCCACCCCGCCGCCGACGAGGACTCGAGCGGCAACCGCCCGCCGCCGGCACAGCGGAACGACCGCGACACGCCTCTCGAGGACGAGCACGGCCGGTCCCGCCGCGGCCACCCGGGCGGCTCGGAGAACTTCCGCGGCGACCTGGATCCGAGGCGAAGGGTCGCTCGCGGTGAACGCGGTTCACCGAAGCACCGCCCCACCTGATCGTGATTGTCCACATCGGACGTCCACTGAGCTGAGCTCGCCGGAACCCGCTGGCCTTCAGGGGTGCGGGCCGGATGGGGCACTTCAGGATCGGCGAGGGGCGGCGGACATCCGGGCGTCGCCGTCGGTCTGCCGCCCCCGGGGCGATCGGGTGCCGGCCGGATGCGCAACCCCTCACCTTCCGGGTGAAGCGGAGTCGCGTTTGCTTGCCGCGGGGGCGGGTATCCGGAATCGTTGTGGGGCAATAGAGAACGGAGGCGCCAATGACCATGGCCGAACAGGAGATCCGACAACAGCCGGACGCGGACGCCGAACCCACGTCACGCACTGCCGAGCTGCCGGGGCAGAACCGCTGGGAAGCGGGTAACGAGATCCGGATCGCCGCGCAGCGCGCCGGACGTGAGTGGCAGCAGCCGGAAACCGACTGACCTGCCGTTTTCGGCCACTCCCCCGTCCCCGAGCATCACTTCGGTGTGGCCCGATCACCCCTCGGCGGACCGACCTCGACCCGTGCGCGACACGGTGCGGAGCCGGCGCGGCCTGGCCGAACGGGCACGTCCGGCTCGGCACGACCAGGGCCGCAACGACGTACGGTGGCGGCCGCCCACGAAGCGGCCGCACCGGCTCCGGCGCCGAGCCTCACGAACTGCCTTCCGGCCGGTTGATCGGCACCGATCCCGAGCTCGTCGCGCCAGACGGCGTCGAACTCCTGGGCCTCGCCACCACGGCTCGACAGTCCTCAATGGACTCGCAGCCGAATCCGCGGGAACTGAGCCTTGCCCACCGCGCCCGGCTCAGAACGCGAACTGCTGCCCACCATCGATGTCATACGTGGCACCCGTCAGCGCCGTGTTGATCATCAGGTGCACCGCCAGCGCCCCGACGTCCACCGGGGTCACGACCCGGCCGATCGGCAACGTGGCCCGCAGTTCGGCGCGCCGGTCGTCCAGCCCCTCTCCCAGCAGGGACGCGGACAACGGCGTGTCCACGAACCCCGCGGCGATCAGGTTCACGCGCACCGGCGCGATCTCCAGGGCGAGCGTCGCCGCGAACGGGGGCAGGGCGGCGGTGGCCGAGGACACGATGCCGAGCGCGCGGCTCACCCGCCGGCCGCCGGTGCCGCCCATCAGGACGAGTGAGCCGCCCGGAGGCATCTTCGGGGCGGCGTTGCGGGCGGCTTCGAGGCCGACCACCAGGTGGTCGCTCAGCGCGTCGCGGATCTCGGCCGCGGTCATCTCCAGCAGCGGCCCGTAGTGCGGCGCGCCCGCGGTGATCATGACGTGGTCGACGGCGGCCAGACCCCGGAAGAACGCGGCCATCGCCGCCGGGTCGGTGGCGTCGAAGGCCGCGGTGTCCTGCGCGCCGACGTCGGCCGCGGCCTTGCCGAGCTTCTCCGGACTGCGCCCGGTCAGCACGACCTGTGCGCCCTCTGCCCGCGCGAGCCGCGCGGTCTCCAGGCCGATCCCCGCGCTGCCCCCGATGACGACGACCGTCTGGCCCGCCAGACCCCGCCCGCGCTCGACGTCCGCCATCCGTCCTCCGTGGTCGTGACAAGCCCTCAGAGCGGCAGTACCGTGCCCGCCTGCTCCGCCACCATGTACCGGCTGTACCAGTCCGGCCAGTTCGCGTCGGCCTCGCCGGTGCGTTTCTCGTGCTCGCCGTGCGCCACCGACGCGCGGCGCATCGCGTCGGCCAGGTCGGTCACCGACGCGAACGACGTCTCCGCCGCGTCGACCCGCCCGGGCAGCCGGGTGGTGATCTCCTGCAGCTGCCACTGGTTCCCGTCGGGATCGGCGAACGTGGCCTGCGACCGGTAGCTGGTGCGATCCGGGTCCAGGCCGGGCTCCGGTCCCTCCGGGCCGAAGTGGAAGATCTCGCTCACGGTCACGCCGGCGGCGACCAGGGCGGCGCGCGTCGCCTCGATGTCGGAGACGACCGCGTACCCCTTCGCCGACCCGGGTTTCGCGTCCGTGAGGTTCGAACCGAACTGGACCGAGCACGGCGACCCGTGCGGGGTCAGCTGCACGACCCACGGCGGCGTCTCGTCGAGCCGCCAGCCGATTCCCGTGTAGAACGCCTTGGCCCGCTCGACATCCGCGACGGGGATCACGAGCACCTCGACCTTCATGTCGACGTTCTCGAGCCCGCTCTCCGAAGTGGTCATCCCGCCTCCCGTGGCAACGCAGGCGCCCCAGCGTAGCCGGTGCGCCCCGGAGCGGGCCCGGCATTGAAAATGTCCCCACCGATCGGGTTCGGCCGCTCACCCGCGTTTGAGCGAACGCGGCATGACACCCCAGAAGACGACGAACAGCAAGAACGCGAAGCCGGCCACGCCGAACATCGCCGCCGCACCGTAGACGACCTTCGCGATGAGCGCGACCGTCACCGTGATGGCCAGCGCCAGGCACGCCAGCCCGGCGACCACCACGCGGTTGCCCACGGCCACGATGTGCTCGCGGCTGCCCGTCCGGAACAGCAGCCGGTGCCAGGCCGCGGGCGCGGTCAGCAACGCCGTCGCCGCCACCGCGAGCACGACGGCCGCCATGTGCAGGCCCTTCTCGAACCCGCTCGCCTCGCGGAACAGGGACGTGAACACCACCGAAAGCAGGAACCCGAAGAGGATCTGCACCCCGGCCTGGGCCACGCGCAGCTCCTGGAGGAGCTCGTTCACATTCCGCCCGAGCTTCTCGTCGCGGGTCTCGCCGGAGTGCTCCGTCACCTGTCCGAGTGTAAGCAGGACCGGCGAAGACGGCAGCGCACGCCAAAGTTTCACCGGCGGCGGAAGGGGTAGTCGAATTTCAGGCGCGGCTCGCGGTCCCAGCCAAGCCGCGCCGACCGGGCGTCGCCGGTCCACGAGGTCGGCGACGCCCTTCCACCTGCCCGGAGAACGCGGGATTCCCGCACCGTCCACATCGGCCGGTGCGGGAATTCCCGTTACCCCGTCAGGGAATCTCGCTCCCGCCCGGGCTCGGGCGCCGGGTCGCGGTGAGCGCCTCCAGGTCCACCGTCACGCCGTACACGTCGAGTGCCTCCTCCACGGAGAGCAGCTCGTCCCGCACGTCGCGCAGCACCGCCTCGACCGGACGGTCCACAGGGGACCCGTGCCCACCGCCGCCGGCCGTGCGGAGGGTGACCGTGGGTGCACCGGCGTCGAACGGCAGCGCCCCCAGCCGGGCCGAGGTCTCGGACACCGGCACGGCAATGCCGTCGATCCGTGCCTCGGTCGGCTGGGCCGCGAGGCCGCCCGCGAGGCCGAACGGCGGGTGGCTCTGCTGGTGACACCCGGCCGCCAGGGTGAGCCCGCTGCCCGCCCGCGGCGGCCGCAGCGTGACCACCTGCCCGTGCCCGCCCCGGAACCGGCCCGCGCCGGCCGTCCCCGGTGCCAGTTCCTTCCGCCCGATCCGCGCCCCGGTGGTGGTTTCGTAGATCTCGACCGGGATGCTCGACGAGCTCGTCGGGTAGCAGATCGCGTCGACCCCGTCGCCGCCGTGGCCCGCGCCCAAGCCGCCGCCGGTGAAGGCGAGCGAGCTGACGGCGACGTCGTGCGCACCGGTGCCGATGAGCCGCAGGCTGCTCTTGAACTCGCCCGCCGCCGGGATCCGCTCGGGCAGCACGCCCGCGAGCGCGCCCTGCACCAGCGGGATGACGTGCCAGCCGACCTTGGTCCGGTCGTTCACCGACGCCGGGTGCACGGGGTTGAGCACCGAGCCGGACGGCGCCTGCACCCGCACCGGGCGGAACAGGCCCTGGTTGCTCGGGATCTGCGGGGTCAGCAGGCAGTTCAGCGCGTACGTGGTGCGCGCGGTCGTGAACGTCAGCGTCGAGTTGATCCCGCCGTGGGGGTGCTGCGGCGGCACGCGCACGTAGTCGACCAGCAGGTCACTCCCGGACACGACCAGCTCGACCCCGAGCGTCAGCTCGCCGTCCAGCTCGTCGAACGTCAGCTCGAACGGGTAGGTGCCGTCCGGAATGGACTCGATGGTCGCGCGCATCGCCTTCTCCGCGCGGGACTGCACGGCGTCGGACAGCTGCTGCAGGTCGTCGAGGCCGTACTCGTCGAGCAGGTCGACGGTGTGGGTGGCGGCCACGGAGTTCGCGGTCACGATCGCGTTGATGTCGCCGATCACCAGCTCCGGCGTGCGCACACTCCCCCGCAGCGTGGAGAACACCGCGTCGTTGCGCACACCCGCGTCGTACAGCTTCAGCGGCGGGAAGTACACGCCCTCCTCGTAGACGCTGCGGGCCTCGGACTGGTTGAGCAGGCCGCCGATGTCGCTCACGTGCGCGATGGACCCCGCGAACCCGACCACACGGCCGCGCTTGAAGAACGGCGTCACCACGGCCACGTCCGGCAGGTGCCCGGCGCCGATCCACGGGTCGTTGGTGAACAGCACGTCGCCCTCGCGCAGCGTTTCGGCGGGGAACGTCTCCAGCAGCGCCGCCGTGAGGTGCGGCAGGGTGAGGTTGAACGTCGGGTTGCTGGTCACGGCGTGGGCGACGGACCAGGCGCGGGCGTCCATGATCTCGCAGCCGAGGTCGTTGCCGGTGGACACGACGGTGCTGAACGCGGTGCGCCGCAGCACCGTCAGCATCTCGTCGGCCAGCGTCACGAGCCGGCCCCACACCACTTCGAACCAGGTGACCATGGCGTACCCCTCGATAGTTCCAACTGGTTGGTTTAATCTGCGTTCAAGACTAAACCAACTGGATGGTTTAAAACCTAGCCACGGTCGCGGCCGATTGTCAACCAGCCAGTTGGTTTATTACGCTGGCCCCATGACGTACGACTCGGACGCCACCCGCGCCCGCCTGCTGGAGGCGGCCCACGACGAGTTCGTCAAGCGCGGCCTCGCCGGTGCCCGGGTCGACCGCATCGCGGCCGCCGCCTCGGCCAACAAGCAGGCCATCTACGCGTACTACGGCTCCAAGAACGCCCTCTTCGACGCCGTTCTCGACGCCCGGCTGGGCGTGCTCGCCGACCTGGTCCCCTTCACGCCCGACGACCTGCCCGGCTACGTCGGCGCCTTGTTCGACTACCTCGTCGCCGAGCCGGCGGTGATGCGGCTCATGCAGTGGAAGGCGCTGGAGCGCCCCGACGCGTCGGCCGCGGAGGTGCGTGCCCACGTCGACAAGGCCGCGGAGATCTCCGCCGAGCACGGCGTCGACGAGGAGGAGGGTATCGACGTCCTCATGCTCACCCTCGCGCTCGCGCAGTCCTGGAACCTCACCCCGCCGGAGATCCGCTCCCCCGGCGGCCATGCGTCGGCCGCCCGGCTCAAGCGCCACCGGAAGGCGGTGTTGCGCGCGACCGCGGCCGTCGTGGCCGAGCTCCTGGGCGCCGACGGTGCAGACTGAGCCCTGATCACCCACGAGCGGAGGGAGCGGCATGAGCCGGTACGCGCGTTTCGAGCACCTGAGGGTCGACGGGCCGGACGAGGACGGCGTGGTCGAGCTGGTGCTGGACGGGCCGAACCTCAACGCCGTGAGCGAAGCCGCACACGGCGACCTGGCCGAGATCTGGCGCGAGTTCGACCGCGATCCCGCGGTGAACGCGGTGCTGCTGCGCGGCGAGGGCAAGGGGTTCTCGGCCGGCGGCTCGTTCGACCTGGTCGAGAAACTGACCACCGACTTCGAGGCCCGCTCGCGCACGATGCGGGAGGCGCGGGACCTCGTCTACAACATCATCGACTGCTCGAAGCCGATCGTCTCGGCGATCCACGGCCCGGCCGTCGGCGCGGGCCTGGTGGCCGGCGTGCTCGCGGACGTGTCGGTGGTCGCCAAGACCGCGAAGATCGTCGACGGGCACACGCGGCTCGGTGTCGCGGCCGGGGACCACGCGGCGATCTGCTGGCCGCTGCTGTGCGGGATGGCGAAAGCCAAGTACTACCTGATGACCTGCCGGCCGATGACCGGCGAGGAGGCCGAGCGGATCGGCCCCGTTTCGCTGTGCGTGGACGAAGAGGCGGAGCTGCTGCCGACCGCGCGCGACCTGGCCCGAGAGCTGGCCCTCGGCGCGCCGAACGCGATCCGGTGGACGAAGCAGAGCCTCAACGCGTGGTACCGGCAGATCGCGGGCGCGATCTTCGACTCCTCGCTGGCGCTGGAGTTCTACGGGTTCGCCGGGCCGGAGGTGCGCGAAGGCCTGGCGTCGCACCGGGAACGCCGCAAGCCCGACTTCACCGGCCGGGGCGGTGCGGATGCCTGAGGCGCTGCTCGACGGACTGCGGGTGGTCGAGATCTCCAGCTACGTCGCCACTCCCCTGTGCGGCATGACCCTGGCCCAGCTGGGCGCCGACGTCGTGCGCGTCGAGCCGCCGGGCGGCGCGCCCGACCGCACGCGCTGGCCGCTGGCCGGCTCGGGCACGAGCCTGTACTGGACCGGGCTCAACAAGGGAAAACGCGCGATCACAGTGGACTTCGCGTCCGAAGTGGACCGGCAGCGGCTGGCCGAGCTGATCGTCCACGGTGGACCGTGCGTGGTCGTCACCAACACCGACCGGCATCCCGAGCTCACGCACGCCGCGCTGTCCGCCCGGCGTCCCGACGTGATCCACGCGCTGCTGGAAGGCCGCTCCGACGGCGGCGCCGCCGTGGACTACACCGTCCAGGCGGCCACGGGGTTCCCGCTCGTCACCGGCCCGGCCGACGTGCCCGGGCCGGTGAACCACGTCCTGCCCGCGTGGGACCTCGCCGCCGGCCTGTACCTGGCGACGGGCCTGCTCGCCGCCGAGCGCCGCCGCCTGCGGACCGGCCGGGGCGCGTCGTTGCGCGTCGCGCTGGAGGACGTCGCCCTCGCCACCGCGGGCAACCTCGGTTACCTCGCCGAAGCCCAGGTCACCGACCACGAGCGCACCAAGTCCGGCAACGACATCCACGGCACCTACGGCCGTGACTTCACCACGGCCGACGGGGTGGCGGTCGTGGTCGTCGTCCTGACCGAACGCCACTGGACGAAGCTGCTGGCCGCCACGGGCCTCACCGCCGCCTTTGCCGCGCTGAGCGAGTCCCTCGCGATCGACTTCTCCGGCGAAGCGGCCCGCTTCGAACACCGCGACCTGATCTCGGCGCTGCTCGCCCGCTGGTTCGCCACCACGCCGTACGCCGACGCCGCCAAGGCCCTCGACGCCCACCGCGTCCTGTGGCAGCGCTACCGCACCTTCGCCGAGATCGGCCGCGACCCGGCGCTGGCGGACGACGATCTCTTCGCGCCCCTCGACCAGCCTGGCGTCGGCCCGCACCTGGCACCGAAGTCCCCCCTCGTCGTCGACGGCACGCGTGCCGACCCGAGCCCCGCGCCGTCGGTCGGGGAGCACACCGCGGAGGTCTTCGGAACGGAGCCGGACCGTTGAGCACCTACGACGCGATCGTCATCGGCGGTGGGCACAACGGACTCGTCGCGGCGCTGTACCTCGCGAAGGCCGGGTGGTCCGTGGCCGTCGTGGAGCGCAACGGCAGCGTGGGCGGGGCGATCGCGAGCGGGGAGGTGACGCTGCCGGGGTTCGAGCACGACCTGTACTCGACGAACCAGAACCTGTTCCTCGGTTCCGCCGCGTACGCCGACTTCGGCGCCGACCTCACGCGGCTCGGCCTGAAGTTCCGGGTCACGCGCCGGCCCTACGCCAACGTCTTCCCCGGCGGGCGGAGCCTGCGCGTCCACCACGACCACGCGACGACGCTCGAAGGCCTCGCCGCGCATTCGCCGGCGGACGCCGACGGGTTCGCGCGCCTGTACGCGGTGTACCAGCGGTTCGCGCCGCACCTGTTCGCGCTCTACGGCTCGGCGCTGCCGTCGAAAGCCGCCGTCCTGGAGATCGCGCGGCTGGTCCGCAAGCAAGGGGTCAGCGGTGCGCTCGACCTGGCCCGGACACTGCTGATGAGCACCCGCGAACTCGGCGAAACCTGGTTCGCGACCCGCGAAGCCCAGGCGATGGCCGCGTGCTGGGGCCTGCACCTCGACTTCGCGCCGGACGTGAGCGGGGGCGCGATGTTCCCGCTGCTGGAGCTGTTCGCCGACCTCGACAACGGCATGTCCGTCGTCGAAGGCGGAGCGCGGCGGCTCCCGGAAGCGCTCGCCGCGCTGCTGGTCGAGCACGGCGGCGAAGTCCACACAGGACTCGAAGTCGACGGCGTGGTGCGCGAGAACGGCCGGGCCGTCGGCGTGCGGACGGCGGACGGCACGCGGTTGCGGGCACGGCGCGCGGTCGTGGCCAACGTGGGGCCACGGGCGTTGTACGGGAAGCTGCTCGACGACGTCCCCGAAGACCTCCGGCACAAGGCGGGGAACTTCACCTACGGCCCCGCCACGCTCATGCTCCACCTCGCCCTCGACGGCCCTCTCCCCTGGGCCGCCGGCGAAGACCTCGCCGAGTTCGGTTACGTCCACGCCGCGCCCTACGTCGACGACCTCGCCCGGACCTACACCGAGGCCCAGGCCGGCCTCCTGCCTGCCGACCCGCTGCTGGTCGTCGGCCAGACCACGGCCGTCGACCCGACGCGGGCGCCGGCCGGAAAGCACGTCGCGTGGCTGCAGGTCCGCACCGTGCCGTCGATGATCCGCGGCGACGCGGCCGGCACGATCAGCGCGACGACCTGGCCCGAAGCGGCCGAGCCGATGGCCGAACGCGTGCTCGCGAAGCTCGAGCGGTACGCACCGGGCGCGTCGGCCCGGATCGCGAGGTACGCCGTGCACACGCCCCAGGACCTGGAAGCGGCCAACCCGAACCTCGTCGGCGGCGACAGCGCCGGCGGCAGCCACCACCTGCCGCAGAACTTCCTGTTCCGCCCGCTCGGCTGGGGCCACCACGGCTACCGCACCGCCGTCGACGGCCTCTACCTCACGGGCGCGGCGACCTGGCCAGGCGCCGGCACCAACGCGACGTCCGGCCGGCTCGCCGCCCAGCGCGTGCTCCGGGACGCGAAGCGCCGCCGCTGACGGTTCACGCGCGGTCCTTGTTCACCACGCGCAGCACCAGCCACTGGTCGAACCAGGCCCCCACGGTCGTCACCACGAGCATGACCAGGCCGAGGATCAGGTGGGTGTAGCTGTGCAGCGGCGCGACGCTGTCGGTCAGCCGCGTCAGGGCGAGCTGCACCAGCAGCCGCGCCACGAACAGCGTCGCCACCAGGCCCATCGCCTGCTTGCGGCGCCACACCGCGCGCAGCAGCTGCCGGCGCCGCGCCAGCATCGTGGACCACAGCACCAGGTGGACCGCCACCACGACGAGCGGCAGCAGCGCCACCCACGGGTACCGGTCCTGGAACTGCACGGTGAGGTCCCCGCTCGCCGCGAGCAGACCCACGAGCGCGAAGTACCACGCCGGCAGCCCGGTGATCCGGCCCTGCGGCAGCTGCTGTGTCTCGGGGATGAAGTCCGTCTTCAGCATCGGGTTCTCCTTCGTGTGCCGATGCGTCGAGACTCCCGGAACCGGCCCCGGCGAAGATCGACCGCGCGAACGAACCTCGGCGGCCACCTCATACCTCCGGACGAGACGCGCGGTTCACCGCCGGAGCCGGTAGCCCGCCGCCTCGCGGTCCCACGTGCCGTCGGTGACTCCGCGGGCGCGCAGGGCGGCTTTGCGCACCTTGCCGTTCTCGGTCAGGGGCAGCGAGTCCACGAGGTCGACGTACCGCGGGATCGCGAAGTACGACAGCCGTGGTTCGCACCACTGGACGAGCTGCAGCGGCGTCACCTCCGCGCGGGTCACGACCGCGGCCATCACCTCGTCCTCGGCCAGCTCCGACGGCACGGCGAACGCCGCGACGGCCGCGACGGCGGGGTGTTCGCCCAGGACCTGCTCGACCTCCAGCGACGAGATGTTCTCGCCCCGGCGGCGGATGCTGTCCTTCACGCGGTCGACGAACCGCAGCCGGCCGGTGCCGTCGCGCACCACGCGGTCGCCCGTGTGGAACCAGAGGTCGTGCCAGGACGCGGCGGTCGCGGCGGGGTTGCCGAAGTAGCCGGTGGCGAAGGCGTACGGCAGGCGTGAGCGGCACAGCAGCTCCCCCGCCTCGCCGTCGGGGACGTCGAGCCCGGCGGCGTCGACCACGCGCGCCTCGTAGTCCGGCAGCACCACGCCCATCCAGCCCGGCCGCTGGGCCGACACGTGGGCGCCGACCATCATGTTGGTCTCGGTCGACGCGTAGCCCTCGATCAGCCGCACGCCGAAACGCGCGTGGAACCGCTCGTGGGACACGGGCGGGGTCGCCGGTGCCAGGGCGATCCGCACCCGGTGCCGGCTGTCCACTTCGGACTCGGGGGCGGCCAGGAGCATCTGCACCATGGCGCCGAGGACGTAGGTCACCGTCGCCCCGCACGCGGCCGCCTCGGCCCAGTAGCGCGACACGGAGAACTTCGCGCCGAACACGATCCGCGCCCCGGTCAGCAGGGCCTGGAAGAACGCGGTGAGCGCGTTGATGTGGAACAGCGGCAGGCACGTGTAGAGCACGTCGTCCGCGCCGAGCTCCAGGCATTCGCCGACCCCGACGCCGAACCAGAAGAACTGGGCGTGCGGGCAGCACACGCCCTTGGGCAGGCCCGTGGTGCCGGAGGTGTACAGAATGGCCAGCGTGTCGCCGGGCGCGGCGTCGACCGGCGGCACGGCGTCGGCGAGCGCGGGGTGGTCCGGGCCGTCGAGCACCCAGACCTGCGCCAGCGTCTCGGGTACGTCGAGATGCTCCAGCGCGGTGACGAGGTGCGGCTCGGCGACGAGCACGCGCGCGCCGGAGTCGGCCAGCGTGTGCCGCAGGCCCGCGCCTCGCAGGGCGGTGTTCAGCGGTACGGCGATCGCCCCGAGCCACGCGCAGCCGAGCACGATTTCCAGCAGCTCCAACCGGTTCCCGCACAGCAGCGCGACCCGGTCCCCGGCCACGACCCCGCGGCGCTGGAGCATCCCCGCCGCCCGCGCGGCGCGGTCCGCGGTGTCCCGGTAGGTCCACGTGACCTCGCCGCAGACGACCAGCGGCCGGTCCCCGTACAGCTCGGCCTGCCGGGTCAGCAGCTTCGGCACGGTGCACGCGCCGGGCCACAGCGCCCGCAGCGACTCCGAGCGGTCCGGCAGCCGGTGGGCCGCCGGCACCCACGCCGTGCCGGGGCCTTCCGGTGCCGCCGTCATGCGGACCTCGGCACCCGGTTCCTCTTCGCCCTCGAGCCGGCCGACGACCACGGCCCCGGCGCTGGTGCGCAACGTCGCCACCCGGACGCCGTTCGCCTCGGTCACCTGCTCGACCCGTGCGGTCGGCGTTTCCGTCATCGTTTCCCCTCCAGGATCGTGGCGTTGGCGCAGGCGCCGTAGCGGTGCAGGACCATCCCGTAGCCGGTCACGAGCGCGTGCCGGGCTGGCACCTGCCGCTCGCCCGCACGGCCGAGCAGCTGCCGCACGGCCTCGACGAGCCCGTGCAGCCCGGCGGCGGCTCCCGCCTGTCCGGCCGAGAGCTGGCCCCCCGACGGGTTCAGCGGCCAGTGGTCGACGGCGAGCCGCTCGTGCAGCAGCCGGCCCGGATCGGGTGCGAGCCCGAGGTCCTGCAGTTGCGCCAGGGCCATCACCGGGTAGTCGTCGTAGACGCAGGCGAGGCCGACGTCGGCCGGCCCGAGCCCCGCGTCCGCCCACAGCCGGTCGGCGATCAGGTGGTGGCCGGTGTGCAGCCCGTCGCCCTGCTGTCCGTCGTGGTTGTGGCTCGCCCCGAACGCGCGCACCTCGGCCCGGGCGCCCCGTCCGGCGGCGGTGACGACCACGGCGTCGGCGCCCGTAACCACCGGCACGCAGTCGTAGCGGCGCAGCGGCGGAGCGACGACGGGCGCCGCCAGGTACTCGTCGAGCCCGAGCGGCGCGCGGTAGACGGCGCCGGGGTTGCGGCCGGCCCACGACCGCTGCGAGATCGGCACCTGCGCGTAGTCCTTCTCCGTCAGGCCCGTGGCCCGCATGTGCCGCTGGGTGAGCATGGCGAACAGCGCGTTCGGCCCCGAAAGGCCCAGGGGCGTCAGGGTTTCCGCGGTGGCGCGGTTGTAGTTCGCGACCAGTGCGCGGAACGCCGCGCGGTCGAGGTGGTCGCCCGCGACCAGGACCACCGTCCGGGCATCCCCTGCCTCGACCGCCCGCACCGCGTGCTGCAGGAGGTTGAGCCCGCTCGCGCCGCCGTGCGGGTCTTCCATGAGCCAGCGCAGCCGCAGCCCGAGCCGCCACGCCAGGTCGATCGCGTGGTCGGGCGCGAGGGTGAAGCTGGCGACGCCGAGCCCGTCGACATCGTCCGGCTGCAGAGCGGCTTCGCGCAGGACCCCGTGGAACGCGGCGGTGAGCACCTGCTCGGTGGTCGTCCCCGGACCCGCGTGGCGGGTGTAGGGGTGTTCGTACGCGGCGACGACGGCGGCGGTCATCGGGCGAGCTCACTCGACCGCGCGGGCTCGGGTTGCCCGATGGCGTCCAGGTCGCGGGCCCGCGTTTCCGGCGCCCACGCGAGCGCGGCGACCGTCAGCAGCCCCAGCAACCCGAGGTAGGCGGCGACCGGCCACCACGAACCGCTCCACGCGAGGAGCACCGTCGCGATGAGCGGCGACAGGCCGCCGGCGAGGACCGACGCGAGCTCGTGGCCGAGCGCGACCCCGCTGTAGCGCACGCCGCTCCCGAACAGCTCGCTGAAGAAGCTCGCCTGCGCGCCGATCATCGCGCCGTGGCACGCGGCGTTGGCCACCACGATGGCCAGCCACACCAGCCAGGTCTCCCGGGTGTGCAGCAGCGCGAAGAACGGGGCGGCCCACACGATCATCGCGATCGCGCCGCCGAGGTACACCGGCCGGCGGCCCACCCGGTCGGTCAGGGCTCCCCACAACGGCATCGCGATCGCTTCGAGCAGTTCGCCGAGGATCACCCCGACCAGCGTCACCCACTGCGGAATGCCGATCTGGCCCGCGTAGGTGAGCACGAAGACCAGGAAGATGTAGCTGCCGCCGTTCTCCGCGAGGCGGGCGCCGAAGGACACCACGACGGCGCGCGGGTGCTTGCGGATCGCGGCGAGCACGGGGAACCGCTCGGTCTCGTGGCGCCGCTGAACCCGGGCGAACGACTGCGTCTCCAGCACGTTCATCCGGATCACCAGCCCGACGACCATGAGCACGACCCCGACGAGGAACGGGATCCGCCAGCCCCACGACTGGAACGCCTCCGCGCTCGTGGTCCCGCTCAGCAGCGCGAACACCGCGGCGCTGAGCACGAACCCGATGCTGACGCCGCTCTGGCCCAGCGCGCTCTGCATGCCGCGCCGTTTCGGATCGGCGTTCTCGCTGATCAGCAGCACACCGCCACCCCACTCGCCGCCGACCGCGATGCCCTGGACGATCCGCAGCACGGTCAGCAGGATCGGGGCCCACAGGCCGATCTGCTGGTACGTCGGCAGCACGCCGACCAGCGCCGTCGTGAGGCCCATCACCGTCAGGGTCGTCACGAGCATCGCGCGCCGGCCGATGCGGTCGCCGAAGTGGCCGAAGACGATGCCGCCGATGGGCCGCGCGGCGAAGCCGAGCGCGTAGGTGCCGAACGCGGCGATCGTGCCGGCGATCGGGTCCACGGCCGGGAAGAACAGCTTGTTGAACACGATCGCGGCGGCGGTGCCGTAGAGGAAGAAGTCGTACCACTCCAGGGCATTGCCGACCAGGCCCGCCAGCACGACGCGGCGCATCGACTGCCGCCGTGGGTGAAGAGAGTCCGCCATTGGTCCTCCTCGGGTGCCGGGACGGCGCGCGTCCCGATGGGGAGCGGCCATGGTGCTCCGGCGCCACGGCGGGCAGAAGGGCAACGGTCCAGTCAGCGGAACGCTTGTGCCTGGGCGCCGCGGAGCCGGCGGGTCAGGGCGGTGCAGGCGAGCCGCAGCGCCGCGGAGAACCGGCCGATGTCCAGCCGGTCGCCCGGGGCCACGATGCTCAGTGCCGCGACCACCGTCGCGTCGGACCAGACCGGGGCCGCGATGGCGCCGTAGCCAGGAGCCGGCTCGATGTGCGACACGGCGTAGCCGCGGCGGCGGATCTCGGCGAGCTCGGCCCGCAACCGGGGCTCGTCGAGCGGCGGCTGCGTTTCGGGACCGGTCGTGGCACAGAGTTCGTCGACGCGCTCGGGCGGCCCGAACGCGAGAATCGCCTTGCCCGAAGCCGCCGAGTGCGGGGGAACGCGGCCGTCGAGCTGCGTGACGACGCGGCCTCGGCCCCGGCTGCCGACGTACTTCTCGGTGAACAGCATCCCGCCCTGGCCGGGCACGACCAGCAGCACGGTCTCCTGCGTGACGTGCGCCAGATCGTCGAGGAACGGCGCGGCGACCACGCGCAGCGAACGGTGCGCGGGCGCGCGCTGGCCGAGTTCGTAGAGCCATGTGCCGAGGCGGTAGCGGTGCCCGTCGCGTTCCAGCAGCTCGCATTCGACGAGCTCCTGTACGAGCCGGTGCACCGTCGCCTTCGGCAGGCCGCTGCGGCGGGCGAGCTCGCTGATCCCGAGCGCGGACGAGCTCGCGTCGAACGACCGCAGGATCGCCCGCGCGCGGCGCAGCACCGCCTTCGCGGGCGCGGTCCCGGAGGGTTCACTGCCCGCCATGCCGCCTCCCCGCCTGCCGCCGTGATCGCTGATGCCAGGTCGGTTTCCCGGCCGTCGCACCCGTCGTCACGGGCCACTGTTCAGGAGCGCGAGCCCCTGAGCCACGACGTCAGCGTGGCCTTCGCCGTCTCCGCGCGCGACGGGTTCGTGAGGCTCTGGGCGACGAGGTGGCCGGAGCCGCCGCCGAGGCCGGCGCCCGGGTGCGTCGACGCGCCGATGTGCCACAGGCCCGGCACCGGAGTGCGGTGGTGGGCGGCGCTGGGCAGCGGGCGCCAGAGGAAGCTCTGGTCGACTTCGGCGGCGCCGCCGTACGGATCGCCGGCGACGGCGTTGACGTTCGCCGCTTCGAGATCGGGCGGGGTGATCACATCCACGGCCAGCACTTTCTCCCGCAGCCCGGGCGCGTGCCGCGCGATCCGGTCCAGCACGCGGTCGGCGTAGGCGGTGGCGAGCCGGGACGTCCAGCCGCCGGTGACGTCGAGCTCGCCCGCCGCGTCGCCGACCGGGGCGAACGGCGTTTCCTGCAGCTGCAGCCACAACGCGCCCGCGCCCGCGGGCACGCGCGACGGGTCGAGCAGGTACTGCTGGCCGACCACGATCGTCGGGCGGTCCGGCAGCAGGCCTGCTTCCGCCTGGGCGCAGGCGATGCCGGTGCTCGCGGAACCGTCGGAGACGTGGACGAGCGGGATTTCGCGCAGCCGCTCGTCACGCCAGTCCGGCGGCGCGGAGAGAGCGACGTGGATCTGCAGCTCCGCGCGGCCGTAACGGAACCGCCGGGCCTCGTCGGTGACCTGCTCGGGCACGGACCCGGCCGGCAGCAGCTCGCCGTACAGCGCCGTCGGCGTCACCGACGCGACGACCGCCCGCGTGGCCCGCAGCGTCTCGCCGCCGGCCACGACTCCGACCGCGCGTCCGCCCTCGACGAGGATGCGCTCGACCGGCGCGCCCGTGCGGATCTCCACGCCCCGGGCTTCGAGCAGCGAGCGGAACGCCTCGACGAACCGCCCGGCCCCGCCCTCGACCACGGGCAGGCCGAACCCGTGCATGGTGGCGGCCAGCACGGGCACGAGGAAACCGCCCGAAGCCTGGTCGGGCGCGAGGCCCGCGTGCAGGAGCCACGGGATCCACAGGTGGTCGACCTCGGAGCCGGTGAACTCCCGCGCGCACCACGAACGGCCGCTGCTCACGAAGTCACGCAGCCAGCGTTCGGTGCCCGCGCGGCCGAGGCCACGGGCGAGCCCGCCGACGTGCTTGAACAGCAGAGGCGAGCGCAGCTCCGAGCCCATCAGCCCGCCGACCGGGCCGGCGTGGTCCAGGAAGTCCTGCAACGCCTTCAGGTACCGCGCGCGGTCCTCGGCGTGCGCGAACCCGGCCGCGGTCTGTTCGGGATCGCGGTGCGCGACCACGGCGTGGCCGTCGTCGCCGATGCTCGCGACGAGCGGGCCGTCGGCGTTGCGGTAGACCAGCCCGTGCCGGTGCAGCTCCTCCCCCAGCGCCGCGTAGGCCCCGCCCGAGACGAACAGCGGGTGCCAGGAGGAGAACGTGTCGTGCACGTAGCCCGGCAGCGTGCGTTCCTCGCTCGCGATGAACCCGCCGAGCCGGTCGTTGCGCTCCACGAGCGTCACCGACCAGCCGGCGCCGGCCAGCTCGGCCGCCGCGACCAGGCCGTTGACGCCACTGCCGATCACGATCGCGTCCGGCATCCGCTTCCCTTCGTCACGCCAGGTGGGCCCGCACCGACTCCTGCCGCGGATCGGTCCAGCCCTTGCTCGCAGCGTAGGCGATCATCTTGCCGAACGCCTGCGTCCACTGTGGATCGTCATCCGGCCCCGCACCCCGCAGCCACGCCACCGACAGCCACGCGTGCCCGTCGGCCGCGGTGCCGGCTGCGGCCCCGCGCAACGCCGCGTCGACGCCGGCTTCGGTGACCCCCTCGGCTCGCTCGACCGACAGCGAGGTCAGCTCCCCGGCTTCGACCACCGTCGGCCGGCGCTCCGCACTGATGACGACCTTCACGCCTTCTCCTCCCGTGCGACCTGCTTTGGCAGGTGCGTTCCGAACGCCCGGTTGTGGTCGGTCAGCGGCTCGTCCGGCCGCGGCACCGCCGACGTGACCTGCGCGAACACGACGACGTGGTCGCCACCGCGCACGAGCTCGGCCACGGTGCGGGCCGGCCGGCCCGCGCCGGGCAGCCCGTCTTCCAGGGGCCACCCGACGCCGGCGAACTCGTCGTCGCCCTTGCCCGCGAAGGCCAGGGCGAGGCCGGCGTGCTCGCGCGTGAGCACGTTGATCCCGAGCCGGCCCGGACGCCGCACGCGGGCCGGCAGCCGCGAACCGGTGTCCAGTGCGACGCTGACCAGCGGCGGATCGGCCGACAGCGCCGCGAACGCGCTGACCGTCGTGCCGTGCGGCACCCCGTCGTGCAGCGTCGCCACGATGGACACCGGTGCGCACATGCCCGCCATAGCCTCGCGGAACAGCCTGCCATCGACGCCGGGCGCTCCCGTGGTCACGCTCATGACACTCCTCTCCGAGCGGCGTCCCGAGTCTGCCTCACCCGCCCGTGGTGAGCGCGACGATCGTGGTGAACGCCTCTCGCCGAAGCGCGCGATGGATTCGTCTTTCCCGCCCGGCGTCCGGTTCGGTCAGGCAGATCGCCGCGAGGGCGAGCCGTTCGTCGGCCGGGGTGGGTTCGAGGGCCACCGAGCAGCACCACAGTCCGTTGTGGACTTCGCCCCGCTCGAAGTGCAGCCCGTGCTTCACCCCGGTCTTGATCACGCTCTTGAGCTCGGCCGGGTCCACCGGCGGCTGTCCCGCGAGGCGGGGCGCGGCTAGGCTTTCGCGCGCAGTCCGTCCACGAGTTCGTCGGCGGCGCGGTGATCTTCCTCGGTGGCCGCGAAAGTCGACGTCGCCTTGGTGTACGAGCGGGTCAGCTGGAGGATCTCGATCGTGTAGTCGTCGAGGATTTCCCGGTGGCCCAGCGCTTCCACGGCCCGGTGCTCGGGGTCGTCGTACCAGGCGCGCATGTGCTCTTCGGTCTCGAAGTACGCGATGGCCAGCTCCCGCCCGTCCGGCACGGCGAGCTTGTGCAGGGCGACGAATCCCGGCATCGCGCAGGCCCGCTCGAACATGCGTGCTCCGATCGTGGCGTACTCGTCGTTCTGCCACTCCGGCTTGACCTTGCCCCAGAAAAGCGCGACGTACATTCCGTACCTCCTGCGAACGGGTCCACGGTGACCGCCCGCGAGCGTATAGCACCTGTGCCGACCGTCACAACTACGCTATGGCGAGGCCGCGCGATCCGGCCATCGCCCTCGCGTTCCGGATGGCCGCGGGCCGGCGGCGGGATGAGACTTCCGCACACCACATCGGCACCACACCCCGAGGAGGGGCCATGGTCAAACCCGTCGCCGACGGCAAAGGGTTCAAGCTGGGGCTGTTCTCGGCCAACTGCTCGTCCGGGCTGGCCGTGACCAAGATCCCCGAGCGCTGGTCGGGCAGCTGGGAGGACAACCTGCGCCTGGCCGGGCTGGCCGACGAGGTCGGGATCGACTTCCTGCTGCCCATCGCGCGCTGGATCGGCTACGGCGGCGAGACCAACTTCCACGAGGGTGTGCTCGACCCGACCACGCTCGCGGCGGCGCTGCTCGCCCGCACCAAGCGGATCACGGTGTTCACCACCGTGCACACCGCGTTCAACCACCCCGTGGTCGTCGCCAAGCAGCTCGCCACCGCCGACCTCGTCGGGTCCGGCCGCGCGGGGATCAACATCGTCGCCGGCTGGAACGAGCCCGAGTACCGCGCGCTGGGCGCGGACCTGCCGGCCGAGCACGACGCCCGCTACGCGCTGGCGCAGGAGTGGTGGGATGTCGTCCGCCGGATCTGGACCGAGAACGGCCGGTTCGACCACGAAGGCCGGTTCTTCAGGCTCGAGGGCGTCGAGGGGATGCCGAAGCCGCACGACGGGCCGCTGCCGGTGCTCAACGCCGGCTCGTCGAAGCAGGGCCGCGGCTTCGCGGCGCGCAACGCGGACGTCGCGTTCACCATCGTCGGCGGGCCGGAGGACGGCGCCGGGATCGTGCGGTCCGTCCGCGCCGAGGCCGAACGCGAGCACGGGCGCCAGGTCGGCGTGTTCACCCTCGGCCACGTCGTCTGCCGCCCGACGCGCGCCGAAGCCGAGGAGTACCTGCGCTACTACGCCGACGAGCAGGCCGACTGGGCCGCCGTCGACAACCTCATGCGGCTGCAGGGCCTGCACGCGCAGTCGTTCACGCCGGAGATGCTGGAGACCTTCCGCGCGCGGTTCGCCGCCGGTCACGGCAGCTGCCCGCTGATCGGCACGCCCGACGAGGTCGCCGACGGGATCGCCGCGTTCCACGAGGCCGGGTTCGCCGGGATGACGCTGTCTTTCGTGGACTACGCGGGCGAGCTCGGCTACTTTGCCCAGGAAGTGCTGCCGCGCCTCGAGGCCCGCGGAATCCGGGCCCCTGCCGGCTGACGGGACGCGAGAGGGGAGCCGCCGGTGACCGGGTTCCCGCCGAGCTCCGGAGACGGCACGCTGCTCGCGCCGTCCCGGCGTTCCACCCGGCTCACCGACCTGCGCGATCGCGTACAGGACGTGACGGTCGTGCACGAGATCGAGCCGCGCCGCGGCCGCCCGGACGGCACCGTCGCCGTGGCGGGGCTCGGCGCGCTGAACCTGGTCGTGGTCCGCTACGGCGCCCAGGTCACCGTGGACGCCTTCCCCACCCGCAACCGGTTCGCGCTCACCGTGCCGCTCGGCCCGATGTGGGTCTCGGCGCCCGAGGTCGCCGGCGAAGTGCTCACGTCCGGCTTCGCCCTCGCCGGCGACGCGCACACGGTCATGCGTCCCGACCCGCACGCCGGCGCCCTGGTGCTGTCCACGCGGATGTCCCGGGTCGAGGAGCACCTCGGCACCCTGCTGGGCCGCCCGCCGCGTACCGCGCTGCGGTTCCTGCCGCCGAACGCCCCGGCGGCGGGACCGGCCGCGTTGCTCGACTCCGCGTGGCGCACCGCCTGCCTCGCCCTCGCCGACGCCCGCGCGCCGCTCGGGCCGGCCGTGCTGCGCGCGCTGGAGGACCAGCTGCTCACCGCGGTCCTGCTCGGCCTGCCGCACACATCGTCGGCCGAGCTGCTCGACGGCCCCGCCGACGAACCGGCCGACGTGGTCGAGCGGGCCCGCGCGTGGCTGGAGGAGCACCACGCCGAACCGGTGACCGTCGCCGACCTCGCCCGCGCGAGCGGCCTCGGGCCGCGCCAGCTGCAGGCGCACTTCCGCCGCCGGCTCGGCACCACACCGACCGCTCTGCTGCGCGACATCCGGCTCGGCCGGGCGCACCGGGCACTGCTCGGCGCCGACCGGACGGTGGCCGAGATCGCGCACTCCTGCGGGTTCACGCACCTGAGCCGGTTCGCGCAGGAGTACCGCGCGCGCTACGGCGAGCTGCCCTCCGAGACGGCCCACCGGCGACGGCCGGTCTGACCACAGTGGACTCAGTCGCGGTGCGCCGGCCGCAGGCGGTCCACGACGTCGGCGACGAGCTCGTACGAGCGCCGCCGGTCCGCGTGGTCGTACCCGGGCGTGGTGATCATCAGCTCGTGCGGGCCCGTCCGGTCGACCAGGCCCTGCAGCCGCTCCCGCACGGTCGGCGGTGAGCCCACCACGAGGTGTCCGCACTGCGCCTCGAGCTCCGCGCGGTCGGCGTCGGTGTACGGGTGTGCGGCGGCCGTTTCCGGGTCCGGCAACAGGATCCGGCGGCCGTGGTGCCGGCTGAGGATCTTCAGCCGCTCGGGTCCCGCGAGCCACTGCGCGCGCTCGTCGGTGTCCGCCGCGATCACGGCCACGCTCAGCAGCGTCGGGCGCACGGTGATCTCGCGGTACGCGCGCAGTGCTTCGAACGCGTCGCGGGCGTTGAGGTGGTGGGCGAATGCGTAGGGCAGCCCGAGCCCGGCGGCCACCCGCGCGCCGGCCACGCTCGACCCGAGCACCCAGGCCTCCGGCGTGTTGCCGATCGCGGGGACCGCGCGAACGGATCCCTCGCCGGCGAAGTAGCCCAGCAGCTCTTTCACTTGCTCCGCAAAGCTTTTCGCCGCACGTTCGCGGTCACTGCGTACCGCGTCGGCGGCCGCGCGGGGACCGCCGAGCGCCCGTCCGAGCCCGAGGTCGATGCGGCCCGGGTGAAATGCCGCCGGCGTCCCGAACTGCTCGGCCACCACGATCGGCGCGTGGTTCGGCAGCAGCACCCCGCCGGCGCCCACGCGGATCCGGCTCGTCGCGGCCGCGAGCCGGCCCACGACCACCGCCGGCGCCGAACCGGCGACGCCGCGCATGCCGTGGTGCTCCGGCACCCAGTAGCGGTGGTACCCGAGCCCGTCGGCGAGCACCGCGAGGTCCACGGTGCGGCGCAGGGCCTCGGCCGCCGTGGACCCCGCCACGATCGGGGAGGTGTCGAGCACCGAGACGCGCACCCGTCCTGCCTACGACGGCCGCGCACGAAAACGGCGGCGCACCCGATCAGGGGTGCACCGCCGTCGTCGTGTGCGGGTGCCTCAGTCGACCTTCATCTCGCCCAGCTCCGACCAGGTGTCCTGGTCGAGGGTGGTGTTGATGATGTCCGGGGTCTTCTGCAGGTACTGCGGGAAGTCGGCCTGCGCCTTCTTGAAGTGGTCCGCGTTGACGTGCGCCGCGGCCGCGTCGTCGGCGAAGGCCTCCACGAGGACGTACTCGTTCGGGTTGTCGAGGCTGCGCGACCAGTCGAACCACTTGTTGCCCGGTTCGGCTCGCGTGGCCTCGGTGAACTCCCGCGAGAGCTCCGGCCACCGGTCGGCGTACTCCGGCTTGATCTGCCACTTCACGGTGATGAAGATCATCTGTTCCTCCTTCGTGCCCTCAGCAGCCTAGCGCCGCCGCGGGCGCGTCCGCTGTGGACGGCCGCGCTCACGGGACCAGGATCGCCCGCCCGCGGATGCGGCCGCCGTCGAGGTCGTCGAGGGCCTGCTGGAAGTTGTCGAGCGAGTACTTCGTGGTGTGCAGCTTCACCTTGTCCTGCGCGGCCAGCACCATCAGCTCGCACAGGTCGGTGTAGGAGCCGACGAGGTTCCCGATGAAGTTGATCTCGGTGGAGATCACGTCGATCGTCGGGATGTTGATGTTCTCGCCGTAGCCCACCACGTGGTAGTCGCCCGCGCGGCGCAGCATCGCCACGCCGTCGCGCGTCGCGCCGCCTTCGCCGACGAAGTCGACCACGACCTCCGCGCCGTGGCCGCCGGTCAGCTCCTGCACGGCCGCCACGTGGTTGCCGTCGGCGACCACGCCGTGGTCCGCGCCGATCGACTCGGCCAGCTTCACCGCGTCGGCGTTGCGGTCGACCACGATCAGCTCGGCCGCGGTCATCGCCTTGAGCACCTGGATGCCGATGTGCCCGAGCCCGCCCGCGCCGATCACCACGCACTTGTCGCCCGGGTGAAGACGACGCGACGCCTTCGCCGCCGCGTGGTACGCGGTCAGGCCGGCGTCGGCCAGCGCCGCGACGTCCGCGGGCTCCAGCGAGTCGTCGAGCTTGACCACGCTGCGTGCCGACGTCTTGAGCACCTGTGCGTAGCCGCCGGCGGTGTCGATGCCGGGGAACTGGCTGTTCTCGCAGTGCACGTCGTCGCCACGCCGGCACGCCGGGCACAGCCCGCACGTGATCAGCGGGTGCACGATCACCTTGTCGCCCTCGGCCACGTTCGTGACGGCGGAGCCCACGGCCTGCACCCAGCCCGCGTTCTCGTGCCCGATCGTGTAAGGCAGCGTGACACCGGACTTCTCCGCCCACTGCCCCTCGAGAATGTGGAGGTCGGTGCGGCAGACGCCCGCCCCGCCGATGCGCACGAGCACGTCGTGCGGCCCGGTCACCTCGGGTTCGGGAACGTCGGTCATGCGCAGCTTCTCGTCGTACCCGACGACCTGGACAGCCTTCACGAAGCTCGTGCCTCCTCACCGGCGACAGCCGAAACGGACGGGTCGTGCGGCCGGGCCGTCTGGTCGGTCTCCGACCCGGGGTAACGCGTGCGGAGCAGGCCGCGGCAGAAGTGCGCGTTGCCGTCGATCGAGATCCGGATCGACCGGGCGAACCGCAGCCGCAGCGGCACTTCCTCGCGCGGGTAGGGCTCGCCGTGCTCGTCGACGAGCACCGGTTCACCCGGTTCGACGCTCAGGCCGAGCGCCGCCCGCCGCCGCAGCAGCGCGTCGGTCGTGCGGCCCGCGGGCAGGCCGCCGAGCGTGACGTCGTGCAGGTCCTCTTCCTTCAGGTCCTTGTCCGCGCGCAGCAGGCCCGTCAGCGCCCGCTCCATGGCGGCCGTGTGCGCCTTGCGGCGGAAGGTGAGCCGCAGCTCGTCGAGGTCCTTCTCGGCCTCGGAGCCGAACGTGCCGAGGTACCCGGCGTCGGCGGCGAGACCGCGGTTGATCAGGTCGGAGTCGTGGTGGTCGTCGAGCTGCACCACCACGCGCCGCTCGCCCGGCAGGGCGGTCAGCACGTCCTTCGCGTCCGAAGCCATGAGGTACGCGAAATTGGGCGAGCAGAACGAGGTCGGCAGCCGCAGGTGCACGGTGAGCTCGTCCCCGGTCGCGGCCACGGACCGCACGAACCCCAGATCGGTGATGGGTTCGTCCAGCTCCGGGTCGTAGACCGAGTCGAGCGCACTGCGCGCCAGCTCTTCGAGATCGGGCATCAGGCAACCGCCGCCGCTTCGGCCTTCGCGTCCGCCGGCGGGTTCTTCACCTGCAGCTCCTCGGGCACCGGGATGTCGTACATGGCCGCGGCGTTGAGGCCCAGGATCTTCTTCTTGATGTCCGTGGTCAGCGGCGCGTACTCCGTCATGTCCTCGGGGATCTGGAAGTCCACGAACTTCTCGACGAGCCACTTCGGCGTCCAGATCGCGTAGTCGCTGGAGAACTGGATGCGGTTCTCGTCGAGCCAGTAGAGCAGCTCGCCGACGATCTGCGCGAAGTAGCGCGGTCGCGTGTGGATGAACGGCATCGCGACGGCCAGGCCGGCGTGCACGTTGGGCTCCTGCGTGGCGATCCAGCAGAAGTCCTCCAGCCGGGGCAGGCCGCAGTGCTCGATCACGAAGTTGAGGTCGGTGAAGTCGGTGGCGACCTTGTCCACGTCGGCGACGTCGAACGCGTCGCGGTCCAGGGGCCGGATGGTCGGGCCCTTGTGGATGTGGATGTTCTTGATCCCCAGCTCCTGCGCGGCCTCCAGGTAGCGGTAGCTCCACTTGTCGTCGAGCTTCCAGCCGCGCGAGTCGCCGAACCACTCGGCCGTGTACAGCTTGGCGCCCTTGAGGTTGAAGCGCTTGGCGTCCTCCCGCAGCTGCTTGAGGCCGTCCTCGCCGTAGCGCGGGTCCCAGCAGTGGTTGTAGGTGAGCTTGTCGGGGTGCTTCTGCGCCAGCGCGAACGCCTCGTCGGTCTGCCCGAAGTTGTTGTTGTAGAAGGCGGGCAGGGCCGCGGGCTGGAAGATGGCGTGATCCACGTACCCGTCGGTGAACAGGTCTTTCATCAGCTTCTCGCCGCCGTAGTAGAGGTAGTCCTCGTACGGCCACACCTCGGACTCGGGGCTGAGGTTGCGGTGGTAGTCGTAGAAGCAGTCGATGAACTGTTTGCCGTGGATGTTGCGCTGGTTCTCCGGCCGCGCGTCCCAGAGCGCGACGTGCGCGTCGAGGATGAAGTACTTCTCGCCGTCCTTGCTGTACATGGGCTTTCCTCCGCATTCGTGACCACATCGGCACGTCAAGACCGGAACTTAGGGCGATCATTGCCGGTCGGGGTGGGCCTTGCTGTCTCGATTTGAGACACGAGAGTGCGGCGGCGCTACCCTGGGTCTCCTAGCCTTACCCAAGCCGGACGCACAATCGGCCGAGACGCAGTGCGGCGTCTCCCGGGAGGTGGCATGACACGCGGTGACGGGCTCGAGCCCCGCGGCGACACCACGCCGAGGCTTCGGGCGTCGTGGCAGCGCAGCGCGCGTTACGGGGTGCCCGACGACGAGGTGAAACCCGTGTTCACGGCCACGGTCGACACGGGGTCGCTGCTGTTCGAGTGCGGCAACGAGGTGCTGCGCGGCCTCCACGCGACGCTGGCCGACGAACCCATCAGCCTGATGCTCACCGACAGCGAAGGCCTGGTGCTCAGCCGGCTGTGCGGCGACCCGGGGATGACCCGGTCACTGGATCGGGTGCACCTCGCGCCGGGGTTCTCCTACGCGGAGAGCAACGCCGGCACCAACGGCCTCGCCCTCGCGCTGGCCGACCGCACGCCGTCGCTGGTTCGCGCGGGCGAGCACTACTGCACCAGCCTGCGCGGCTACACGTGCGCCGCCGTGCCCGTGCTCGACCCGATCACGGGCGCGCTGGCCGGCAGCGTGAACCTCACGACGTGGTCCGAACAGTCGTCGGGGCTGCTGCTCGCGCTGGCGCAGACGGCCGCCGGGCACACCACCTCGCTCATGCTCGCGCGGGCCTCGGGCCGGCGCCCGCGCCCCGCCCCGCGCGGCGAGGTCTTCCGCGTGTACGCCGATCGCATCGACCCACCGGAGCTTTCCGCCGCGTGGCAGCACGCGCTGCTGGAGGCGATGGACACGATGGGCCGCGGCCGCGCCGTCGCCGTGGTCGGCGAGCCGGGCGTCGGCAAGACGGCGCTGGCCGCGCTGGCCCGTCGTGAGCTGTACCCGCGCGAGCGCGTGCTCAACGCGCGACCGCCCGCGCCCGACGACGTGGACGCGTGGCTCGCGATGTGGGCCCCGGAGGTCGGCAAGGCCGACACGTGCGTGATCGTCTCCGGCGTCGACGCCCTGCCCGCCTGGGCCGCCGGTGAGCTGGCCGCCCGGTTCACCGGTCACCCGGCCGGTTTCGTCCTGACCGCAGCGGATTCCGCCGCGATCCCGAAGCCGTTGCTGTCCTTCGTGGACACCGTCGTCGAGCTCCCGCCCCTGCGCCTGCGGCCCGACGACATCCTCCCGCTGGCCCACCACTTCGCCCACCGCGCCCGCGGCCGCGCCGTCTCGTTCACCCCGGCCGCCGCCCGCGCCCTGGCGACCCACGACTGGCCCGAGAACGCCAAGCAGCTCCGGCGCGTCGTCGCCGAGGCCGCCGCCCGCGCCGACACCGTCGACACGCACCACCTCCCGCCGGAGGTGTTCACGACGACGGGCCACCGGCTCAGCCGCCTGCAGGCGATGGAACGCGACGAGATCGTGCGCTGCCTCGCCCAGCCCGGCGCCACCGTCGTCCGCGCGGCCGCCGAGCTCGGCATGGGCCGCGCGACGATCTACCGGAAGATGGCGCAGTACGGAATAAAGAACCGGCAGCTACGTTCCTGAACTGCCCTTCCGTAGCATCGGGCCGTGACGACAAACCTCGGCCCCGGCCGGTGACCGGCTCGTTCTGGTGGGACCTGGTGATCGGGCTCGCCGGTGGGCTGCTGCTGTTGTGGCTGGCCCTCGTGGTCGTGCTCGCCGTGGTCCGCCCGCGCGGCGACCTGCTGCGCGAGGCGCTGCGCCTGCTTCCCGACGTCCTGCGGCTGATCCACCGCCTGGCCGGCGACCGCAACCTTCCCCGCGGCGTGCGGGTGCGGCTGGGTCTGCTGCTGGTCTACCTCGCGCTGCCGATCGACCTGATCCCGGACTTCATCCCGGTGCTCGGCTACGCGGACGACGCCATCGTTGTCACCCTCGTGCTGCGCAGTGTCGTGCGCCGCGCCGGGATCGACGCCGTCCGCGCGCACTGGCCCGGCACCGAAGACGGGTTCGCCGGTCTGACGCGGTTGACCGGCCTCTGATCCGGACGGGCGCCTCGTGCCGTGCCGTGTAGGGCGTTATACACCGGGTGAAGTCAGCCTTCCGGGACTGTCGCCGCGGCGCCGGACGGGGCAGGGTGGGGTCCGGGTGTCCGCTCGGGAGAAGGAGCGTGGGTCGAGATGCCGTGGTTCCCGGACTTCGTGAATGCCGCCGAGCTGGCGCGCAAGCAGACCCGTGTCCAGGGGCACGAAGATCCCGTCGGGCAGTTCTTCGCGGCGCTGACCGACGGCGACGCGCGCACGCTCGAGACGATCTGGCCCGGTGAGGTCGCGGTGTTCGACCCCCGGGCCGGGGAGATCCGCAGCCGCAAGGAACTGCGGCACTTCGTGCACGTGAACCAGGTCTGGCTGCGCGACCAGCACGCCCGCGCGGAGACGATCGCGACCACGCGCGTCGGCGGGCGTGCCGTGGTCGAGCTGCTGGCGCGGCTCGGCGGCGACGGGCAGGAGGTGGCCTGGCCGGTGGCCGTGGTCGCCGAGTCCGCCAAAGAGCGGTCCGTGGTCTTCCGCACCTACTGCAGCCAGTGGCCGGTCGACGGGCGCCGGCACCTGCGGCCGCCGATCCTCGCGTCGGCCGACACCCCGCTCGGCGACGTCGTCGGGCACTACCTCGCGGCGCTGGCGGCGGGCGACGCCGACGCGATCGTCGGCACCTTCTCCCCCACCGGCTACCTGCGCGAACCCATCGGCACGCACGCGCAGCACACCGGTCCCGACGCGCTGCGCGAGTTCTTCACGACGACGTTCGCCGCCGGCGGGATCCACCTGGAACCGTGCGTGGTCACCGACGACGGCGTGCGCTGCGTCCTCGAGTACAACTGCGTGCGCTGGGGCCCGCACGCCGTGCCGCCGCAGGCCGGGGTGTGCGTGTTCGACCGCGGCCCGGACGGGCTGCTGAGCGCGGTCCGCGTCTACGACGACATCGAGGCACCGGCGGCGTGAGCCCACCGGACCGGTGACCAGCACCCGCGTACGCACGCAGTAGTACGCCGAAGTACCGCAGCTCGACGGACGACGTCCGCCCGCCTTCCCCCGACGATGGACGCACAGCACGGGCCATCGACGGAGGAGGCGGCATGGCGACCGGACAGGGGTGGCGGCTCGGCGCGAGCACCCGGAAGTGGTACCTGGTCGGGCACATCGTGTCCGGGGCGGCGTGGTTCGGTCTCGACCTCGCGCTGGGGATCCTCGCGTGCACGGCGCTGCTGACCGACGACCCGGCCGTGACCGCGACGTCGTTGCAGGCGCTGGAGTTCTTCGCCGTGTGGCCCATGTTCGCCGCATGCCTGCTCACGCTCGCGACCGGCGCCGTGCTCGGCCTGGGCAGCAAGTACGGCCTGGTCCGGTACTGGTGGGTGGCCGCGAAACTGGCGGTGAACGTGCTGATGGCGGTGCTCATCCTGATCGCGCTGCGGCCGGGGATCGACGCGGCCGCCGATTACGGCCGGGCGCTGATGGCCGGTGAAACCGCCGCGCGCCCGGCGGATCTGCTGTACCCGGTGTTCGTGGCGCCGAGTCTGCTGCTGTTCTCCTATGTGATGACGGTGTTCAAACCGTGGGGTCTCCTCCGGCGCGGTGCGGCCGCGAAAGCACTCGCCCACGACGGAGCGTGAGCGGAAAGGGCGGCGGGGGCACGAAAGCGTGCAAGATCGTTTTCAGGCGAGGCGTGGCCCGCGTTTCCTGTTAGCGTCGATCGAGAAGGGCCGAATGGCCGGCCGGGATCGACAGGGAGGAAATGACCATGTTTCGCCTTCGCAGGATTCTCGGTCACGTCGTGAGCGGATTCGCCACCGCAGGGTTGTGCGTGAGCGGTCTCGCCGTCGCCGAAGCCTGATCTTCGCCATTCTCGGCGATTCTTTTCGCGAAAAGGAATCGCATTTTCTCTCGCACCCGCAGTGACCACGAAAGCCGCCGCCGGCCGCCTGCAGTACCGTGACGGTCCGTGACTCCCGAGAAGCCGCCGACCGCGCGCCAGGCCGCCGCCGAGCAGACCCGGCAGAAGCTGCTCGAAGCCGCGCTGGCGGAGTTCTCGCGGCGGCCCTACGCCGAGGTGACCGTCGGAGACATCGCGCGCGCCGCCGGCGTGGCCCACGGGCTGGTGTCACACCATTTCCAGGGCAAGCAGGGCGCATACGTCGCCGCGGTGGCCGAGGTCTACGAGCAGCTGCGCGAGGCGGAGGAAGCCGAGCAGCCGGCCGCGGTGCCCGAGCGGATCCGGGCCCGCTTTCGCGGGTTCGTCACCTTCCTCGCCGCGCACCCCGACCTGGCGTTGAACCTGGTCCTCGCCGTCGGCCGGGACGAGGCGTTCGCCGACCTCCGCGGCCGGAACCTGCGGGTGCTTGCCGGGCTGCTCGGCCTCGACCCGGATCGGCCCGCCGTGGCCACGGCGCTGCGCTCGTTCGCCGACGGCGCCGAAGGCCTGACGGCCGACTGGCTGCGGAGCGACCGCCCGTTCGAGCTCGACGCGCTGGTGGAGGCGTTCTGCGCCCTGCTCGCCGGCGCCCTGCGCGGCGCGCGCGAGCTGGACCCCGCCCTCGACGTGACGAAGGCCCTCGCCCACCTGTAGCGATCGGCTGGTTTCGCTCTCAATCAGTTTCGGCGTACGCTGATCATTGATTAACAGTCAATGATTGATGGTCGGCAAGGAGACCTGGATGAAGCTCGGCGTGACGCTGCCCCAGAACTGGAAGTTCGACCCCCGCATCGACCTGGTCCGCGGCGCCCGCGAGGCCGAGGAGCTCGGCTACGACAGCGTGTGGGTGGCCGAACGGGTGCTCTACCCGCGGGATCAGACGGGGATCCACCGGCTCACCGAGTACGGCGACGGCGCGTGGCCCGACGTCTACCGCAAGGTGCTCGACCCGATCGTGGCGATGACGATGGCCGCGACCGTCACCTCGCGGGTCCGGATCGGCGCGTCGGTGCTGCTGCCGCCGCTGCACATGCCCTACCGGCTGGCGAACTCGCTGGCGGCGATCGGCGCGATCAGCGGCGGGCGGGTGATCGCGGGGCTCGGCACCGGCTGGTCCGTGGACGAGTTCGCCGCCACCGCGCCCCGGCCGATGGATGAGCGCGGCGCCGCCCTGGAGGAGTTCCTCGACGTGGCCGACGCGGTCTGGGGCCCGGACCCGGCGTCCTTCGAGAACGAGCGCTACACGTTGTGGCCGGCCGAAACCGGCCCCAAACCCGCCGAGCGGATCCCGGTGTTCCTCGGCGGCTGGTCCCGCAAGCCGCTCGAGCGCATCGCCCGCCGCGCCGACGGCTGGCTCCCGGTCATGGTGCCGCCCGCCCAGGTCGCCTCGACGCTGACCGACCTGCGCAAGCGGGCCGAGGAGCACGGCCGCGGCCCGCAGGCGATCCGGTGCATCGCGATCATCGCGCTGGGCGGCGAGTTCGTGCGCGTCGAGACGGCCGATCGCGCGCCGTACCAGGGCAGCATCGAGCAGATCCTCGGCGATGTCGCCGAGCTGGGTGCCGCAGGTGTCGAGGAAGCCGTGCTGACGCTGCCGAACATCTCGCGCGACATCGAGGAGTACAGCGACCTGCTCGCCGAGTTCCACGCGGCGTTCGGCGCGGCCGGGATCTGACCACCGCGATGTCCGGCACTACCCCGGACGGCCCGGTCGCCAGGGCCGTCCGGGCAAGACGACTGCTCTGTTCGTGTCGTTCCGTGGTCGAGGGTTCACTCACGGCACAACTTCGGTACTAGGGTCCGGTTCGATCTTGCGTCGAGGTGGAGGTGGGACTCGGTGACGGTCAACAGGCGGGGATTCCTGACCGGTGTGGCAGGTGCGGTCGGGGCCGTGGGCCTCGGCACCGCGAGCGCCGGACGGGCGGCGGCCGAGCCCCGGGCGGGTCAGCCGCTCGCGCTGCGCCAGGGCACGAACATCGCGGCTCAGGTCTCCCCGGACGGTCGCCAGGTCGCCCTCGACCTGCTCGGCGTCCTGTGGCTCGTGCCGGCGCACGGCGGGCCGGCCCGGCGGCTGACCGGCGATCTGTTCGACATCGCGATGCCGACGTGGTCGCCGGACAGCGCCGCGCTGGTGTTCCAGTCCTACCGCGAGGGCAGCTTCGACCTCTGGACGATCCGGGCCGACGGCACCGGTCTGCGTCGGCTCACGAGCGGGCCGTTCGACCACCGCGAGCCCGTTTTTTCGCCGGACGGCAGTAAAATCGCCTACTCGTCCGACGCGCCGGGCAGCTACGGGATCCACGTGCTGGACGTCGCGTCGGGCCGGGCCACGCTCGTCACCGACACGCCCGACGAGGAGTACGAGCCGGCATGGTCACCGGACGGGAGCAAGCTCGCGTTCGTGGCGGCCGGGACGAGGATCGACGTCGTCACGGTCGCGAGCGGCGCCCGCAGCACGTTCGCCACCGAGCCGGGCACCGTGCTGCACAGTCCGATGTGGACACCGGACGGCCGCGACCTCGTCTACGCGCGCTACTCCGGCGGGGTGCCACCGGTCGCGGTCGGCGCCGCCGAGCTGGTACGGGGCGGGAAACCGCTGTTCACCGGCGAGGACGTCTTCCCGTTCCGCGTCTCGTGGCTGAGCGCCGACGAGTACCTCTACACCGCCGACGGCGCGCTGCGGCGCCGCAGCCTCGGCGGCGGCGCGGCGACGGACGTGCCGTTCACCGCTCCGGTCACGGTCGCCGGCGGGCCCGTCCACGCGCGGCCGCGTGACTTCACCTCGGCCAAGGCGAATCCGGTGCTCGGCATCGGCAGCCCGGTGCTCTCGCCCGACGGCCGCAGTGTCGCGTTCCGGGCGCTCAACGACATCCAGGTGATGGAGCTCGGCCGGCCACCGCGTCCGTTGACCGGCGACGGCTGGTGGAAGAGCGATCCCGCGTGGTCACCCGACGGCACGCGGCTCGCGTACTCGACCGACCGCGGCGGCACGCTCGACCTGTGGATCCGCGATCTGAAAACCGGGCAGGACCGGCAGCTGACGAACCTGCCCGACCTCGCCGCCGTCTCGGGCACCTGGTCTCCCGACGGCACGAAGATCGCGTTCCTCGACCAGACCGGCGCGCTGCACACCGTCGACGTCGCGTCGGGCGCGGTGCGGCAGATCTTCACCGCGACGTTCGAGCCCGGGCGCCCGACGTGGTCGGCCGACGGCCGGGTGATCGCGCTGGCCGCGGTGAAGCCGTTCTCCGCGCGCTACCGCGAGGGGCTCAGCAAGATCCTGCTGGTGAACGTCGCCACGGGCGAGGGCCGCTACGTCGACCCGATGCCGGACCGCTCGATCCAGACCCGCGGTGACGACGGGCCGGTGTGGTCCCCGGACGGGCGGCGGATGGCGTTCGTGGTGGCCAGCGTGCTCTACGTCGTGGACGTGCACGCGGACGGCACCTTCGCCGGAAAACCGCGGCAGGTCACCGACGAGGTCACCGACGCGCCGAGCTGGAGCGGCGACTCGCGCACGGTGCTGTACCTCAGCAACGGCCGGCTGCGGCTCGTCTCGGCGTCCGGTGGGAAGCCACGCACCGTGCCGACGAACCTGACCTGGATCAACGCCCGCAGCCGCGGCCGCGTGGTGGTGCGCGCCGGCCGGATGTGGGACGGCACCTCACGCACACTGCGGTCCGATGTGGACATCGTGGTGGACGGCGGCCGGATCACGAGCGTGGAACGCGCGGGCAGCGGGCTCGACGGCACGGTCGTCGACGCGCGCGACGGCGTGGTCGTGCCCGGCATGATCGACATGCACAACCACCGCCAGATGCAGGGCTACGGCTACGGCGACCGCCAGGGCCGGCTGTGGCTTTCGCTCGGTTTCACCACGACCCGCTCCCCCGGCAGCCCGGCGTACCACATGGTGGAGGAACGCGAGTCGATCCAGTCCGGCGCGCGCCTCGGGCCGCGGTACTTCGCGACCGGCGAGGCGATCGACGGTTCGCGCATCTACTACAACTTCATGCGCCCGACGTTCGACGAGCGCCAGCTGGAGCTCGAGCTCGATCGCGCCGAGAAGCTCGACTACGACCTGATGAAGGCCTACGTCCGGCTCAGCCCCGAGATGCACCGGCGCGTGATCGACTGGGCCCACGCGCGGCGGCTGCCCGTGACGTCGCACTACCACCACCCGGCGCTCGCGTTCGGCGGCGACGGGATGGAGCACATGGGCGCCACCAACCGCCTCGGCTACTCGCGCACGGTGTCGCTGCTCGGCTCCGGCTACGACGACGTGGTGGCGCCCTTCGTCCGCCGCGGCGCCGCACGTACGCCCACGCTGTTCGCGGCCAGCGCCCTGTTCCGCGACGACACCAGCCTCGTGACCGACCGCCGCGTGCGCACGCTGTACCCGGCGTGGGAGTACACCTCGCTGCAGAACTCCGTCACCGCCGCGAAATCCGCCGACCAGACCGCGCTGCTCGACAACCTGCGCCGCCAGGTCACCCAGGCCGCCGCGATCCTGCGCGGCGGCGGGCGGGTCGTCACCGGCACCGACTCCCCCATCGACCACACCGCCGTGAGTACGCACATGAACCTGCGCGCGATGGTCGAGTACGGCTTCACCCCGTACGAAGCGCTGACCACCGCCACGAGCATCGCCGGCGACGTCCTGGGCGAACCCCTGGGCCGCATCGCCCGCGGCTGCTACGCCGACCTCGTCGTCCTCGGCGCCGACCCGCTCACCGACATCACCGCCGCGGCCGACGTCCGCCGGACCCTGGTGGCCGGCCGCGAGCACACGGTGGACGACCTGCTGGCGCCGTTCACCTCTGTCCCGACCACGGCCGCGGTCAACCCGCGGCTCGCGCCGGTCCCCGACCACCCCGCCAACGCCGCCTTCTGGTGGCACGACCCGCATTACGTCGCGGCGGCCCGCACGTCGTGCTGCAGCGGGCACTAGGTGTATTCGGCCGTCAGGTTGGTGGCAGTCGACTGGTGGGTGGATGCCCGCCGAGTGCGCTGTGGCGGCGTTGAGTGTTGTAGTGCTGGAGCCAGGGTGCAAGGGCTGCGGTGCGGTCGGTGTTGCT